>CALHGQ010000596.1 GCA_938030175.1 uncultured bacterium | reverse complement strand
GGCAATCGCAAGGATCGTCATGCCAACGGTCAAGGTGGGAGCGTCCCAGTCCATGCCGAGGAAGCCGCCGATCGTTCCGGAGACCCCCAGGGCGGGGACGTTGATCGGATCGCCCTCTTGGAGGATTAGGTCGCCTCCTATGCGTACACGGCCGGTGGGGTTGGCGGGATTCGCGGGGTTGCTAGCCTCGAACAGGAGTGCCACGGTGCCGTCAGACGACACCCGCACCTGCTCGAAGCGCTCAAAGACACGCCCATCGAGGGTCATATCGCCCTCGGCTAACGCCAAATCTCCGTTGATGATGAGGCCACGCTGGGATGTGCTGTTGAGCTGGCAGATGGCAGCCCACGTTCCGTCCGCGGCGATGGATGGCTCGCGGACGTTGGAGACCGTTTCGCCGCCGACGACGTCACCAGATCGGATCAACACGCGAACGTTGGGGTCACCGAGCTGCGCCGACGCGTGCGGACTGAGTGCAGCGAGGGCGAACGCGGTGGCGGCGAGGGCGCTTTGTCGACGCCCCCGTCGGTGGAAACCGGGGAGACGCAGCGTGCGGGCGCTGGGTCGAGACTGCGTGCGAGTTTCAGGTGAGCGCTGAGTTCGGGGCAAGCACTGTGCGATTCGCTTGAGTGGGTCCATGGTGAGCAGAGGGGTGGGGACATCCGTTGGCAGGATTTGAATTCGTACAGGTACCTCCTGCCCGGCCGCTCTCCCCACCACCCGCTTTCTTCGATTCTTGTGTTCACCTCCGCGAGGGCCGCGGCAACCCCTAGCTAGCCTCGACCCTCTCGATGGCCTAAGATGCTCCCTTGCTGCCCCGCCAGCCCCATGCCGTACTTGCCACGTAGAAGAGACTGGGATCTTTCCTCCCTCATGGATCCAGTCCTCGCCAGCGAGGTGCGCTGCTCACGGGAGCAAGCCCGTGCGTTCGAGCCACGTCTTTGGATGGATCTCGTGGCCGAGTACGACGCGCGACTCTTGGAAGCCGAACTTGCCCGCCGCGCCAGCGAGCTCGACCAGCCCTTCTCCGAGGAGTTCGGACTCTTCCTCAAAGCGTGGTCCCTCGACGAGGCCAAGCACGCGGACGGCCTCGCACGCCTCTACCGCCTCGTGATGGGCGTGACGCAGGAAGAGCTCGACGACCGGCTTCGACAGCGCACCGGGAACTTCCGAGGGTTCGACGAACTCCTCGACGACGAATTCCAGCTCTCCGTGCTCTTCGCCTACGACGAGGCGATGAGCACGCGGGGGTATGGCGACGACATTCCGTTCTATGCTTCGCTGGGCCCGCCGGCCTTCGGGAAGCTCCTGCGTCACCTTAAGAACGATGAGGCCGTGCACTACGCCAACGCGGTCGAGCTCTTGGGCACTCGCTTTCCAGACCGAGCCGGCGACGTCCCCGAGGTGATGGCGAAGATCATCGAGCTTGACGTCGCCCAGGAGTCCTACGAGGCGACCTTCGTGCTCGACCACGTCAGCGCTGAGTTCACGGTCGACCAAATGCGCCAGGTGGGAGCGAGCGTCGGCGCAGCGATCGTCCGACGGCTCGGCGCGTCGGCGGCCAGCGCCTGACGCGGCGGCAACCACGGGCGGGGCTCCCGGGCAGCTGTCCGGGAGCCTCGGCGGACCGATCGTTCATGGTCGATGATCTACTCGGTCCCCAAAGAGCGAGCGCAACAGGGTGTACTCTTGGTGCGATGCCACGCTTCCAAGAGTTCGAGTCCCCCACCGCGTTCCTCAAGGCCGTGGGCACCACGCTTGAAGCGGATGAGTGCCTTCACTGCGTCGCTATCGACGTCGTGCAGCGGACACTGCTGAGGGAGTCGAACGGCGAGTGGCCGACCGGCTCCAAGGAACCGGATCGCGACTTCCTCGGCGCCATCTGGCGTGATGACGGTCAGCTCGATGCGCCGGTCTGGCGAACGGCTCCCTACCCGATCGGCATAAGCGGTGGATCGGAGGAAGGCGTCGCCCACCTCGTCCAGGCCCTCCACGGGGTAGGTATCGCGATCCGTGGGGCGATCTGCAGCCCCCAGAATGCGGCGGCCATCGCACGGGAGGTCTCAGCCATCGATGGCCGAGAGACGGAGATCATGGTGGCGCAGCGGCTCTTCCGACTGGACGAAGTCATCGCGCCGCGCGCGACCCCGGGTGCGATGGTGCCTGCGACTCGGGCCGACGCCGCGCTCGCACACCAGTGGGCGCACCGCTTCAGCGCCGAGGCGGGACTCGCCCCGGCTAGCGCCAGGCTAGCTGACATCGCGAATCCGCTCGACAGGGGTGAGCTTTGGTTCTGGATCGTTGACGGGGAACCCGTGGCCATGGCGGGCTGCATGCGGCAGTCACCCAAAGGCGCATCGATCAGCTGGGTCTTTACGCCGAGGGCCCACCGCAGGAACGGCTATGCCTCGAGCCTCGTCGCGGCCCTGAGCCAGCACTTCTTGGACAGGGGGAAGGACTTTTGCTGTCTCTTCACGGACCTAGACAACCCGACCTCCAACAGGACTTACCAGGCCCTGGGCTATCGGCCGGTGGCCGATCTCCAGCGAGTCCAGTTCCACAGCCTGCGTTCCGGTGGAGAGGGCGGAGGGCGGGGAACGGACTGAGGCGGGGTACGCAACGGGCCAAGAACGCCTTTTGAGATTCCTTGGGGTGGCCAAATGCAGGACTGCGTTGGGACCGGGTGAAGGGGAGAACGTCTCCCTCCTCACCTGACCCCAATCAACGTTGCCATGCTCCCCATACATGCCCAGGGACTGCGCCTAGCCGCAGCTGTCACCCTCCTCACCGCCCTCACGGCCCCACCCACCGCGGCTCTGCAGGGGGTCGAAAAAGGCGGCCCATCAGCCGACGGACTCCTCGAAGCCCAGCCCGCATCCCATGCGGCTGCGCTGGCCGCCCCGGAAACGCGAGTCCACTACAGCCAGCAGCAAGACGGTCTTTGGGCCGCTGGCCGGACCTATAAGGTGCGCGCCCACACCGGCGGCTTTACCTATTTCCCCTTCATCGGTCCGGACGCCGAGCGGACCTGGCCGGTCAACTTCCGCCTTGCGGAGGCCGCTATTGGCGGCACGCCCCTCGAGCTCAACGAGCGCGCCGAGGTACGTCGAGCGGAGAACCGGATCGTTCTCGATCGCGGTCCCGTGGACGTGACCTATGACATGGGCCTTCTAGAGATCGAGCAAAGCTTCGTGATCGATGCGGCTGGCTCCCAGGCTGACCTCGTCCTCGACCTGGAAGTCACCACGGACCTCAGTGGCCGAGCTGACGGCGCTGGCTTCCGCTTCGACAGCGCAGGGGGCGGCGTCCTCTACGGATCCGCCATCGTCCTGGACGGCGCAGGGCGCCGCGCCGACGTCGACGCCACCCTGGAAGACGGGCACCTGCGACTCACCGTCGGAGCGGAGTTCCTCCGCGCGGCCGTCGGCACGATCGTCGTGGACCCCATCATCCGCAGCTGGACCGTGGACAACCGGGACAAACAGCAGCTCGACCCGGACGTGAGCTACGACCTGACCTCTGAGACATTCATCTACGTCTACGAGACGGGTCTGACCGCTGCCGACACCGACATCTTCTTTCGCACGATCGATATCAACGGCAACTTCGTTGACGAAGGCTACTTCCTCCTGAGCGGCGACGCCGCGACCGACCCCGCTGTGGCGAACGTCAACGACGGGGATCTTTGCCTCTGCGTGTTCACGCGCAACGTGAACGGGATGGAGCAGGTCTGGGGTCGCCGTCGCAACATGGTCAATGGCACGCTATCGGCCGAGGTCCGCATCTCGCCCTTCACCCTTAGCGATAACCACGTCCAAGCCGACGTGGGCGGCAGCGCACTCCCAGGCGGCAACTTCCTCATCGCATGGACTCGCGTCCTCCCAAACGGCGACACCAGGATCTGGACCCGTCAGATGTTCCCATCGGGATCCCTCGGCGCCACCACGATCACTGACTCGGACCCCGACTACAACCTGGACTCGGTGGCCGTATCGGAGAGCGTCGGCGAAGCGGCCGACGCCGGCTACTGGAGCCTCATCTACCGCGGCGTTTCGGTGTCCGGAGGTGGCACCCAAATTCGCGGTATGCAGATCAACCCGAACGGGTCCCTACGCGAGTCGTCGAACGTCCTCTTCACGGAGGCCGCAGGCGTTCAGCTGTTGGAGTTCGATGTCTCGGACACGATCACTCCTAGTGGCGGGCCGCCCACCTACATGGTCGTGTACACACGCCGGGACGGCAGCGACTACGACACCTGGATCATGACGTGCCGGGACAACGAGCGGCTCTTCCGCTTCCACCTACAGGCCCTCGAGCACAGCCGCATCGAACGAACCCAGATCGAGCCCCGCATTGCGTCGACCCGCGACGAGTTCGTGGTCTCCTACCTTGAGCTTAGCCCCTCCTCGTTCAACTTCGACGTCTATGCCACCTGCATCGACGTGACGGAGGATCGCCCAGCGATCTCCGAGCGCCGCACGTACCTTGGCGACACGAGAGCTGGCAACGCCGGGGGATGCGCCATCGCCTCGCGCTTCGCCTCCGGTGTCTTCACCAGCCGCTGGACGGGATACGGCTGGTCGCGCTGGGACACCGTTGGGCTGAACACGACGTTCAACGTCTTCGGCGGCGTCGTCTTCTCCGACGAGCCTTCTGCCGTTGGCATTCAGTACCAAGCCTGTATCGGAACGGAGAACAGCACCGGCAAGCGCGGCTTCATCATCGTCCAAGGGGATCAGTCCATCGATCAGACCAAGACGCTCCTCGCGGGGGACTTGCCCCTGACCAGCTTCGGCTACTTCATCGTGGGAAGCACCGTGGGTAACACGCCCATGGCCGGCGGAAGCGACGGAACCCTCTGCCTGGGAGGGACCGTCGGCCGTTACTCGCTCTCGGCGATGAGTACGGGCACCACGGGCACCTTGGTCCTCGCGATCGATCCCACGGAGTTGCCGGTCCCGAACGGCACCGAGGCGGCCATGGCCGGCACCGGTCGCGTCTTCCAGGCGTGGCACCGCGACAGCAGCGGCGGCCCCCCCACGTCCAACTTCACCAACGCAGCCACCCTGATCTTCCGCTAGTCCTATGAAACAACTCCTACCCATCGGAATCCTGCTGGCAGGACCTAGCCTGGGGCAAGCGCCTGAGACGCTGCTATCCCCCGGGGACACGCTCCCGAACGGCGCCACGGTGCGCATCATTTGGGAAGCAGAGATCAGCGCAGGCGGCGAGTGGATCGCGCGGCTGGATATCGACATGCCCAACGGTGATGTCGAGGCCGCGGCGCTCACCAGCGAAGGTCAGTTCATGGCCAGCGGCGGCCCCGTCCCTGGAATGAGCGGCTCGACCATTCGCAATATCTCGCGCGTTGCGCGAGACGACTTGGGCAACACCTACTGCGACATGAACGTTCGGCTGCCGGACGGCTCTTCACAGAACCTGCTCCACAAGGGGTTCAGCCAGCCGCTGCTCAAGGATGACGACATCATCAATGGGCTCATGGTCCCGGAGATCTCAGACATCGATGTGAACGGGCAGGGGCAGGTCATGATCGTTGGCCGAATCTCTGACCCAAACCACAGTCCCCCGGTGTATCGGGCCATCGCGACGCTGCAGCAGAGCGCAGGAGTCGTCACGGGGGTCAACGTCCTCGTGGACGGGTCCCTCAACCCGCCTGGTCAATCCGTGCCGGTGAACACCTTTTCCACGATCTTCGATGCCTGCAAGCTAGGCGACTCCGGCGACATCGCGTGGACGGCGTCACTGGCCACGAGCCCGCCCAGGACGGCCGCCTACACCCAAGCTGGTGCGCTCCTCCTGGAGGGTGGGGCACCGAGCCCGATCCCCGGGCGCTCCTGGCCTGAGACCACCGTTCCGAGCTTCGACATCAATGCATCCGGCAGCCTCCTCATGGCCGCCGACCTCGACGGGTCGATCTTGGACGACGAGGTCTACCTGCGCGATGGCGTCGTGGTTCGCCGCGAGGCCGATCCGGTACCCGGGCAGACGGGGCTCACGTTCCGCATCCTCGACCGCATCGTCAACCTCACCGACAGCGGAGAGTTGATCCACTGGGCGGTTCTCAGCGGTCTGCCGAACTCGAGCAACAACGTGGTGATGAAGGGCGACCAGATCTTGGTCCGCGAAGGGGTCACGACAACCACTGCAGGATCGCTCATCGTCAACATTACCTCCACGACCAAGGCGACCGCGGACGGCCGCTGGATTCTGTTCCGCGGCTGGCACTCTGGCGACAACTCGGCGCGGCTCATGCGAGTGGAGGCCAAGCCGATCATCGGTGCGCCCTACTGCAGCGTCGAGCTGAACAGCACCGGCGTCGGGGCGACCACCTGCGCGTACGGTAGTGACGTAGTCGCGGACGCCAACGTCCGCCTCAGCTGCACCGACATGCCGCTGAACACGTTCGGCTACTTCCTGGCGAGCCGAACCCAAGGGGACGTGCTCTTCCCGGGAGGGAGCCAAGGACGGCTCTGCCTGGGCGGCTCGATCGCGCGCTTCGTTAGCCTCGCCCAGAACTCTGGCCCAGGTGGACAAATGGACGTGGAGATCGACCTGTCGAGCATTCCTGTCTCGCCGCCGACGGCCGTCGCCGCCGGCGACACCTGGAGTTTCCAGGGATGGTTCCGAGACTTCGGGATCCCCCCCACGAGCAACTTCAGCCTACCCGTCGCCGTGACCTTCCAGTAGCGTCACTATGGAAGCCGACGACCTGCCGCGTGCGCCCCAAGAGCCAATGGAACACGACCCCAACCTCGCGACCCAGCTTCTTCAGCGCATCAGCACTGGGGATGGCGACGCCGTCGAGGAGTTGGCGCCCATGCTCTACGGCGCGCTGCGGCAGATCGCTTCGGAATGGATGGGCCGGCAGCCGCAGGACCATACGCTGCAGCCCACGGCCCTCGTGAACGAGGCGTGGCTGCGGCTCTTCTCCACCGAGGTGGTGCAGAGCTTCAATGGGCGCGGGCACTTCCTGAAGGCTGCGGCGTGCGCGATGCGCAGCGTCCTCGTGGACCATGCGCGCGCGAAGCGCTCCGTCAAGCGCGGCGAGAACCCCAAGAACCTCCCCTTGGACGCCGCGCTCCACGTCTTTGAGGAGCGATCCTTGGACGTTCTCGAGCTATCGGACGCCGTGGATCGGCTGGCCCAGTCCCGCGAGGATCTTGCGCGGGTCGTCGAGCTGCGGTTCTTCGGCGGACTCACGATCCCCGAGACCGCGGAGGCACTCGGCGTCTCGACGCAGACCGTCGACAGGCGCTGGCGTGTTGCCCGGCTATGGCTCCAGAAGGAACTGTGAAGGGGCCTACTGCTCGCTAGCGACTACGCAGCCCTGCGAGCAACGCCTGAATCTCGACCACGTCGCGAGCCGGCCCCACCCCGCCGAGGCCTTGGTCGACGAGGCTCTGGTTCAGCCCGAGCGCAGCGTCCAAGTGCTCAACGGCCTCAGCGAAGGAATGCAACGCCTTTGGTTCAGCAAGGCCCCTAGCTGCTGCCGCGAGGCTCAGGCCGAGGGTCCACTCGAGCCGCGCTTCGCGCCGAGTGATGCCGTAGCGCTCGGCATGCTCGCCCCGGAGCCGACTGAGCCTCTCCTTTGCGGAAGTGGCGAGCCGGTCTGCCTCAACGTGATCCCCTTCCCCCACCGCGCAGCGAGCTAGGCCAGACTCAATGTCGATCGTCCGCAGCACGTCGTCGTAGTGGTCTTGACGCTGCCGAGCGCTGTGTTCCGACGCTTCCAGTGCGCTCTCCAGAAGATCCCTCGCGAGAGCGAAGGAATCAGAGCGAAGGTAGAGCCGGGCTAACCCGATCTGATGACCCGCGAGTGACTCCAGGGCCCGGATGTCGCCTTCCGAAGCATCACGGTGCGACGCGGAGATATCGACGGCGAGCTTCATGGAATGGACCGCATCCTCCCGGCGCCCGAGTCCCTCGTAGGCCCCGGCGATGACGTTCAGCATCGTTGCGTTCATCTCCTCGAACAGGGCGTTCGAACCGTGCCTCTGCATCATCCCAAGAAGACGCTCCCTCGCCGTGCTCACCGTGTCCAGGGCGTCATCGAAATGGCCCTCATGAATCGCGATTTCCCCAAGGAGCGCCTGAACGTTCAAACGGTCGCCATCAAGAAAATAGACCTGCTGAGGAAACTCAACGATGCGCTCCTCCAGCGAGTCCGCAGCAGCCTCGGCGTTCTCCCGCGCAAGGCCGAGATCCCCCTGGGAGAGTGCCAGGTAACTGAGTTCCTTGTGACTTTCGTGCCACAGGCCGTAGAGCTGATCACGCCTACCGAAGTCCTTGTCCTTGACTGCGCCGACGGAGAGTTCGATGGCTTCGCTCAGGTACGACTCGGCACCAACGTAGTCGCCGCTGCTACTCAAGAGCGAACCAAGCGCCAGGTCGACCTTGGCACGAAGCCAGGCGGCTCGGCTCTTGCGCGGAAAGGCGGACATGAGATCTGCGCTCAGCACCTCTGACTCGAGAAGCGCGCCCTTCGCCTCGCGGATGTAGCCACGATTCGTTGCGCGGGGGTGCCCTTGGAGGTCAGCAAGCGTCAGGTAGGAGTGGATCAACTCTTCTGTTCGGGGGGCGTCGCCGTTCAGGATGGCCGTCTCGCGCTCTAGGTTCGCCATCACGGCCTGGATGAGTCGTTCGCGTGCGTCCAACGCACCTGGCAGCTCATTGATGGCGGGCGCCACCTTGCTCAGCACATCCCAGCGGAATTCCATGAGGCTCTGAAGCCGCTCCTCCGCCAACCGCCCTTTCTCCTCGGCGACGACGCCCGCGTCGACCGCTCTCCCATACTGCATCAAGCTGAAGATCAGTACGCCCGTCAGGGTCGCGATCACGCCAGCGGCTGCGGTGACGCCGATCCAATGGCGACGGACGAAGGTGCGAGCTCGATAGAGAAGTGACTCGGGGCGCGCGAGGATCGTGCGCCCGTCGCGGTACCGCTCTAGATCCGCGATCAACCCATTCACGGAGGCGTAGCGACGATCCGGCTCCTTGCGCAGGCACTTCATCACGATGCGCTCAAGGTCCCCCTGGATCTGGCGGCGCAGGGAGCTCGGCGTCGACTGCCGGCGCAGGCCCAACTCTTCGGCGCCAACCGTGCGGGTCGTGCCATCTGAAACGTCGCTGCGAACTTCGCGCTCCTCTAGCACGGCGCGGCTTGGGCGGCGCGGCGGCTCTTCGCACACCGAGCGTTCGATCTCCGCCACCGAACATCCGTCGAGCATGTGGGGCGTATGACCCGTGAGCACTTCGAACAGCAGCGTCCCCAGGGAATAGACGTCGGTGGCGACCGTGACTTCTTCGCCGCGCAGCTGCTCGGGGCTAGCGTAGGCGGGGGTCATACGCTGCATCCCTTCGACGGTCAGCGTCTCGGTGACGTTTCTATCGCCATCGAGCACCTTCGCGATGCCAAAATCGAGGAGCTTGGGCTGCCCCTCCGCGGTGACCAAGATGTTCGACGGCTTCAGGTCCCGGTGAATGACGCGGCTTCCGTGGGCGAAAGCCACCGCATCCGCTGCCTTCACGAACAGAGCCAGCCGCTCGTCCACGTTCAACCGGTGCTCGTCGCACCACTGATCGAGTCGTAGGCCGTCGACGTACTCCATCACGAGGTAGGGCAGCCCGTCCGTCGTCGCCCCCCCGTCGAGCAGAACGGCGATCCCGGGGTGCAGGAGGCTCGCCTGCACTTGACGCTCGCGCTCGAAGCGTGCGATGACCTCCTTCGTCCCGAGTCCCGGGTGCACAAGCTTGAGCGCGACACGGCGATCAATCGCCCCGTCGGAGCGCGAAGCCAAGAAGACCTGGCCCATACCGCCGCGGCCGATCTCCCCGTGCAAACGGTACGGCCCCACCTCATCCCGGGGAGTCCCACCCATTGCCGTGAACGGTGCCGTCGCCGACGAAAGCGCATCCACCGGTGAGTCGAAGGCCCGCTCGTCCGGCGCAGAATCCCCGCACTCCAGCGCCAGCATCCCGTGGGCCGTCTGCACGAGCACGGAATCGTCCGCCAGTAGCTCGGTCAAGCGCGCATGCCGTTCACTCGCCGGGACGTCGATCACCGCCTCGACGGCATCGAGCACGGCTGCCCATTGATCTGGCTCGAGCTTCGGTGGGCTTTGGGTCATTGGCTTAGGGGGGTCGCGCTCCACTCTACCGGTTGCCTGCCGTTTCCACCGTTTGAGACTGGTCCCCGTCGATGGGCAGGGCGCTTCGAGCCCCCTTGCCGGGTGCGAATTCGCCTCGTCTCTCTTCCGTCCACATGGTGCTGGGCCGGGATCCGGCCCAAGTGCCGATGGGCGGTAGGTTTGCGAGCTGGTCCCCAACGCTGGGCACGTGGCGGCGCAACCCGTTCGCGGGGAGGAGCTTCGGTTGCATGACGAGCCCGCACGCCATGATCGAGCCAGGAACGATGGAAAGGCAACGGCGACAAAGGGCTCCGACGCGCTGAGCCCAGCGTTGGGGGCCAGCTCAGAAGTCCTCCGACCGGAGGCCCGCCCACACCAGCAGGCGCGACCCTCCAACACCCCATTCCCGGCCACAAGAGCGGACTCTCCGCCTCAGAGCTCGATCGATCAGGCTGATCAACTAGGGCATCCCCCCAGTCCGCCTCGACCCGCGCGACGTCGCGCTGGGAGCCAACGTCGCCGGTCGACAGCGGACGCTCAATCAGAGGGTGCACAAGGAGACCCTCGGGTACTTGCACGGACTTCCCCGGGACTCGGAGGCGACGCTTGCGTTGATCGAACGTAGTGCGAGCGCGCTCCGCGACGGGGGTGAGGTCCCCTTGGGAAGAGACGAGGTGGCTCACCTACGCCGGAATAGCGACCCCGCCGAGCGGGACCTGTTGGACCAGCAGATCGCGCTCATCGCTTCGGTTAAGTCGCTCGTGGCCGAGCTTCGAAGCGCAGAGGCCGGCACCATCGACGCAGACACCCTTGAGCGATTCGAAGCGACCACGTCCGCATGTCACGACGTGGCCAACAGGCTGGTGCTCGCCATGCAGGCCCGGGGGGAGGGTGATCTCGAGAACATCGTAAGCCGCGACGCCCTCCTAACGCTGCTCGCCATCGCGATCAGCGCAGCGCTCTTGCTCCAGACGGCTCAGTCCATGGGCAGCGCGTTCGGCAGCGTCCGGGAAGCGGCCAAGTGACGCACAGCATCGACGCAATCGCGAGGAACGCCTCCATGGCCGTCCAGATCGCCGCCGAAGCCGTTGTCGCCGCGTCAGAGTCCCACCAGCTCGTGCTCTCCCTCGACCAGCGGAGCCAAGAGATCGACGGCGTGGTGAAGGCCATCCACTCGATCGCGAGTCAAACCAACCTCCTCGCGCTCAACGCCACGATTGAGGCGTCGCGCGCCGGAGAGCTGGGCAAAGGCTTCGCCGTAGTCGCCAGCGAGGTCAAGGGACTCGCGACGGAGACGGCCAGCGCCACCCACCAGATCGGCGACCGCATCTCGGGGATCAAGGCCGACATTTCGCTGGCGATCGAGTCGATCTCAACGATTGGAAGCGTGATGCAACGGATCGACCACACCCAAACCTCCAGCGCCTCCACCGTCGAGGAGCAGAGCGTCACGGCGCGCGAGCTGTCCCGCGAAGTACGGAGCGTCGCAGCAGCAACCGACCTCGTGCGCGACGCGCTCTGCGCGATGACAGGTCAGGCCCAGCTCACCGGGCGTGGCTCGCAACATTCCGAGCAAACCGCCCAGGAACTCGCCGAGATGTCCGATCGGATCGAAGGCATCGTTTCGCGCTACTCGGTCAGCGCAGAGTAGCGCAGCTGCCGCCTACGGCGTGAACAGCACCGACCGGGCAGAGCTTAGGTTGAAGCCGCTGCCGCACGGGCCGTTCACGTCCCGGTACCAGCCTTGGAAGTACCAGGTGGAGCCCGCCGTGATCGCGCAAGCGGGGCCTGAGTTCGCGGTAGTTGCCACGAGCTGAGTCCAGCTCGCTTGACCGTTGGCGCCAGCGACCTGTACCGGGAACCGGCAGAGATTCGCCGGGCCAGCGGCGACGCAGCGCACACCGTCGCCTAGAACGACGGAGCTACTCGCGCCTCCCATGAAGATGAGCGCCGACGTGCTCGGCGGCATCCCCTCCACCCGTAGCTCGAGGTTGTCCAGGGATACAGAGGCACTCCCTCCGCTGCGCAACGAGGCGCCTGGCCCCACGGAGTTCGCACAGCCGCTGCGCGACCCGCTGTTGGCGCACGGGCAGGACTCCGTCAGACAGTACTCGACCCCCGGCTCGACGACGCTCTCGAAGGTTGTGCCGATACGAATGTCGTCGAACACGCCCTCGGTGCCCGCCTCGAACGAGAAGAAGAGCTCACGGTTGTTGGCCGGGGGCGTCTCCTGCTTGAACGCCGCTGGATCGAATCCGGGCAGCGACGGGTCCGTGACGGGCGCAGAAGTCTCGTCGATCCAAAGCGTCGTGGTGCCGGCGTCCCAGTCAAAGAGCGCGATCACCCGGTGCGTCTCTCCGAGGCCAAAGGTCATCGACCCCGGCGTCGTCGTGTTATTGATCGCCCAGGTACGGGTGTTCCAAGGATGCCCGACGGAACCGCTGAAGGAAGCGGCGCCGTTGGCCCAGAAGTGCCCGGCGGTCTGCGTCTCGCTGTAGAGAAGGCTGAACCAAAGCTGGCCGATGCCCCACCGGTCGAGGCCATGGGCGATCCGCAGGTCGGCCCGTTCGCCGTTCGAATCGACGGAGACTCCGTTCTGCCCGGAGAGCCCTGGGGACAGATCAAACTGGCCAGACCCAACCGTCTGCCTCCAGCGACTCGAGGTCAGCCCCAGCCCGCGGCCCAGCTGGTCGTCGATGTTCCCCGTGTCGTAGCCATCAAACTCCTCCCGTAGCAGGAGCGGCCCGCTGGTCGGCCCCAGGTCGACTCGAACGTGAATCCACTTGACTCCGTTGTCCTCGCCCGTCTGCAGCGGCTCGATGGTGATGTCAGAGCCCGGGAACGTGAACGTGCTGCCGATCTCTAGTGCGCCGTCCCGGCAGTCGATGTAGTCCTCTTCGTTCGTTCCAATCCCACCGATGGACTGCGGGGTGAAGTCGACGCTGCGAGTGGTGCTCCCGATGAGCTGATGCGCGATGATGCCCCGCCCGAATCCGTCGGAGCCGAAGTTCGCCCACCGGTCCACCATCTTAGGCGCGAAGCTCAGCCACCAGTCACCGGGCGACGTGCCCCCGACCACGATCCGAACCGCCGTGAGCGCCCCCTGGGGATTGGTGAGTTGCTCGAAGTCATGGAGGCGGAAGACCCCGGACTCAAGGGCGCGCGTGACGTTGTCCGCCCGCGTGTGCCCCATGCGGTAGCGCATCGGCATGTTGATCGTCGAACGGCCGCCAATGATCCCGTTGCCTTCGCTCCCCATCATGAAGAGTCCGTCGCGGCCTTCCCGCGGAACGCCAGGCAAGACGTCGGGCCCGCCCTCCCAGTGGTTCGCGTGCCCCACGCCAAACGCGTGCCCCATCTCGTGGATGAACCCGGGGCCCCAAGGGTTTGATCCCGGCATCCAAACCGTCCCCGGCGTCCCTAGCGCGCCGAAGGAGAACGTGTGCGCCACGGAGGGATAGCTCAGGACGATATGGTCGTACTGCCCCAGCACGAATCCAGCCGCCTGGGCCAGCGCCCGCATCTCCGCGCGAACCGCACCGGGCTCGGCCGGGTCGTTGGGTGTCGGCGCGGGACCCGCCATCAGGAGCCGCCCCGTCACGGTGCTCGTGAAGCCCGTGATGACGCTCGAGCTGTGGAACTTCCAGTACTCGTCCGCCTCGGCATGGATCCCGGCCAGTCGGCTCTGCCACTCGGTGTCCGTTAGGGCCATGGGCCCATCGCTCCACTCCGCCCGAATGTAGAGGAGCTCGATCTGCCCTGTCTTCCCGAGTTGCTGAGCCGCGGCGGGCGCGGAGAGCATCCAAAGGACGAGCCCTGCCAAACACCACCAGCGGCGACGGTGGTTCGATCGGTGAGAACTGCGCGTTGATTCAGGCGTCATCATGGGGGTAGATCCGTCGCTCGTTTCGGTCCTGGGAAGGGGCGGTCTTTTCCGGAATTCTCCCTACCGAAGCCCAGAACCCACGAATAGTCTAGCAGTGACCGCGGAGGCCGATCCCGGCCCCCTCCCTTCCACTCGCGCTCGCTATGACCCTTCCTCTCGCCATTCTGTTCCTCTGCTTCCCGCAAGCCGAGCCAACTCATTCAACGCGGGCTCCCGAACCGCTCCCTGTCGCGCCCGAAGCGCTCCCCCAGGGCGCGCGTCACGCGGGGATTTATCACGTTCAGACCCAAACCTGGACACGGCGCCCCATCGAGGTCGACTCCTTTGGGCCGGACGTCGTCTACAACAACACAGCCCTTAGCGGCTACTTCACCTCGGCTGGGACGGTCGGCGGCTTTGGTGGACGAGGCGCTGTCATTGACGAAGGCGCCATCCCGGGCACGGGCAACGGTCTCTCGTTTCCCGTGGCACCTGACAGGGACGCCTACTGGATTCAGTCCGTCGAGATCGGCTACTGCGACAACAACGCACCCGGGACGTCGGGCTGGCGACTTGAGTTCTACCAGTCGTACCGACCGTGCGAGTTCCAACCGATCCTCATCCCCGACGGAGCGATCGAGGTCAACGGCTTGCCAGCCGGTGGCGGTTGCTGGGTGATGGAGCTTGATCTCTCCGGCGGCGGAGAGTTTGAGATCGGCGCGGACGGTGGCGCTCACCGACCCGGCTGGGATGACGATCACTTCCTCGACTCGTTCGGATGGAGCATGCAGTACACCGGTCCTGGCAACCAAACCGCTGGCTTCATGCTCGCAGGCGATCCCCTGTCCACCGACCCCCTCTACAACCCGAATCTGCCTGGCGTGCCGCGGGCGACCGACGGCACGGGCACCTACTTCGGTCCGCCAAGCCTCTGCAACGGCGCCGGTACGGGCTTTCAGACGATCGACATTGTGTCGATCCGCCCAGAGGCGGGTTCGAACTACGCGACATGCAACACGTTCTTCTATCAGAACGTCAACCCGTGCACGGTTCAGAACGGCCCCTTCTCCTCATTCCACCTGCGCATGACCGCCGACCCCGGTGGCGTGCCGGCAGGGACGCTGCTGCGAAGCTGTAGCGAGGATCTGAGCCCAGGAACCTCCTACTGCGCAACGCAAACGACCTCCGAGGGGCGTGAGGCGTTTCTCTGCATGACGGGCTCGACCGTCGCCGCCGACGATGATGTGCAGCTCTACGCAAGCAAGCTACCCATCGCTAGCTTCGGCTTCTTTATCACATCGACGAGCCAAGGGTTCGTCTCCATGCCTGGCAACAGTCGCGGCAACCTCTGCCTAGGCGGCGATATTGGACGCTTCGTCGGCCCCGGCCAGGTCAGGGAGTCGAGCGCGCTCGGACGATTCTCCTTGGACACCCGAATCGGAGAATGGAGCGTGACCGCGATTCCCTCCTCGACCGGGAACTACGCCGCCAGCGCCGGAACCACGACCTACTTCCAGGCTTGGTTCCGTGACATCTTCGGGAACAAGACCTCGAACTTCACAAACGGCTACGCGGTGACCTGGGAGTAGCCAGTCGAACGCAAGCTGGAGCGGTTAGAAAACGCTCTTCAGGAACTGGATGAGCGCTGGGGTGATCCCTTGATCCCCTTCCTTGCCGATCGACTTGTTGATCCCAGAGTGGCTGTACTGATCGCCATCGAACTCGACGACGCGGGCTTCCGCTGCCTTGAGCTCACCCGCGAACGCTTCCATCTTGCGGGTTCTCCTCTTCGTCCCTCGCTTTCCCATAAAGAAGTCCGGTAGCTCTAGCTTGAGCGCCTTCGCCCTCTTGGCGTGGAACAACGGCGATGCGTCGTCGTTCAGGGCTGCGTCGGTGCCGAAGGCGTTGAGCATCATCGAGATACCCTCTTCTACGTCGGCCCGCACGTCGTAGGCGTCGGTGTCGATCGTCGCGACCCCTTGGAGCGCAGAGAAGGGCACGCCGCGACTCTCGAGGAGATCCGGCTTGGTCCCTGTGAGGGAGACCAGGTGCGCGCCAGCGCTATGCCCCACGAGCGCGATGCGGCTCTTGTCGCCGCCGTAGGCCTCGATGTTCCTGTACACCCAGGCAACCGCATCCGCCACATCGTTATTGTGGTCCGGATACTTCACGCGGTCCGGGCTACGTCGTTCCCGGAACTGTAGCGGCCCCGGGCTGAGCCGATAGTTGACGCTGACGAGGACCCAGTCCTGTTCGAGGAAGAGATCGCGCTTGCGCTCGATGCTGTTGGTCTTGTCCCCAAGGCACCACGCCCCGCCGTGCACCCAGATCACAACGGGCCGCTCTTCATCGCCTTCCCCCTTCGCGTAGACGTCGAGGCTCAGGAGGTTGGAGTCAACGCCCGCGAGCTCCTTGTACTCGACGGTGCTGAAAGTGAGGCCTGCCCCGGGTCCACCCTGAGACGCCTTCGAAAAGGCCGTGCAGGAGGTTACGACGAAGGCGGAGGTGGCGATGACGAGGCGAAGGTTCATGGGACTGACGCGAGGGCTGAAGGAGCGAATCGACCCACTGGAACCCGGCCATCACGGCTGAGTTCCGCGCCACACCATGAACTTCTTCCCCTAGCGCTGCGACGGTTTCATAGCGGTCCAGTTTCCCTCCGAGAGGTCCGCTGCGGGATTGAAGAGCGCGTCATTCGTAAGCAGGTACTCGTCACTGCCGTTGGAGTGGACGTGGTCGTAACCGCTCGGAAGTTGAACGCGGGAGCTCGAACCAGGGGCCGAGTAGTAGGCCGTCTCGTTGATCGCGTTGATGAAGCTCTCCTGACCGCGCTCCGTGCTCTCGGAACGGGATCGGTAGCCGTCCATCGAACGCTTGTTCACTTCATCGTAGGCGCTCGCCATGATCCGCGAGCGTTCGCCGGCGGCGCGAATGTTGTCGATGGCCACCTTGTGCGAGATCTTCATGATCTCCGCGTAGAGGCGCGCACGGTTCTCCATCCAGGGCCCCGTTTCCTGCAGCGAGTTCAGCACCGTGAGGAGCAGCGGCAGCTCCGCCTGGAGACGCCCTTTGGGCGCGGTGAAGGTCAGCGCCCGTGTTTGGTTCCACATGAGGTTGCGACCGATCATCTGGCTGTCCGTCCCCATGCAGGTGATCGCGATAAGGCGCGCCTGCTCAAACTCTTGCCCGCCTTCGGTGAAGGTGATGTCGAAACCCATCACCCAGCCGTCGACAAACTCGTTCATGCCCATCTGGTGGTTGAGCTGGTTGTTTTGGACCGCCGTGGCCTTCTGCTGAGCGAGCCCCTGGTGAAGCTGCTTCGTCAAGTCTTCCAAAACGATGGCGTCCGTCACCTTGACGTTCTTCGCCTTGGGATGAGCTTCCGGGAGAACCTTGTCACGGAGTGCCTTCTTCCAGTCGTTCAGGTCCGTGGGCATGTGGAGAATCGGGAAGCCGCCGTCGGCCAGCCCTTCCTTCGGCCGCGGCATCCCGGAGTTTGGGGGCGGAATGATGTCCTTAGCGATGAAGGTCGGCTCCACCCGGACGCTCACGCCCTCCGGCGACTTCACCAAGATGTCCTGGCTCGGCATGACCTGGAAGTAGACGGAAGGAAGCCAGAAGGCCCCGCCCTCCACCGACCAGCCCTTGGGCATGAGCACGGTGTGCGAGGCGATCCCGTTCACCTTCTCGTCATGGAACGTGTGTTTCTGAAGGCGGATCGTGCCGGTGGGCGCCGGGCTCGACCGGGGCGTGCTCTTCGCCTTGGGCTTCGGCTCCGGCCGCCCTTCACCCGACTGGGCGGTGACGGTGTAGCGCTTGGCGCGGTACGTGACCTTGATACTCCCGTCCGCGTTCTCCGAAGTCCTGAGTGATCGCGTGAGGCGCTGCCCCTGGACGGTCCCTTTGCCTTTCTCCAAGCCATCCGCACCAACGCTGAGCTGAAGCGTGAACGGAAGCGCGGCCTCACCTTGGCGGCGAACCGTGCCCGAGGCAGTCAGCGTCTTCTGGTTCAGCTTCGTGACGATCACCTCCAGTCCGTCCCCGGCGTAGCGGAGGGGCAGCTCCTGGGCCGCAGCCGCGCTCGCAGACGTGAGAGCTGGATGGGGAGGAGCGGGAGAAGCTGGCGTCCCAGAAGAAGCCACGAGAAGGAGGAGGGCCGAGAAGTGCACGAGCATGGCGCAAGGCAAGCGAGGGGGACGTTGGGCGAGGCGGCTGGACCCTTCCAACCGCTCTTCTTTGATCCTAGCCCACCCCGTTGCGCTTGCCGCCAATCCAGCTGCGTTCCGATACCGCCTGGGGGAAAGCCAGGCTCCGATGTCTGCTATTGAAACTCGATCTCGATCGAGTTGGTGAGCCCGGTGCTGCCGAAGAAGTACGGCGAGTCGAAGCGATGCCAGCCCTGGAAGTACCACGTCTCCCCAACCAGAGGCCCCGGAAGCGGCGCGAGGCTCGTCGGCGCGAGGGCAGCACCCGTGGGGTCAAACTGAAGCAGCCCAATTCGAAGGATAGGCGTGCGCACACAAAGTTGCCCGAGGTAGCTGACGCCCCCAGGGACCGGGTGGTAGGAGCCATCCTGTGAGGCCAAGAGGATCCCGAGGCCGTTGCGCGGCCCGCCCACCGCGGAGAAGGTCAACTCCGTAAAGGGGCCGCCGCCCGTCACGGAGCCGGCGGCCATGAGGCTCACGGCGATCCCTTGGAACGGCGAACCTTGATCGCACAGGATGTTGCCGATGCTCGCGCCGGTCCTCACCACCGAGACTTCATCGATGCCCCACGCTGACTCGTCCGGAAAGCGGCGCTC
>CALHGQ010000595.1 GCA_938030175.1 uncultured bacterium | reverse complement strand
TCCTCCCCGGCGAAGTTGAGCCAAAGAGCGCCACCAACCAGCACGATCAGGGCGAGGAGCACGGGGACCCTAGCTCTCATCGCGGAGCACCGAGAGCACCAGCGGCGGTGACGTTCCTCCCAGCGAAGTGGATCGACTCTTCGCACAAGCGATCCGCGGGAAGGGCGGTATCGCCGCGAGCCTCCGCCACGACCAAGTACGAGATCGTCTGAGCCAAGCTAGGCGAGGCGACGAGCGCAGCGAGAGGCGGTTGGAAGAGCATTGATGCGGAAGGGAAGGCGTAGCGTCGAAGGCCTTCCAGCGTAGCGGCCTTCACCGCATTTTGGTGTCCCTCCTCGCAAGAGGGGGGACCCAGTGGCCGCTCCGCCTCCGACGTTCGCTGTCTCCGCCGATCCCCACCGCGGCTCTGGCACGCGATGACGCCGGACGGAGACAGCTCTAGATCAGGTCTGACGGGCTGGCGTCAATCGAAGGTCACTTCGACGGCGCTCGTGAAGTTCGAGGTGGGTCCGAAGTCGCGGATCCAGCACTGGAAGTACCAGGTCTCACCCGGCTGGATGCTCACCGTACCGTTGGGAGAAGGGAGATTCGTTGGGTTGACGCCTAGGATCAGCTGACCGGAAGGGCCGCTGTTCATCACTTCTCCCGGACGGTTGAATCGGCCCACGGCCCCTTGGAGGCAAAGGTTGCCCTCGCTCCCGCCGGGGTTCATGACAAAGCCGGACTGATTGGACACGATGAAGTGCCCAAAGGAGTTGGTCGGGATGTCGCTCGCGAGGAGGGTAAAGTTGGAGCTGGACGACCAGCTGAATCCCGAGGCTCGAATGAACCCCGACGTCCCCGTAGAGTTCACGGCTGCCGCGCAGTACTGCGACCCAAGGGTCGGGCCAGAGACCTCAGCAACCACCGCCCCCGCCGGGTCGAAGTCATCGGTAGCCCCATCTCGCACGGTCCAGATAGCGACGGCGTCCCCAGGCTCGTTGGAAGTGAACGGGCCGCCGCCGTCGTGGTGGGATGCGAGCCCAAAGCTCGCGGGTGCGCCCTCGGAGAGCGCCATGGTCTCCCGGCGCAGCGCGGGTAGCCCCGTACGCAGCTCTGGTCCATCGCGCAAGACGTTCACAGCCGTCAGGTGCACGCTTCGATCTCCGTTCGGGGCCTCTGTTTGGTAGACGATCAGATGGTCCTGGCTGTCGAACGCGATCACGGGGTCCCGATGGTCCAGGTCGAGGTCCAGGTTCTGCATGTTCTGGATACTGCGGGCGTTATCGGCAGAGCCGTCCTGGGCCACCACGGTGAAGATGTCGTAGTCGCCGCCGACCCGACGTTCAAAGGCAATCACCCAGTGGCGTTCGGGGATCGAAAAACTGGAGTCCCACACGGACACCGACGGGTTGATGGAGTCACTAAACGTGTAGCTGTTGAACTGGGAGTGCCCCGTCATGATGCCCGTGTACTCGATGACCTGGGATCGAAGGTTCCGGTTGTCGGTGCCTACTTCGCGCTCCCACACAACCATGTACTCGTTGTCAGCGTTGATGGTGTCCGGCCGGCCTGAGCTCTTGGAGATACGGGGGTTCGTGTCGAAGTCGCCGACGTCGCCATCGATGACGATACGGCCGCCGGTGAGCGTGCTGCTTCCAGCGACTGCCTGGGCCACGATGTCAAAGTCAGCGTTCAGCGTGTCCGCCTCTTGCCAAACCACCATGTAGTCATAGCTGGAGTTCACGTCGTTCCCCTTGCCGCCGACATCGACGGTTTCAGCGCCGACACCGCTGATTTGAAACTGAGGTCCGGCTTGGTTCGATCCCGCATCACGGGTGCGCCCCCAGATCCGCCGGTTGCCCGCAACGAAGCCGCGTAGGCAGGCGCACAGGAACTGCTGCTCGTGGAACGCAGACGCGTTCGCAGGGTTGGACCAGAACTCAGTTGTCGAGTCGATCACGGACGGGCTGAGGAGCACGCCGAGGGCCGCGTTGTAGTTGATGGCGATCACGTCCATGTCGAGCCCGCTCTGGCGCTCGGAGAACACGATCTGATACGTCGTGTTGCTCCCGTCGTAGGCCACGTCCACATCGACGACGTCCCGCGGAGTGGAGCCAAACGAGAACGTAGTCAGGATCGGATCGATCGTGATCGGATACGTCGCGCTCGCCATGAAGGAGGCAGGGACGCGAACGTCGAGGACGCCCGCTTCGAGCACCTGGACGAGGGCCAGGTGCTTACCCGCGCTGTCGATGGCGACGGCCTGGCCGTAGCGAACCTCTCCGAACTCAGAGGCGAAGGTGATACTCCCGTCGTGCGCTTGGCTCGACGCGAGGTCGGTCTTGACGTCGAGCTCCAGAACGAGCTCTCCGTCGGTGGTGAGCCCCGGGGGGAGCCCCTCCAGCACGAAGGTCTGTTCCACGGTGTTCGTATCGACGTGGTAGACCTCTCGGAGAGCACCCCGATCAAGCGTTACCGTCGAACCTGAACGGCTGCGCTCCCGATCCGCGAGCTCGAGGCTCTGACCTCCGACCATGGCCCCGGTGAGATCCAAGCGCACCGGGTAGTTCCGTGGAGCGTCGGAGCCAAAGAAAGGGATGTAGGTGACACCGTCAGGGCCGAAGGAAGCCTTCCATTGGGCGCTGCGCGCCCAAGTGTTGCCGTCCCCAGGTTCATCGAAGAGAAGGCTATTCGAGGCCTGCCTAAGGGCACCCGGAGAGAGCCCGAGGGTGGCGATCGTCGTCGCCCCCTTCTCGGAGGTGTCTCCCGGCATGAGCGAGCTGTCGAGCTGGGGTGGCCCGACCAGGGTGAGACAGGCGGTCAAAAGTACGGAGTGGATCATGGCTACGTGAATTGGGGACTGTGGATTCGTTCCCCCCCTTCACCCGCATGGCTGGCGCACCGTTACAGCCATTCCCAGCAATTTTCCAGCGGCCGGCCAGCCGCCCAGAAGCGTGGGAGCGCGAATTGACTCCGGCCCGACCCAATGCGCGTTGCGCGGAGCTCACTTCACCGCCCGGAGAAGCGTGCCTGTGCCGAACCGACGGGGTCCAAGCTGCCTCGACGATCGCGACGACGGCGGCTCCCCTGGTCGTTGGCAACCTCTTAACCACGACTCGATGGGGACAAGGCGTCACGCTCCGAGGAGCCGATCGCCCCCAGGGTCCAAGCGTGAAGATCGTCGCGACTACGACGCCCCAGTGCCTTCGAGGAAGGTTGGGTTTAGCGGTGGTTTTAGCCAATCTCGGGCACCACAATGGTCGGCCGCCCTGAGTGCACCACGGGGCGCCCTTTTTTGATGACGAACACCCCTGAATCCTCTCCTGAACCTCCCGCTGGTTCGGCTCCCGACGTCCCGCCCCAGGACGCAAGCAGCACCGACGTCCAATCCGGAGGGACCGAGCGCAGCTCGCTCACCGAGACCGTGACGGAGACTGAAGTCGGCGAGGACGCCGCCCTCTCGGAGATCGCCGACTCGCTGGACGTCAGCGAAGAACTGCGCGCGATCGTGGACGACACCCGCCAGGCGATGCTCCGGCGGCTCAAGGGGCCCGAAAGGGGTCGTGGTGAGGGCATGGCCCGGCGCGACCTCGTGGGCGCGATCAAGCTGGAGACACGGGGATTCTCCACCACGGTCCAGGATCGCGAGAACCTGGAGGTCGTTCGCATCGGCCGTGGCGGCCTCGTGGACGCCGACTGCACGTGCCAGAAGTTCAAGATCGAGGGGGGCTGCCGGCACGTCTGGGCCGCCCTCGTCGTCGCCGCCCGCCAGCTCGGCCTGGGCGGCTGGCGAGCCGAGAAGACCGAGGTCCGCAAGGACGACCGCGAGCGGCGGGAGCACCTCGACGCCATCGTGGACGCCGCCGGGGCCGAAGAGGGCGCCAGCCCGTGGGAGGGCCTCGAAAAGGAGGCGTTCCTGCGCGTCGAGTACGCCCTCGACGTGCCCTCTCCCGGCACCCAGGCGGGCTTCTCACTCCATATTCGCCGGCGCAGGCGCCGCGCAGACGGCACCTGGGGCGCCTCCTTGGACCTCGGCCGCAAGGACTGGGACGACATCCGCATGGCTAGGCCCGAGGACGTCGAAATCGTGGCGCTGCTGGATGGCCCTGGCGGCAAAGGCCGCGCCGTTTCCGGGTACGAAGCGGCCCCCACCGTCTGGCACCTAGGTGGACCTGGCACCACCGCCGCCCTACGGGTGATCGCCGCCACCGGCCGGCTCTATCTCAACTCAGGGGGCGAGAGCGTCAGCCCAGAGGTCGACCCGTCCGTCACCCCGATCGCGATCTCCGATGAAGAGGCCGCCGAGCGCGAGGTACGCGGAGGTGAGCGCAGATCAGGTTGAGAAGCTCGACCCACAGCCGCAAGTCTGCTTGGCCTGGGGGTTTTGGAACTTAAACCCGGCTCCCGAGAGGCCTTCGACATAGTCGATCTCAGTGCC
>CALHGQ010000594.1 GCA_938030175.1 uncultured bacterium | reverse complement strand
CGACGCGCCTGCAGCTCGGCGGTCACGCGGAAGATGGGCGCGGGCAAGAGGTGCACCTCGTCGTACACCACAAGGCCCCAGTTCTCCTTGCGGAAGATCTCAAAGTGCTCGAAGTCGTCCGTCTTAGAGCGGCGCCAGGTGAGCATCTGATAGGTGCTGATCGTGACCGGCTTCAGATCCTTGCTCTCGCCGGTGTACTCGCCCACTTCGTTCTCGGTGAGCTCTGTCTTGTCGAGCAGCTCGTCTCGCCACTGGCGCACGGCCACCGTGTTCGTCGTCAGTATGAGAGTCTTCGCGCCGACAAGGCTCATCACCGCCATGCCCGTCACGGTCTTGCCGGCACCGCAGGGCAGAACCACTACGCCGGAGCCCCCGAGCACGGATCCACCCGCATGGAACGCGGCCGCCGCACCCGACTGGTATTCGCGCAGCCCGAACGGAGCGCCCTGGAGCGTCTCGGTGCGCAGCACGATCTCAAGGGGGTCCCCATCCACGAAGCCGCCGCGGTCATCCACAGGGAAGCCGATTCGAATGAGGCGCTGCTTGACCTCCCCTCGGGAGAGGTCATCAAGGAAGGCGCGCTCGTTCCCGTCGCTCCCCTCCACAACCTCCAGCGTCTTCCTGATGGTCGAGTGTTCTAGCACCTGCCGCAGCACCGAGGGATCCTCCGCGACCAGTTCAAAGGGCATGGGCCCGTCGTCCGTGGCCTCGATGCGCAAGAGGCCGTAGCGCGTGATCCAGGCGTCCACTTCTTCGAGCACCGCCGGCGGAACCGGCACGCACGCGAAGCGATGGAGCGTGTCGGAGACATCCCCAAGGGTGACCCCCACCGCCGCCGCGTTCCAAATGGACACGGCCGTGATCCGGTAGGTGTGCAGGTAGTCAGGGCTCTTCTCTAGCTCGGCGAACTTGGCGAGCGCATCACGTGCTTCCGCGAAGAGCGGATGCTCCTCCGTGACGGGCTGGCCCTTCTCGTCGCGCTTGGGCTTACCGGACCCATCGATGCTCGCCTGCACCGTGTGGAGCATGAGCGTGCGGTCCGACTGGACGATCAGCGGATTCGTGGGGAGCGGGATGTGGGGCATGTCCTGCGTGGTCACTTCGCACCTCCCTTGGAGCGCCGCGCGGCGGCCTTCTTGCGCGTCGGGGCCTTCTTCGCCTTCTTCTTCGCGGCGGGTACAGCGCTCTTCTTTGGGGCGGCCTTCTTGGCGGCCGCCTTTCTCGGGGCAGCCCTCTTCGCGGCTGGCTTTGGCTTCAGCACCGCGCTGCCTGCCTTGGGAATACGACGCTTGCCGTCCGGGCCGTTGAAGAGCCACGGGCCGGTGATGGATGCCTTCGACTTGGCCAGCTCCACCGGGGTCCCCACCATCATGACCTTGCCGCCGCGCGCGCCACCTTCCGGCCCAAGCTCCACCAGGCGATCGCAGACCTCCAAGAGCTCCACGTGATGCTCGATCACGACCACGGCACTTCCCTGCCGCGCGAGTCGCCCGAGGCAACGAGCGAGATCTTCCACGTCCGTGGCCGCCAGCCCCGTGCTTGGCTCATCCAGGATCACCACGCTCCGCTGCTGTGCACCCGCGGACGAATCCGCACGCCATAGCTCCGAGGCCAGCTTGATCCGCTGGGCCTCCCCGCCGGACAAAGTCGTCGACGACTGCCCAAGGGACATGTAGCCGAGGCCCACGTCGATCAGCGTTTGGAGGATGCGCTTGATCCCAGGCTGCGCGTCGAAGAACTCCCGAGCTTCCTCGATGGACATAGCCAAGATGTCCGCGATCGACTTGCCGCGGAACAAGACCTGTAGCACCTCCGGCTGGTAGCGCTTGCCGTCGCACTCTTCACACGTCAGCCACAGGTCCGAAAGGAACTGCATCTCCACGAGCGTCGATCCGCGCCCGTCACACGCGAGGCATCGACCCTTCGTCGAGTTGAACGAGAAGTTCGAGGTTGTGTAGCCCTTCAGGCGCGCCTCCGGCGTCCGCGCGAAGAGTTCCCGGAACAGGGGCATGAGCTCGACGTAGGTCGCCGGAACGCTGTGGGGCGTGCGACCAATGGGCGAAGCGTCCACCACCGAGAGGCGCGTCCCCTCCGGCACGGACGCCGACTTCCAACGACCACGCGGCGCCTCGTCCTTCAGCGCTGGCACGAGCGTGTCGAGCACAAGCGTGCTCTTGCCGCTCCCCGACGGGCCGCAGACCCCCAGGATCTCGCCGAAACGCACGTCCAAGGCCGCGTTCTTCAGGTTGTTTTGGCTAGCCCCGCGTAGCGAAATCGTGTCGCTGTGGTTCGCGTAGATCTCCGCCACTTCCTGACGCCGCTGCTCGATGAGGTCCCCGTCGGGCCCAGCCGCAAGCGCCTCGCGATCCGCCATGAGGATCCCGGCCAGGTCGATCTCGCCGCGCAGGTAGCGCCCCGTCCCGGACGTTTTGTGGGCGCGCACCTTCGCGGGCGTCCCGCTCACCACCACCTCGCCACCACGGACGCCGGACCCCGGGCCCATATCGACGATGTGATCCGCCCGTCCCATCAGCTCGGCGTCGTGCTCAACGACGAGCACGGTATTGCCCCCGTCGCGCAGGGTCTCAAGGGCCCCCGCGAGCTGATCGATGTCACGGGGATGAAGGCCCACCGTGGGCTCATCGAGGACGTAGCAGACCCCCACGAGCTCCGACCCGAGGCTGGCGGACAAACGCACACGACGCGCCTCACCGCCTGACAGGGTCGCCGTCGCGCGGTCAAGGGTCAGGTACCCCAGGCCGACGCGATCGAGCAGGCTCAGCCGCGACGCTAGCTCGGCCGTCACCTGCTCCATGGCCTCTGCCACGGCCTTCTTGAGCTTGATCTTCGAAGTCCAAGCCGCCGCGTCCGCCACGGTCATGGACAGCACCTCGGGAATGCGCGTGTTGCTGACGAAGACGTTCCGGAAGGCAGCCTCCAGACGTTCACCGTTGCACGTATGGCAGACCTCGCGGGTCATCACCTTCTCGAGGATCGCCGCCCACTCAGGGTCGTCGGTCTTCGCGTGCCAAGCATCGATATGACCGCAGAGCCCGTTCCACTCCGACGAGTACTCCTGGTCAAAGTCGAAGTTCTGCATCTGCTTCGAGACCTTGACGTCGTAGTTGGCGCGCGCGCCTTCCCCGCGCATCAGCAGCAGCTGCTGCTTCTCCGTGAGCTTGCCGTAGGGCTTATCCAGGTTGACGCGGTGAGCCTTTGCCACCGTTCGCAAGAGCACCTCGTAGTACCCCTTGCCCTTGACCAAGTAGCGGCCGAGCTTGCCCCCGATGGCGGCCTCGGTCAGCGGCGACTCCGGGTCCTTGATGAGCTTCGCGGGATCCGCTCGCACCGTGGAGCCAATGCCATCACAGGTCTTGCAGGCGCCGACATGGGTGTTGAACGAGAAGTGCCGCGGCTCTAGGGCGGCGGGCAGCTGGAAGCCGCACTGGGTGCAGGCGCCATGGGTGCTGAATTCCAGGCGCGGGCCGCCCTTGACCAGCACGGAGACGCGTCCATGGGACGCCGCCGCGGCCTGCTCGACCGCATCCGCCACGCGCGCCCGGGACGCCGTGTTGAACGCCACCCGATCGACCACCAGGTCCACGGTGGTGGCGCCCTCAAAGGAAAGGGCCTCGTCGTCGAGGCGCTTCTCCGTTCCGTCGATCATCACCCGCACGAAGCCGGCCGCCGTCCAGCTGGGAACGAGCGCGCCGAGACGGTCCTCGATGGCCTCTTCGTTGTTCGTCACGCGCATGCCCGATCCGTGCACGGGCGCCAGGATCCACCCCTTGGGCTTACCCTCCAGCGACTCGGCGAGCTTCAAGATCTTGCGCGTCACCTTGCTCGGATCAGCCGGCTCGAGCTTCTCCCCGTGGTCCGGGCACCGCGGCTCCCCCACCCGCGCGAACAGTACGCGCAGCTGGTCGTGGATCTCGGTCGTGGTCGCGACGGTCGAGCGAGGGTGACCGCGCACCGTCGAGGCCTCCACCGCCACCGACGGCCCGAGGCCCGTGATGGACTCAACGGGAGGCTTGTCCTTGGTCCCCAGGAACTGCCGCGCATAGGTCGAAAGCGACTCGACGAACCGGCGACGCCCCTCGGTGTAAACCGTGTCGAGCGCCAGCGACGACTTGCCCGAGCCCGATGGACCGGTCACGACGGTGAGGCTGCCGCGGGGAATGGAGACGGTCACGCCCTTGAGGTTGTGGGTCTTAGCGCCCGTGACGGTCAACGCGCTCGGGCGCTCGACGCCCTTCGAACGAGGAAGCGGCTTGGTCTTGATCTTGCGGCTCGTCGCCAGCTCTGAGAGCGCCTTGCCGGTCGGCGTCGGGAGCTTGGCGAGCTCCTCGGGGGTGCCGAAGCCGAGGACGCGACCGCCTTCCGCTCCCCCCTCGGGTCCCAGTTCGATCAAATGGTCGGCCGCCTGGATCAGCTCCAAGTTGTGCTCGATGACGAGCACCGAGTGTCCCTTGTCCACGAGGCGCTGCAGCGCCCCCACGAGCCGCCCGACGTCCTCCATGTGGAGGCCGGTCGTGGGCTCATCGAGCATGAAGAGCGTGTGCCCGTTGGGCCGCTTCGCGAGGTGTGTCACCAGCTTGATGCGCTGCGCCTCACCGCCCGACAGCGTCGGGGATGGCTGACCCAGCGTCAGGTAGCCGAGCCCCACGTCCATCATCAGCCGCAGCGGACGCGCAATCAGCGGATGGTCGTCGAAGAGCTCGACCGCATCCTCCACCGGCATCGCCAGGACATCGGCGATGGAGTGTTCGCGGTAGCGAACGTCGAGGGTCTCCTCTTGGAAGCGGCGACCACCGCACTCTGCGCAGGGCACGGTCACCGGGCTCAGGAACTGCAGCTCCATGACTTTGACGCCGGCGCCGAGGCACTCCTCACAGCGGCCACCCGCCGTGTTGAAGCTGAACCGCGACTTGGTGTACCCGCGCATCTTCGCCTCGGGGAAGCTCGCGAAGAGGTCGCGGATGGGCCCAAAGACCTTGGTGTACGTCGCAGGGTTCGAACGGGGGGTCCGGCCGATGGGCGACGCGGTGATGGCGATCAGATCGTCGATGTGCTCTAGCCCCAAGATCTCGTCGTGGGGTCCAGGCTCCGGTGCTTCCCGCTCTAGGTGACGGAGAACCGCGCGCTTGAGCGTACGATCGATGATCGTCGACTTGCCGGAACCAGACACCCCGGTGATCGCTGTCAGCGTCCCCAGGGGGATATCGATGTCGGCGCTCTTGAGGTTGAAAGCCTTGGCGCCGCGGACGCCCAGGAAGTCGCCGTTGCCGGTCCGTCGTTCGTCGGGGGCAGGAATCTCGATCAGCCCGCGGAGAAGCCGGCCCGTGGGCGTGTCGATCTTCTGCTTGACGATTTCGGACGGCGGGCCACAGGCCACGATCTGGCCGCCGCGGCTTCCCGCCGCCGGGCCCACATCCACCAGCCAGTCCGCGCTGCGCAGCGTGTGCTCGTCGTGCTCCACCACGATGACGCTGTTGCCTGCGTCGCGAAGCTTCGCGAGGGCGCCTAGGAGCCGCTCGTGGTCACGGGAGTGCAGGCCGATCGACGGCTCGTCGAGCACGTACATCACGCCCTGAAGGCCCGCACCGAGCTGGGCCGCGAGGCGAATGCGCTGGGACTCACCGCCGGAGAGCGTGTCGGCGCCCCGGTCCAGCGTCAGGTAGCCCAGGCCCACCTCCACGAGGAAGTTGGCGCGTCGTTCGATCTCCAAAAGGAGATCACGTGCAATCCGCGCCTGGCGCTTGTTGAGCTTGAGCGCGCGAAGCGCGGGCACAAGCTCCTCCACCGGCCCTGACGTCAGCGCAGGGAAGCGAGCCTCCCCCAGCTTGACGAAGCGCGCGAACTCGTTGACGCGCGAGCCCTCGCACTCGGGGCAGGTCTGCTCCGAGAGAAAGCGCTCGACCATCTTCTTGCGCGAGCCCTTCTCCCAGGCGCGCTGCAGGTTGCCGAGAACGCCGCGGAAAATGCGGTTCCAGGCCCCTTGCCCCTTCGACCGCGCACCGTCCCAGGTGAAGGAGTCGCGATAGCGCTTGCCACCCGTGCCGTACAGGACGGCGCGCTTGCCTGGACCGGTCAGCTCCTTCCAAGGCGTGTCGATGTTGAACCCGGCTTCTTTGCCGACGGTCTCGAGGAAGCCCCAGTCGACGTTGGGGAAGAGCAGTCCTCGGCCATTCGCCTTGGTCACGGCCAGCGCCCCCTCGCGGATGGTCAGGGACGGATCCTTGAGCACCGCCGCCATCGACGGGGCCTTCAGAATCCCGAGGCCTGAGCAAACAGAGCACGCACCGTGGGGCGAGTTGAACGAGAAGAGGCGCGGCTCGAGCGGCGGGAGCTCGCGGCCGGTCTCCGGGCAGACCCTCTGGGTGGACCACGTCCGCTCGGAGTCCTCTCCGATCGCGACGAGTTCGCCGTCGCCGAGGGCCAAGGCCTGCTCAACGGCGTCCCGCAGGCGCGACGGATCTTGGACGTCCGGCTTGAGGCGGTCGACGATCACCTCGATCGTGTGGCGCTTGTAGCGCTCCAGCTCCGGGGCCTCCTCAAGCCTCACGATCTCGCCATCGACCCGCGCGCGCACGAATCCGCGTCGCTGCAGGTCTTGGAAGAGCGCTCGGAAGCTGCCCTTGCGGTCCTTGACCAAGGGCGCAGCCACCATCAGCTTCAGGCTCGCGTGGGCCTCCAGAAGCTCCTGCACGACCGCTTCCGGCGTCCGCGACTCCACCGGCAGGTCGCACCACGGGCTGTGCGCCACCCCAGCGCGGGCGAACAACACGCGCAGGTGGTCGACGATCTCCGTGAGAGTGCCAACCGTCGAGCGGCTCCCCCGAGCGATGCTCTTCTGATCGACAGCGATCGCTGGCGAGAGGCCCTCGATCGAATCGACGTCCGGCTTCTGCAGTCCGCCGAGGAACTGTCGCGCGTAGGCCGAGAGCGTCTCTAGGAATCGCCGCTGGCCCTCCCGAAACACCGTGTCGAAGGCCAAAGACGACTTTCCTGAGCCGGAAACCCCCGTGATGGCTACGAGGGCGCCCCGCGGGATGACCACGTCGACGTTGTCCAGATTGTTCTGCCGGGCCCCGCGAATGACGATATCAGCGTCGTCTGAGGCACGAACAGAGGCGGATTTCGATTGAGCCATTGAAGCGGGTGGCTCCCAGGAGGACGGAAGAACGGGAGGAATTCGGGGCCCCCAGAGCCGACTCAGGAGAGTTGTGTCGGCTGCTGGGAACCGGGCATTCTATCCCGAGGCACGCTCACTTCGAACCCAGCACAGGTGCGGCAAATCGTCGCATTGCTTTCACATCGGAAGCCCCGTGTAGACTCCGGGGGGTGGATGACCCCTCAGCAGATCAAGAGAGCCCCCTGGTCGGCGTGGCCAAGGCAGCCGCGGGCGGCTTCGCAAGCGCCATAGGCAAGTTCGTCGGAGCAGCCTTCGTCGGGGCCGTCATCGGCGGAATAGCCGGCCTCGTCGTCATCGGCGGCAGCACGGCCGCCCTCGCCGGCGCGGGCTTGGGAGCCTTCGGTGGCCTCGGACTGGCCGTGCTCATGGCCTCGGCCTAGGGCTCGCTCGGCCCGCCCCCACGGCCGGGGGTGGCGCCACTGACGGCCCAACTGGCCAACCTACGTACCAGTGGCTTCGATGAACTCGACCCTGTTGCCGAATGGATCGCGGACCTCAAAGCGCTCATGGCCGGGGATCGGGATGCCGCGGAGGGCTTCGATCTCGATCGCGGCGAGCCGAGCACGCAGCGCCCCGAGCCCCTTCACCCGGTAAGCCACGTGCGCTTTGCTAGCCATCCGGTCGACGCCGTCCTCGGTGCCGACGTGAACTTGCAGCGACCCGACGGTCAACCAGAACCCTCCTCGCCCGCGCAGCGCCTCGGGCTTCGGCACCTCGGTCAGGCCGAGGATGCCGACGTAGAAGTCCCGCGCGGCAGCTTCCTCGCCCTTGGGGATGGTGACCTGGGCATGATGAATGGCCTCGATCGTGAAGGCGTCGTAATCCGTCGAGCTCATGGAACGCAACGTACGCCGACGCGGGCCAAGGCGCCAGCTCTCCTCATCGGCTAGCTAGCCCATCGCCGAGCAAGAGTCGCCCTGAGGTCGCGACTCGTCGAGCGCTACTGGAACACCAGCAACACGCACTCGGACGTCGCACAAGTCCTGGCGCGGGAGGCCAGCGAAACGCTCTGAACACCCATCCGCTGCTGCCTATACTCACCGCCATGGCCACCCTACCGACCCACCTCATCGACTCCATCCTCGCGCCCCATGGCGACTCCCTCGACGCCGCCCGGGCCTCCGTCCAGGACGCCCTTGCCGCCGGCGCACCCGCTGGTCGGAAGCAGGCCTTCGACTTCGCCAACGAGTACTGGGCGACCGTCGCCACCGAGGCCTGGAACGAAGGGGAACGCTCCCAAGAGATCCATGTCATCTGCACCGAGGTGAAGCAGCTCTGCGACTGGGTCAACGAAACACCCCGCGAGGAGTTCGAAGACCGCTACGACACAGGCGGCGCGGTCACCACCGCCGGCATGATGCTCTATGTGCTGGGCGACACCGACGGAGCCGTCGAACGCTTCCAAGAGATCATCGCGCGACCGGTCAACTCCTATTTTCACGAGTCGACCCACGAGAAGCTCATCAGCACGCTGATCAAGGACGACCGCACGGACGAAGCTCTCCTCGCCATCGACGCACTCCTCGATTCCTATCCCCACAACACGTTCGGCCAGAACTGCCGGGAGGCCTACGCTGCGGACCAAGCCAACAGCGCGTCCACGGGCGGCCCCGAGGACAAGATCGACCACGAGACCTACAGCAAAGTCACCACCGCCCTCAGCGCCCAGTTCTCCGCCGACATGGAGAAGCTGATGGGCGCAGGGCTCCCGCCCGCCGAGATGCAGGTGCGCATGAACGACGCCCAGAAAGCGTTCCAGTCAACGATGGAGCTTCTGTCGCGACTGCTCTAGCCATCGGCTGGCGCGGCCGTCTCGCTCCGGCGACGATTGAAAGTTCAGACTGGCTGCATTCGTACGCCGGGGAGCTTGGCCGCCGCCCAGCGTCCGCCCACGATGTTGGTGGACGTGGGGCCCAAGCGAAGGCGCGCCAGTGGACCGCTGACGTACACCCCGCGGCCCCAGTGCATTTGCTCGTCCAGGCGAGGAAGACCGCCTGCCGTGGGCAGACCGAGTTGATCGGCGGTGGTCTTGACCCAGCCGGACACGGACTCGCGCTCTAGGCCCGTCACAAGGGCTAGGCCTGAGGACTCGACAGGTTGGCGCTCGCCTCGCAGGATCAACCGCTCGCTCTTCGCGTCCCACTCGACCGTAGGCGTTCCGAGCTCCACGATGATCGAGCCGCGCCGAACGGAACGACGTAGGCGGGCAGCGAGGCCTTCGGGAACGCTGCCGCGACTCATGTAGCGATCAAGAAACTCCAGCTTCTCGTGCTCGGTCTTCTTTGACCAACGTGCTTGGAACTTGTGCTTGCCCCAGGTCCAGTCGTAGTCGAAGTCCGCTACCTGGATGGGGCGGCGCATCCAAATGCGGACGGGCTTCTTCGTCTCCCGGTGCACCATGAGCGCGCGTTGAACCGCCGAGATGCCGCCGCCGAGCAGATCGCGCTCCCACCCACCGTTACTTCCGAAGAGGTGGCGGATCGGTGCTCCGTCCTTCTGCAGCTTGCGTGCCCAGGCCGGCACCCGGGGCACGTTCGAGCCGGTCGCAATGAGGAGCCGGCGCGTCCGGAGTTCGACGCCCTCACCTTGAACGAGGAGATGCTGGCCCTCGGGCTTCACGGAACCGACGCGCCCGCAAACCATCGAGTCCTCGAGCCCGTGCCGATCGATCACGTCTTGGGAGTGCCTGAGGAACGCCTCGTAGGTCGGCCTGCGGAAAATCCCGGCCAGGCTCGCCACGTCCTTGTGCTCGGGGCGGTGCAGGAAGTGATGGAGGCTCGATGGGTCTTCGCCTAGGTGATGGCTGACCGGTGACCGCATCGAGGTCATCGCCACCGTTCGTCCTCGTTCCTTCAGGCGATGAAGGAGGACGCCTGACGGCTCGACGATCCGAAGGGACGCCCCGCGGTCGGCTAAGGCTTGTCCCGCGCAGACCCCGTGCGGTCCGCCACCGACGATGACCCAGTCCAGCACCTCGTTCGGGGCGCCGCATGGGCCTAAAGGCGTTCGACTAGCCGACCCAGGCGCAGGAGTCCCGGCGGTCGCTACTTCGACTCCACCACCGGGCGCGTCAGGATCGAGGGCTCGGGGACCGCCCTCCTGCTCGCCCGGGGCGCTGGGAATGCCCTCGAGTCGGTCTTGGGTTGCTAATGGTTTCACGGCTGCCTGGGACGGGGGCGGAAGTCTAACTCCCACTCAATCCCGTGAGGCGCAGACTATGTCTAGTTCGACGACGGTTTGCTTGCGCGGTCGTTCAACCCCACGCCCGGCTCCTGGTGCGCCCAATGGGGACCGCGGGGCGCGAGCGCCCCGCTGGCGTCAGGCTTGAACTACGGCCGTCCAGTGAGCGAGAGCACCATGGCTTGGCCCCAAGCACCCGTTGGCCCCCGTGACGCGAGCCCCACCAAGTGGCGACGCGCCCTTACACGGGCACCCGAGAGAACGCCGCGAC
>CALHGQ010000593.1 GCA_938030175.1 uncultured bacterium | reverse complement strand
CCAAGAGAGCGCCAAACAACCGCAAAGTCATCCACTGCGTCGTGATTGAGATCGCCCCAATTCACCCCACCGGAGGGAGCCCGTGGGTCGCTGCTAGGAGCCAGGAGTTCGTGAATGACTGAGCCCGTGGCGCTGGAGACGATTCGAAGCCGGTAGGGATCCGCAACACGCACCCCGTAATCGTTGTTTCCATCTCCGTCGAGGTCACCGAGCGGCACCGCCTCATCACTGGGCGCGTTGGTATCGAGGTCATGGAATCGAATCCTCTGCCCCGTCGCGGAAGATCGAATGTCGACGCGTCCGGGGTACGAGAAGGTCGTCCAGGAGCTGGATGTTGTGAGGATGTCATTCAGCCCGTCACCATCATTGTCACCGATGGCATAGCACTGGGATCCGATGCTCGCGGCAAGCGTAGATCCAGTCACCACATTCCAGCCCGCGATCTGATCCAGCGCGGCGCTGTACATCCTGATCTTGCCAAGGTTGCTGAGCCCTGATGGCTGATCCCAGCTGGGACTCGAAATAGCTACGTCCGCGCGACCATCCCCATCGAGATCCCCCATCCCCGCCATTTTGAGTCCGAAGTTCTCGCCGTCCTGTTTGCCGAACTGCTCGCCTAGCACAGCCCCAGTGACCGGTGAGAAGATCTCCACCCGCCCCGGGCTCCCGAGGCTTGCGCTGGCGAAAGCCCCGGGCGTGCTCACAAGCAGTTCTTGTCGCCCGTCTCCGTCAAGGTCTCCGACTGAAAGGAGGGACCACCCGAAGCTCCGGTTGGAACCGTCCGCAAGCGTCCGGACGAGCCGTTGCGACTGGGCTGGTGCGGCGAGGATGAGCGTGGCGACTAGCGTGGTGTAGATGAAGGCAGACTTCTGGATCATGGCTTGATTCCCGGGAGAGAGGGGCAGAACGCTCGGCCGGCGCAGACGGGACCTCGACGAAGGGTGCCCCGCCCAAGGGCCGCGTGGAAGACCCCCAGAGCCAGTGGGCGTCACGGACAATCTCGGGGATACATTGGGTCAGGCTGCCGATGCATCCCGCCAAGGGTCTGCCTCTTGCCGCACTTGGCCCTGCAGAAAGCGCCGTCAGCGCCTAGGAGTGGCGACGATCGCTGCGCCTCTTGGGGAATGCAGGCATCGCACTCACGCATGAGCTTGCCTGCGCGATCTGGGCCGTTGGGCCAGAAGCGGAGGTCGCCGCCTAGCGACTCACCACCAACCAACGAATTTGGAGCGTGAATCAGACGCCCATCTGGCCTGGACTCACTCGTTCTGTCATCGGGCTACGTCCTCGCGACATGACGACCGCTTCTTTGAGTGAGCAACCCCAGCACGAACGGCTGCTCTGCGGCGAAGACCCGCGTACATCACTATGGCCAGGGTTCACTTGGCCTTCGTGCGAGCCAGGCGCTCTTCTACAACGCCACTCATAGGCGGCCGCCCACAGACGAGCCCCCGCGCCGTCGCTGCAGGGCGACGACGCGGGGGCGGTTCGGGGAACGATCAACTCACAAGCTAGCGAAGCAAGATCATCTGAAACCTCGGCATCGGGGAGTTGACAGGTCCATCCACATCATTGGAACGTCACGCTCATCCCGTCCGTGAAGTTGCTTGTTGGGCCAGGATTGGCGTCCCGGTACCACGCTTGAAAGTTCCATGTCTCGCCCGGTTGGACGGCAACCTGCCCTGTTGGGGTAGGCATCGCTGTGAGGTCGACGGAGAATTCGATGATGCCCGCAACGCCAGAGTTCTGGACTTGTCCCGGGCCTGCGTATCGCCCAATGGAACCGCCGAGGCAGAGATTACCTTGACTGCCGGATGGGTTCATGACAAGGCCCTGGTTGGGTGAAGTAAGGAACATGCCGTAGGAGAACGGACGCAGTTGACTCGCAGCCAAGGAGAGGTTGTTCAAACCAATCCGCGAGCTTCCGACTACCGTCAGGGTGCTGGGTTGGCCCGTCGAGTTTGGGGTCGCGGGACTGCAATAGCGGGTCGCGTCGAGGTTGCCGTAGCGTGCGATCCATCCGTCCGGCCCCCCCAGCCCAAGGCCCGCAAGCGGTCCGTCGGTGATTCCGGAGACGTAGACACCGCCCAGTCCGTCCGGCACCGCGGATCGGATGTTGTCACGTCCAGTGGTTCCGAACTGTTCGAGCCAGATCTGGTTGCCCAACGAGTCGTAGCTCGCAAGCCAGATGTCTTCATCGCCCATGTTCGGTCCGCCGAGGCTGCCGTAAGTGGCCCCTCCAATGAACGCACCTCCCACTCCGTCGGGCGTGACCGCTGTGGCGAAATCGTCGTTTGAGGACGCAATCTCCCTCAGCCAGATCTGGTTGCCGGCCCCGTCGTAACGGAGAAGCCAGCCGTTCTTGTCGACGATGGCCGAAAATCCACCGTGCCCCGCCACGTAGACCCCGCCGGCCCCGTCCGTTGCTGCGGAGCGAACGAATTCATCCCTGGATGATCCAAAGTGCTGAATCCACGCGCGGGTGCCGTTTGCGTCGTATCGCGCGACCCAGCCGTCGAGGTCGCCCCCTGGACCGGAGATGACGCGTACCCCGTAGCCTGTGACAAACACACCTCCTGCTCCGTCCGGTGCTAGGCTCCTCGCGACGTTCGGCCGGGGGGTGCCCCACTGCTTGATCCAGGTCTGCTGACCCGTCCCGTCGAAGTGTGCCAGCCAAGCGTCACCGTTCCCAGCGTGGGGACCGCCGAGGTCTCCATAGGTCAATCCGGTCACATAGACACCGCCCGCGCCATCCGAAATGACGTCTTCCACGCTGTCGTACTCAGGAGTGCCCAGCTGCCGAATCCACATCTGGTTGCCAAGACCGTCGTAGCGCGCGAACCATGCGTCTGGGAGCCCAGCGTTCGGCCCTCCAAGGCTTCCTAGGGTGTACCCTCCGAGGTAGACGCCGCCCGCTCCATCGGAGGCGGCGACCTCGGCCGACTCGTTCGAGTTTGTCCCGAATTGCCGGATCCAGATCTGGTTGCCCGCTGCGTCGTAGCGCGCGAACCACGCGTCGCCACTTCCGGCATTCAGGCCACTCAGGTTGCCCGTTGTCGAACCGCTCACGAAGAGCCCGCCTGAACCGTCAGGCGCAGAGGCCCAGATTGCGTCACCTTCGTCCGAACCAACCTGGCGGATCCAGTCTTGGCTCTGAGCAAGGGCGGCGGAACCGGACGCTGTAGCAATAAGGGTGAGCCACGCAAGCGTTTCAAGTCTCATAGGTCTCTCTCTGAAGTGTTGGGAAGTTGCAGAGTACGTTGTCTCTGCGCGGAATGGGTCTCATGACGCAGAGGAGTCGCCGCCCAGCCAACTTCCTACCGGCGAAACTCGGAACAGGAGCCTCGGACCCGGTCGGTGATGTTTCGTAGTCCCGCCTGCTGGTGACGCGGTAGCGGGTCTTGTGCTTTGGGTGGACGCGGGACTTCGTTCGTTCAGCATGCCCGACAGGGCCTTGCAGCGCTCATGAGGGGCACTGAACGACCCTAGAACCAGGCACTCGCGCACCACGTCCCCCCCCCTAACGACGCTGGAGGGGGAAGGGCAACCCCCGACGCTCTCTCCGTTCACACCATCAGGCGCTATCGGAACTGGATCGACGTGCCGTTCGTAAAGTTCGAAGTCGGCAGGCCCGAAGCGCTGTCGCGGTGCCAGCACTGGAAGTTCCAAACCTGGCCGGATTGGCCAAGCACCGGGCCATTGGGTTGGGGAATCGCGGCCGTGTCCAGCGTGCGCTCAAACTGGCCATCGGGACCTACCTGGAAGACGCCGAACCGGCCGACTGTACCGCTTACGCAGAGAACGCCTTGGCTTCCACCGGCTCCGGGAAGGTTGCCCCGGGCCAGGGAGGCAAGGAAGTAGCCGAAGTTCCCCGGCGGCAAGGATTCCAGGTGCAGCTGATGTGGAAACCCGGGAATGCGGCCTCCGGTGGCATACAGAAAGCCACGCTCGCCCGTACTGTTCGGTTCTCCGTAGCAGTACTGCTCGCCTCCCGCATAGCGCTCGCTCGGAAGGGAAACCACGGCGCCGCGAATCTCCGTCGTTCCACCGCTGTCATCCGTCCAAAGGAGCATGCTGTTGCCGAGACTCGATCCGCCGAATCCCTCAACGAGGCCAAGCGCTACAAGTGAACCGGAAACGACGTGGGGACCGGCCACCAAGAGTCGCCGCTCCAGGATGCCGAAGGTGTCATCGGTGGGCTCCACGGTCGTCACGTAGACACTCCCCTCTTCCACGTAAGCGAGCGCAAGATGCCCTGGGGTGGCTGCCGCCACAAGGTTGTCTTGGTTGGCGGTGCGATCGACGTGCTCGACCACCTGAAGCTCCGCGGCCCCGAAGGCGCTTGACGTGTTCGACAGCGTCACGAATGCGTCCGATTCGTTGGACGGACGATCGTCGTAGGTGATCGCGTGGTAGGTGCGATACGAGTCGAGAGGAAAGCTGTTCGTCGCGTCGGAAACGCTTACGTCGAAGTAGAGCGCTGATGTCGTTGGCGGAGCGACAATCCCCGCGTTGGAGAGGCCTGATCCGGAGTAGCTAATGCGTCGCGACCGCACACTCGAGGCACCCGTGCCGAGCTCTCGCTCGGACCAAGCCATGAGCCAGTGAATGTCAGCGTACATGCCGGTGGCTCGGCTGATCGCCGGAGGTCCGGCGTCAATCGCGGAGGACACAGCTATCGCCACGTCGCTCGTGTTGGAGCCCGTCCAAGATCCCCCGGTGACGATCGCGTGGTTGTCCCGGTATGCTCCATAGTCGCGGCTGTAAACAATGCAGAAAGTGAAGCCCTGGTAATACAGGTCCCCGGCAACGACGGGAGCGGCACAAGAGTAGCT
>CALHGQ010000592.1 GCA_938030175.1 uncultured bacterium | reverse complement strand
ACTTGGCCTCCGATTCCTTCTCCGCCTGCCGCATGCGCTCCACCCGGAGCTCTCGACGCACGGCGAACGTAGCGTCCTCGATGCGGAGCTCCTCCGCCCGTGCGATGAGCCGCCGCCGCTCGGCCCGAAGCTGGGCCTGGAGGGCTTTGGCGATGCGATCCCCGTCCGCCGCCGGGGCGTCAGCGTTCAGCCGACGTTCGACGTCCGCGCGCTCGGTCGCGACCCTCGCAATGTCATCGGCAATCCGCGTCCGCCGATCCGCCCCCTCGAGCGAAAGAGGCTCGAGGGCCTCCACCGCGAACTGAGCCTCATCGGCCTCCAGCTTGGCCGCGTTCTTGAGAGCCTCAAGCTCGGCCAGCGACTTCCCTTCCGTCGCGGGAGCCTCGGCGTCATCCTGGGCGTCAAGCGCCGCACGAATCTTGGCGAGCTCCTCGTCTGCGCCCGCGGCTTCTGCCTCGAAGCGCGCCGCTTGCTCCAGTGAGGCCGCTCTCGCATCGAGGGCCTCAAGGGTCGCCTCGTAGAGCGCGCGCAGGGTCTCGGCGCGCGCTGGATCGAGGACCCCGCCGTCGCTGTCGAGCCCCTTGAGCTGCTCGACCGTCGCGGCCCGCACCGATTCATCCGACTCAGCCTCGCCGGCCTGGGGGACGGCGCCCAAGAGCGATCCCGCCAGCATCCCGACGCAGACCGCGCGAAGGACGAGGCGAGGGAAGCGGAAGGCAGTGGTGGGACGGCGCATCTGCGCAAACTAGCAGGGCTCGTCAGGGCTCTACTAGCGTTCCTACTCGTTAGTCGTCCTTCTCTTGGTCATCGGCCGAGGCTTCGTCCTCTTCCTCTTCCGAATCGTCGTCCTTGTCCGCGTAGCCGATCTGTTGGAGCACGGAGGCACCACCCTGGCCGACGCCGGCGATACCGCCAGGCATCTTGAGGCGCGCGGCCTCAAGGATCTCCCGAATCCGCGTCGCCGAAGCCCTCGCTTCGTCCTCGGCCAAGATCGCGAGGTCCCGCTGGGACGTAGGGTCCCCTTGGTCGTCGTAGATGCGAAGATCGCTGCGGACGACCTTCGCCACGGGGTCATCGGAGTAGCGCCAATGGGTCGTCTTGGTGCCGCGGCGCAGTCCGAAGAGCTGCTGGCCACCGCGGAAGTCGGGCCACCACTCGCCCTTCGTGGTCTCGAACATCGCCTCGTCCGGGAGCGCGTCGTTCAAGATGTCCAAAGGTCGGCCGAAGCCGGGGAGGCCCACGTCGCAAAGGGCGGCGATCGTCGTCGGGACGTGACGGTTAGAGACCACGCCGCCGCGCCTGGCGGGGGTGGTCCCAGGCACGTGGATGATGAGCGGTGCGCGGACGAGCTCGGGGTAGAGGTTGTGCCCGTGGCCACGGAAGCCGCGATCCAGGAGCTCCTCCCCGTGGTCCGACGTCAGGACGATGACCGTGCGGTCGTCGAGCGCCAGCTCGTCGATCTTGTCCAGCAGCTTGCCGAACCACATGTCGCCGGTGGCGACGCTCACGTCGTAGAGGTCGTTCGCGTACTGCGTCAGCTCCGGTGTGATTTCGGTGCCGGGGTCCGAGCCGCTGCCACGCCGGATGCCGTCGAGGCCGCTCTCGGGCCAGCTTTCAGGCGCGGGCCCGATGCCGAGACGCTCCATCTGGGTCGGCGACGGCCGGTGGGGCGTGTGCGGGTCCACGAGGTGCAAGTACATGAAGAAGCGCAGCGGCGCGTGCTTCTCCAACCATTCGAGGGCGTCGGGCATGTAGGTGTCCGACATCCGGAACTCCCCTAGCGTCTCGTTGAAGGTCTCAAAGCCCTGGTCGAAGTAGCGCGTGGACGACACGATCGGGTTGCCGACGAATGCCGCGGTGGTGTAGCCGCGGTTCTGTAGCACCTCTGCGATGGTGGTCAGGCTCTGGTCCAGCGTGCAGGACGCCGAACTCTTCACGCCGTGGGCGTCCGGCGGCAGGCTCGTGAGGAGCGACGCCGTGGACGGCCACGTCCAGCTCGACGTGGTGTAGGCGTCCTCAAAGACGATGCTCTCCGCGGCGAAGCGGTCGATGTTCGGAGACGTGTCTTTTGGATAGCCGTAGGTCCCGAGTCGGTCGCGGCGCTGGGTGTCGATCACCACGTAGATGACGTTCGGGGCGTGGGGCGTGGGCACAAGGCGGGGTTGGCGGTCGTGCTCCACGAGGGACGCGCCGCCGAAGCCGAGCTTGAGCTGGTCCTTGCTGTACTGCTTTGGATCCACGCCGTCCGCAAGCATGGTCTCCAGTCGAACCGTTTGCCCGGGAAGCACCGGAACGCCGCGTTCGCCGCCGGCCTCCACGTGGCGCCACGACATGTGTTCGGCGCTCCACCCGGGTCGTACGCCCTCGTGCTCGAAGGTGGTCTCCCACTTCACGTCTCCGTCCACAAGGACGCGGTACGTGACGGGGAACTTCGTCCCGTTGGGGAACGTGTTCATCGACGTGTCGTCCAGGTTGACCGCCCCCTGGAACCGAAGGTTGGTGCTATCCCCGGGCACCACAAACTCGACCGCAGCGGGCGGTGGCATGATCAGGGTCGGCTTGTCGCCGGTATCGGTGAGCTGATCGACGATCGGTGTGAGCACAGCCGCAGTCACCGGTGCATCGGTGCGCTGCTCGACAACGTCAAGCCCTTGGACGCCCGCGATCCCCGCTTCGAACGCGAGCTGGGTCGCGACGAGGTCCACCATGACGCGGCGGATGGGCATGCCCTCCTGGTTCTCTTTGACGTGACGCGCGGCCAAGTAAGGAAGCCCAAAGCCGAGGGCGACGCCGACGATGAGTGGCAGCACGCCG
>CALHGQ010000591.1 GCA_938030175.1 uncultured bacterium | reverse complement strand
CGGCGCTCGGAAGGTCGAGGTCCATCTGCTTCTCCTGCTCGGAGAAGGTCGTCGCCACCATGAAGAAGATGAGCAACAGGAACACGACGTCGATCATCGGCGCCAGGTTCAACGCCAGGTCGGCGGCGGGGTCCTTGGATTCAATCTTCATGGGTGTCGTTCCGTGCTGCGGTTCGTGGGCGGTCGGCGGGCGCTCAGGCGGAGGCGCTCAGGCTTGTTTCGCGGCTGGCCTGGGCCGTGCCGTTCGGTCCCGCCTGGGCGTTCCCAGCGCGGCGAAGTGCGTTCTCCGTCTCGCGGTGCGTCGTCTCGGCGCGCGCCGCGAACTTCTCGATTTGCCCCTGGAGGAACCAGTAGGCGCAGATCGCCGGAATGGCGATCACGAGGCCGATGGCGGTCGTGGTGAGCGCGCGATAGATGCCCCCTGCGAGGAGCTCCGGCTTGCCGATCCCGCCTTCCCCAGCGATGCTGCCGAACGCTTCGATCATGCCCCAAACCGTGCCAAGCAGCCCGAGGAGCGGAGCGATCAGCCAGACGAGGAACAGCGGTCGCAGGTTACGGCTCATCGAGCGGACCTCGGCGTAGGCCGCGTCCTCCACGACCTTCTCGCGCTCAGAGAACTCCGTGTCCATGCGCTCGAGCGCCGAACCGATCACCCGCGCGAGGGGCTTCGTGCCGTTGTCGTTGCAGACCTTGAGGGCCGCCATGGCGTCGCCCGTTTGGGCGGCCTCCACGATCTCCTTACCGAGACGCTTCGACCCGAGCTTGCCGGACTGCAGCCCCATCCAACGCTCCAAGGAGAACGCGAGCGCGACCAGCGAGCAGAGGGCAAGCGGGATCATCAGCGGGCCGCCACGCAGGATGAGGTCCTGAAGCGACTCGGCGGTGGTGCCCGTGCCTTGCAGCAGCGCGAGGGCGCCGGTGGAAGTACTGGAAAGGAAGCTGATCATGGAACTGTTGGGTCTTGGCTGCGGATGCGCCCCCACCACTTAGACGGCAGGGGCCAGTTGTTTCTTGGGCGGAGGCGCGTTGGGCGCGCCCCCCTTTGGGACTAGGCCCCGTCCTGGAGCCTCTTCTGGGCTTCCTTCGCGTATTTCGTCTCGGGGTATTCCTCGAGAACTTCTTCGTAGCGCTCTTTCGCGCGGGCCTCTTCACCGGAGCGTCCGAGGACGTCGCCTGCGCGAACGAGGGACTCGGCGCATTCTTCTGCGTGTCCGTAAAGCACGGCCACCTTCAGGTATTCAGACAGAGCACCTTCGAGGTCATTCTCGTCCTCAAGGATTCGCCCTGTTTCGATGCGGGCCTGGGCCGCGAGGACGCCCTCGTCCGACTCGATCACGCGTGCCAAGGACTGACGTGCGGCGCGGCGGTCGCCGCGACGGCTCAGGGCGCGGCCGCGCCAGAGCTCGGCCTCGGTGAGGCTCGGGAACTCAGGATGGCGTGACACGAGCGTCCCGAGGGCGTCAGCTGACGCCCCCCACTTCTCGAGCTGCCCTTCTGCGAGACCCAGGCGGAACAACGCCTTGGCGTGGGAGCCATGGTTCGGGAAGTCCGTCACCATCCGGCGCAGCCAAACGGCCGCGGGCTCGAAGTTTTCCAGGCGGTAGAGCGACTCTCCCGCGAGGAACATGGACTCCGGTGCGAGCACGCCCTTGGGGAAGCGCTCAACCAGCGCCCCGAAGGACTTGGCTGCGTTGGCGTTCTTCTTCGCCCGCAGTTCGGAGAACCCGCCCTTGTAGAGGGCGCGCTCGGCAACTTCCGGGGCGGCATGCTCGGACGCCGCGGCGTAGAGCGGCGCGGCGCGCTGATCGTCGCCAGCCTCGTAGTACGCCTCGCCGACGAAGAACAGAAGCTCTGCCACGTCGGGGCTCTGGGGCAGCACTTGGCGCGCGGCGATCGCTTGCTTGGCGGCCTGCTCGGCATCGCCCGTATCCAGAGCGACAAAGCCCTGCTCGATCCGTGCGGAAGCGATGGCCTCCTTGCTCTTGAGCTGCGTCGCGAGGGACTCCCAGAGCGCCTTGCGGCCCGCGTTGTCCTTGGCGTCGAGCAGCGCGCCGTCCACGAGGCGGGCCGTGCTCAAGAGACGCGCTTCGTCGGCGGAGCGCGCGGCGTAGGCGCGGAAGGCCGCGAGGGCATCCGGCGCGTTGCCTGCCTTGGCGTACGACCAAACCAGGAGCTCGAGCGATGCGCTGCGGAGCTCCTCAGGAGCCGCGTTGTCCCGGGCCACTTCCCAGAGAGGCCCTGCGGCCCCGTCGTAGTCGCCCGCTTGGTAGCGGGCCCAGCCGAGACCGTAGCGCGCGTTCTTCGCGAGCGCGTGATCCGGGAACTTCTCGACGAGCTTCGCGTACGTCGCCGCGCCGTTCTCGGAGTCCCCGAGGTTCACGTAACGCTCAGCAAGCTCGCTGAGTGCCGGGGCAGCCAGTGAGCTGCCCGGATGCTCTTGGATCACCCGCTCGTAGAGCGCGGCGCCGGGGGCCCCAGGGGTCAACCGCGCAAGCCGAAGGAGGACTTCGTCCGCGAAGGACCCCTCCGTGCCGGTGGCGTTCGCGTAGGCCGAGAACGCCTGAACCGCGCCTTGGTTGTCGCCTTGCTTCAGCGCAGCTCGACCCACCATGAACTGCGCCTCGGAGCGCTCGGCCGCCGTCAGGTTCTGGTCCTGGGAGGCCTCCACGAACATCCGCTTGGCGGTCTCGGTGTTGTCGGCGTACCAGTAGCACCAACCGAGGCGCGACTTGGCGCGCGCCAACAGAACGGGATCCTCGGTCTTCCCGCTCGCAGCCGCGCCAGAGGCCGACTCGTCGATGAGCTTGCGCAAGAGCGGCTCGGCTTCGCTGTAGCGCTCGAGGCGGAACAGCGCCTCCGCCCGCGTCAGAAGAGCCTCCAGTCGGTACTCGGTGCCAGGCTCGCGCGCGGTGCCGGTCAAGAGCGTGCGCGCGAGGCGCTCGGCCTCTTCGGCGTCACCTGCGTTGAGTCGCGCGACGGCGGCGGCGTGCAGCGCGTAGGCGCTGCCCGACTGCTCGTAGAGCGCCGCCGCTTCCTTGGCGCGGCCCAGCTCGAAGAGCGCGTCACCCGCAGCGATACGCAGCTGAACGGCGAGGGCCTCGTCGGGCTGCTTGCGCAGGCCGTCCTGGGCGGCGGCCAGCGCCTCCGCGTGACGACCCTGTCCGGACTCCGCCGTGGCGAGCCAGTAGCGCGACTGGGCGTCGATCACCGTGGGCGCCTGGCTGAGCGCAGCGGCGGCTTCGGCGAATTTCTCGGCGCGCACGAACTGAACGCCGCGCTGAAGCGCAGCCTCTGCTGCGAACTTGCCCTTGGGGTAAGCGTCCAGGTAGCGACCGAAGCGCACGGCCGCCGCGGCCGGATCGCCCTTGGTGACTTCCGCGAACGCCGCACCGCGCAGCGCCACCTGTGCGTACTCGCCGGAGGTCACGCGCTCGTACCAGGCGATCGCGTCCGCCGGACGCTTCGCTTCCAAGTGGGCTTCACCCGCAAGGAACGCGATCTCGCCCGCCTGCTCGTCGTTCTTATGCTTCGAGTAGAAGTCCTGCGCCGAGGCGACCGTCGCGTCGAAGTTCTTGTTCTTCCATGCGCTCCAGGTCTTGCCGTAGCGCGCATCCCGCGCGTACTCCGCTGCAGACTCGTCGGTGCGCGCGAGCACCCGGCCGTAGGCCTGGCCCGCGGACTCGAACTGCTCGTCGCGGAAAAGAGCCTCGCCCAAGAGATAGATGGCGGGTGTTTTTAAGTAGTCCGCGCCCGAGGCCTCGACGGCCTGGAGGCTCGTCGCCGCGACCTTGTTCTGCCCAAGCTCCAGGGCGCACTGCCCGAGCCGGAACTTGACCTCCATCGCCTGCTCGAAGCCCGACACCCTGTCGAGGGTCTGGTACTCCCGCAGGGACTCCGCCATCTTGCCCAGCTCGAAGTACGCGTCGGCCATGCGGTAGCGGACCACCGTGGCGCGGCCGTGATTGGCGTAGCGCTGGAGGAAGTCCTGGGCCTCACGGACCACCATGTCGTAGAGCCCACGCTTCGCCAGTCCCGCAATGAGTGCGGACTGCTCGTCCCCCTTATCGAGGGCATACCCTGAAACGGACGGCGCGGCCAAACCGCTGGGAGCGGAGTAGCCAGGGGGGACGGCAGCGAAGAGCGGGCTGAATGTCGAAGTCGAGGCGAGCGCGAGGGCCAAAAGGGCAGTCACGGAGCTCCTCCTGATGCGGGTGATGCGGCGGTGCGGGTGCGGTAATGATGGTGAGAGCGGAGCCGATGGCTCTGCTACCCCGACAAAGTCTACCCCGGGTTCTTTGGTCGGCGTTTTCAACCGATCGACCTTTACCCTTCCGTTCTGACGTGACTCGAACGTGAAACTTGCCTCAGCCCGCGACAGCGAGACCCGCCCGGGCCGCCGCGAGTGCGAGCGCCACGTTCAGGAAGACCGATAGGGCCGCCGCACCGTGCTGCCCGCCCCTCAGGAGCGAAATCGTTTCCAGGCTAAACGTCGAGAACGTCGTCAGGGCCCCCAAGAGGCCGACCGCGATGAGCTGGCGGTGGGCTTCATGAACGGAACCGTTTTCCAGGAGCCCCGCGATCCACCCGAGTGCAAAACTCCCGACCACGTTCACGAGGAGCGTTGCGTAGGGAAACTCCGTGCCCGCGAGGCCCCGTGCGACGAGATAGCGCAGCACCGCGCCCACGAATCCACCGGAGCCGACGAGGAGGAGTTCACGCATGGGGCTAGCTTGCCTGAACGGGGCCGGGCAATTCCCGCTTTCGTTGCCGGTTATGCGTCGGAGCGGGGCCTGAGCCGAAGGGCCTGGGCCTTCATCATGGCCATCACCTGAGCCCCAGGCCGGAGGCCCAGGCGCTCCACCGAGCGCCCCGTGACTTCAGCGAGGACCGGAACGCCCAGGCCGCAATCCATGGAGACGAGGGTCCGAGCGGCCCCCACGGTCAGGGATGTGACCGTGCCCGGAAGCTGGTTCGAAAGGGACAGCTGCCCCGCGAGGGCCGCCTCGCCGCCCTCCGCGGGCAGCGCCAGGATCACGTCCTCCGGGCGAAGCCGAACATCCACGGCAGCGCCGACGGGGAAGGCGGCTCCGTCGCCGCAGAGGATGCGGGCCTCCGCCGTGCCGTCGTGCGCGACGTGGGTCAAGCCGGTCTCGTCCCGTGCTTCGACCACCCCGGGGATATGGAAGACCAAACCGCAGTCGTGGAGCAGGTCGAGGTGCTCGGGGGTCTCCACCAGGCTCCCGAGGGGCCCCTGCCCCACGACCTTCCCCCTTTCGATCAGCGCGAGGGAGTCGGTGATCGCCAAGAGATCTCCGAGATCGTGGCTCACAAACACCAGGGGCACGCGGGCCCCTTGGACAACGCGCTGCAGGTAAGGCAAGAGCTGCAGCCGGAGTCCGCGATCGAGGGCCGCGAAGGGCTCGTCGAGGAGCAGTAGCCGCGGGCGGGCGAGGAGCGCACGGCCCAGCGCGATGCGCGCGCCCTCACCGCCAGAACACTGCGCGGGCCTGCGTCCGAGCAGCGGTCCGAGACCGAGTAGCTCGACCACCTCGCTCCACAGCGCGCGATCGACTCCCTTCGCGCCGTAGCGGAGGTTGCCCTCGACGGTGCGATGGGGAAAGAGGCGATGCTCTTGGAAGACGATACCGACTCCGCGTTGGTGCGAGGGTGGCAAGACATCCGCGGCGGAGTCGACCAGCGTCTCACCGTTCAGGGTGACCTTCAACGAATCCGGCTGCACGAGTCCCGCGACCGCCTTGAGAAGCGTGGACTTGCCCGCGCCAGAGCGGCCGAACAGTCCTACGGTCGGGCCGCCGCCGACGTCCGCGTCGAGCGTGAACCCCGAACGCTCGAGGCGGCATTGAAGTCGGAACTCCGAGCTCACGGCCTCCCCCCCTCGCGTAGGCGACGCAGGAACCACTCGGACGCCACGAGGGCCGCGAGGCTAAGCGCGACGGAAAGAAGCGTCAGCCGAACCGCCGCGCTGTCCCCTCCGGGCTTCTGCAGCTCACCGAAGATCGCCAAGGGAAGCGTGCGCGTCTCCCCTGCGAGGCTGCCCGCCAGCGTGATCGTCGCTCCGAACTCGCCGACCGAGCGCGCGAAGCCGAGCACGAGCCCCGCGATCACGCCGGGCAGGGCCAGGGGGAGCGTCACCGTACGGAAGCGCCGCCACGGGCCGGCTCCTAGGACCGCCGCTGCTTCCTCCAGTCCGGGATCCACCATCTCGATCGCCGTCCGAACGGAGCGCACAATCAGCGGCAACGCCATCACCGCGGCCGCGAGCACCGCGCCCGACGTCGTGAAGGCGATCTCGATCCCCATGGCTTCGAGCGCACCACCTAGTGCGCCCTGGCGACCGACGAGCAGCAAGAGAAGATAGCCAACGACCACGGGCGTGAGCACGAGGGGCAGGTGCACGATCGCATCGAGGAGCAGGCGACCGGGGAAGCGCTTGCGCGCCAAGAGCCAGCCCAACGCCACGCCGGGCACCGCCACAAGAGCGGTGGCTAGGCCCGCGACCCTCAGCGACAGGAAGAACGCTTCCCACTCGGCTGGCTGCAGCGCACCCATTACCTGACCTCGAACCCTCGACGGGCGAAGACAGCGCGCACTTCAGGTCCCTGCAGCCACCGCAAGAAAGGTCGCGTTTCGGCGCTGGCGGAGTCGAGGGCGCTCCCCACGAGCTCGACCCTCCACGACTCCTCTTGGGGAAGCTCCGCCACGATGGTCACGGCCTCGCTCTCCAGCGCGTCCGTCCGGTAAACGAACCCAAAGTCTGCTTCGCCCCGCTCCACCAAGCGAAGCGCTGCGCGTGCGCTCGGCGCCGGCAGCACCCGGCCTTGCAGGCTGCCCCAATGCCCGAGTCGCTCCAGCGCTGCTTTCGCGTAGATGCCCAGCGGGACATGCTCCGGATCCCCCATGGCGCATCGCCCGCTTCGAAGAGGCGCGCCTTCCGCAAAGCCGCTCGCCAAGGACCCGTGGACCTTCGGATGGCGTTCGGAAGGGGCTACGGCCACCATCCGGTTGCCCGCCAGCGGGAACGGTTCCCCCTGCCCCACCCGACCCAACGCCGCGAGGTACTCCACCCAGTGGCGATTGGCAGAGAGCAGCACGTCGAAGGGGGCGCCGTTCTCGATTTGCCTTGCGAGGGTCGATGTGGATCCGAAGGTGCAGCGCAGCTCGACCTCGGAGCGTTCCTTCCAAAGCGCCGCGACCTCCTCCATCACGCCCGTCAGGCTGGACGCCGCGGCCACCGTGACCACCGCCTGGACTTCCCCGGGATGAGAGCAGCCAAGGGGCAGAAGCAGCGCCATGCCCGCGAGCCGGCGAAGCCCTTCGTCGAGAAGGAACGTCACTGGCCCTCCTCCTTGAGCTTCGTGGCAGGGGACGGCGTGCCGGAGCTTGCATCGATGAACTCCCCCGGGCCTACCTTGATGGTCGTTCGGACCCCCGCCTGTTCGATGCGGTACGAGCCCGCGGGCACCGCGAGGGTGCGGCCGCGGATCTCATGCCCGCAGTAGCGGCTGCCCAACCACCGCGGATCGATGCGCACCCGGTGACCCGGCCCGGTCAGGAGCTGAGGCTCGCTAGCGTCAGAGCCGGCGCCGCGATCCGGGAGCCGCACCACGCTGAGGCGCTCGAGTCGGACGGTCCTCGTCGCGATCGGCACTTGGGGTTCCAGGGGTTCCGGTTGCACCTCGATCAGCGCGCCGAGGTCCCCTTGGACCACCATGAACTCGGTCAGCCGTGGCACGAGCGGGTAAAGGCTCGCAGAGGTCTCAAAGGTCCAGGTCAGCACGGACTCTTCCGGCTCACCGGGGGCGGCGAGCAGCATCACGTCAACGCTCGTCGCTTCAACGGGCTGACCCTTTGCGTCGGTGAGGTCCAGCACAACGGCCGCCGAGCGCTCAGTGGAGAGCAGCCCGAGCTGGCGATGCTCGCCGGGGGCGAGCGTGATGGGAAGGTCCGCGACCGGGAGCTGAAGGCGGCGCACGACGCCGAGCCGGAGTTCCCACTGATCCGCGCTGGGAACGCGGGCCCCCATAGAGAGCGCGCTGAGCCCCTGGGACTCCTTGGCCGCGTGGAGCGCTGGACCCAGGGCGGCGGCTTCGGCGCGCACGACCACGGTCATCGAACCTGGCGGAAGCCGCTTGGCCGTGAAGCGCCCCCCCACCGCATCGACCGCGATGGACAGGGGCACGCGGCCGAACTTCAGCCGGGGCCCCGCGGCACCCGTGGACCGGGGACGCTCCGGACGAATGCGGACGAGCCGCGACGCTTCGACCATCCCGGCAAGTGAGCCCTCGAGGCTCGCGTACATCGAGTCGAAGTCGCCGACGTCCGCCACGATTTCCACCTCGCCGGCGTCCGGCGGGACCGGCACGGCGCAGACGATGGAATCGCCGAGGGCGAGCGCGATGTAGGCGTCTCCACCCGGTGGTTCGAGCGCGGTGACCCAGCCCTTGCGCTGACTCGTTCGGCGCCTCGGCTCCGGCAGGGAAACCACCTTGAGTCCCTGGAGCGGATCACGGGCCACCGGCACCGAACCGCTTCCCAAAAAGAGCCGGACCCAGGCCTGATCGGTCAGGGGTAGCGACCCCGCCGAACCAAGCAGAGCGCCACCGCTCTGATCGAGGACCATTACGTCGATGGCCCCTGGGCCCTCCGAAGCCCGGGCACTCAGCGGCTCGTCCCGGAGCACGGCGGCGCGGCCAGACGCAGGCCCTGGGTCCAGCTCCGTGTCCGCGGAGGGGAGCGGCTGGGCGGGGCCCAAGGGATCGGCCTCCGGCTCAGGAGCGAGCCCCGGGGTGAGAGGCAGCGCCCCCTCGCCCCCCGAATCTCCCCCTGAATTCAGCACGAAGAGGAACCCCGCGAGGAGCACGAGGACCAGAAGAAGGAGCGCCAAGGGTCGCATTGGGGAACAGATTAGCGCTTCGACGGGCCTCGGCTCGTCATTCTCTGCTCTCTCCGGAACCGATCGGCCCCCCAGCACGTTTGAATGTTGTGGCTGGGATGCCCCTTCCCCCCAGCCATCCTCACTGGATCACTCTCCGATCTCTCTCCTATGACGTCACATTTCATTGCGGCTGCAGCAGCAGCCACGCTCTTTGCCTCTAGCGCCTCCGCGCAAGTCCTCTACGTCGATGCGAACCTGACCTCAGGCTCGAACGACGGGTCATCGTGGGACAACGCCTTCCAGGGACCGAGCGGTCTCCAGGACGCGCTCGCCATCGTCGCGGCAGGCGAGGACGTCTACGTAGCAGACGGACTCTACGTCACCGCGACCACGGGCAACCGCGGCACGTCGTTCCGCGTGCGGAACAACGTCGGCATCTACGGAGGCTTCGCGGGCGGCGAGGCTTCTCCGGATGCCCGCCCGGCCTTCGGCGTGGCGGAGAGCATCCTCACGGCGGACCAGCTCGGCGACGATGCAACGGGCGGCTCCAACGCCGAGAACAGCTACCACGTGGTCCGCACGGCCGGAGCGAACTCCACGGCGATCCTCGACGGCTTCACGTGCACCGGCGGACGATCGAACGTCGGTAGCAACAGCAACGACCGCGGGGCCGGGATCCTCTGCATCAACGGTGTCTCCCCCACGATTCGCAACTGCGTCTTTGTCAACAACAGCTGCACGTTCGGCGGCGGCGCCGGCTACGTCAACGCATCGGCGCCGACCTTCGTGAACTGCTCCTTCATCGACAACGAGGGGGGAGCCTTCGGCGGAGCCTTCGACATCGCTGGCGGCAACAACACGTCCTTCGACGGCTGCTACTTCGAGGGCAACTCTGGCTCCCGCGCCGGCGCCCTTGAGATCTTCATGACGACCAACTGCGTCGTCGCCAACAGCGTCTTTGTCGGCAACACCGCCACGGGCGGCTCCGGTGGCGGTGCGTTCTGGGTTGGCTCCGGCGGATCCACGCGCATCACCAACTGCACGATCGTCGGCAACAACGCGACCTCCCAGGCCCAGGGCGGCATCCGCGAGCAAGGGGCCACCGTCACGGCGACCAACTGCATCCTCTGGGGCAACCAGGGACCCGGCGGCGCCCAAGGGCCGAACAACCAGGTCAACGCGGCAGCGGCCGTGAACTACTCGATCGTGGAAGGCGGCTTCACCGGCGGCGGCACCGGCAACCTCTCGGCGGCCCCCAACTTCGTCGACCAAGCGGGCGGCGACTTCCGCCTCGCGCTGCCCTCCCCCGCGGTGGACGCTGGCAACGGCACGATCGCCGCAGCCTTCCCGGCTGACTTCGCCGGAGCACGTCGCGCGGTCGACGAGCCCGGCACCGCCGACACAGGGACCGGCGCGCCCGTCGACATGGGCGCCTTCGAGGTCACGACCAGCATCGGCACCGTCTTCTGCGACCCGGTGAACAGCAACTCGACGGGCCTGATGGGCCGCATCGACGCCGAGGGGTCCATGGCC
>CALHGQ010000590.1 GCA_938030175.1 uncultured bacterium | reverse complement strand
CTACTTCAATCTCGGGGGCGCAGGCTCCGGCCCCATTTCGAATCACGAGCTCGAGATCGAGGCGGATGGAGTGACCATCACCGATGACACGATGATCCCAACGGGCGAGATCCTCGACGTCACCGGCACGGCATTTGATTTCAGAGACCCCAAAGCCATCGGGACGGACCTTGCCGAGGTCATCGCGACCCCAGCGCTCGGCTATGACCACAACTACGTGCTGAACGAGAGTCGCGTCCCGTTTGCAGCCGAACTCCATGATCCGGTGAGCGGACGCACCCTTGCCATCCAGACGGATGAGCCTGGGCTTCAGTTCTACACCGGCAACTTCCTCTTCGGGCAAAAGGGCAAGGGCGGCAAGGCCTACGAGATTCGCTCGGCGTGCTGCCTCGAGACCCAGGCCTTCCCCGCTGCGCCGAGCCACGCACACTTCCCGAGCATCGTCCTCCGCCCCGGCGAGACGTACACGCAAACAACGACCCACTACTTCTACAACCGATGAGCGCAAAGCCGATTCTCTCCCTGGAGGGCCGCGTTGCCCTCGTCACCGGGTCGACCACGGGCCTTGGCAAGTCCATCGCCGCTAGGCTCTCGGACGCCGGCGCCCAGGTGGCGATGAACTTCGCCAACAACGCTGATCGCGCCGAGAAGTCCTTCGCGGAGTTCCAGGCGGACGGGGGCCAAGGCGCCCTCTTCCGTGGCGACGTCACCGACCCCGCCGCGATCGAGAAGATGATGTCGGAGATCCGCTCTAGCCTGGGCCCTGTCGACGTCCTCGTCTACAACGCGACGCCGGACCAGCCGCAGATGCCGATCGAGGAGTACGACTGGGCCTTCCACCAGCAGATGCTCGACTTCTTCGTGAAGAGCCCTTACCTGATGACCTTGGCAGCGCTTCCTCACCTCAAGAAACAGGGCTGGGGACGAATCCTGAACATCGGTTCGGAGGTCTACGACCGCGGCCTCCCGAACTTCAGCCCTTACGTCGCGGCCAAAGGCGCCCAGCGCGGCTGGACCCGCTCCATGGCCATGGAGCTCGCCTCCCACCAGATCACGGTCAACATGGTCCAGCCCGGCTGGATCCCAGTGGAGCGCCACGAGAACGACCCTGAAGAAATGAAGCAGGGATACCTGGACCTGATCCCCCTGAAGCGCTGGGGCGTCCCCCAGGACGTCGCCCACGCAGTGACCTTTCTGTGCAGCGAGCAGGCGGGCTTCATTACCGGGCAGACGCTGACGGTCAACGGTGGCATGACCGTCAACTAGCCGAACCGCTCAGAGCGTGACCCGAACCACCACTGGCTCGTGGTCGGACAGGTCCACATCGAGCACTGTGTCCGTCCACGTAGCGCCGCGTCGTTCCAGCCAAGCCTTCGGTAGCAGCACGCTGTCCAAGCGGCGGTTGGGTGCGGCCGCGGGGAAGGTGAGCGGGCCGTCGAAGACCCCGGCGAAACGCCCGGAGGCCTGCCACTGACGAAAGGCAGCCGTCTCTGGCGTCGCATTGAAGTCCCCCGCGATCACAACGTCTTCAGGCTTCAGCGCCCCGAGGATCTCACGAACCTGCACCGCGTTGATCTCGAGGTCAAAAGAGTCGTTTCGCAGCGATGCACACGCCAGTCGGTCTTCACCCACGCGGACGTCGCACCAGAGGAGCCGCCGGTTGCCGGTTGGCTTGTAGAAGGGCGTTCCCCCTGGGAGCTGGTCCACGCGGCGGGGCTCCATGGGAAGCCGCGAGAGCAGCGCGTTGCCGCTCCTGATCCGCGCACCGGGGATCCCGAAGGAGTAGTTATCACCAAAGGCCCAGTGGGCGAAACCAGCCGTGGTCGCCAGGTACTCGACCTGGTTCACGGGGCAAGGCAGCGCCTCTAGGACCACCTCGGAGAGGAAGAGCAGATCCACGTCTTCGGCCGCGACCACGGCCGCGATGCGGTCCAGATGAGACCGAACGGCCGCCTCGGACTTGAAGGTCGCCCCGCGCCGGTGGAAGTCGCACTTGGCAATGTTCCAAGCCATCAGGGTGAGCACCTCGTCGGCGGCTCCCTCGGGGCCCAGCCGTCGCTCGGCGTGCTCGGTCCGCCCACTCGTAGGGATCCGCCAGGAGCCCTCGAGCCCATTCCAGGTAAACAGGCCAAGCAGGAGGGCAGCCAGCAGTGTTGAGGCGCCGAGGAACCACCGAAATGAGCGCGGGAATCTCACGGCTGGAGCCTACCCGGAAGAGACGCCGCTTCGATCCGGGAGAGAACTGGAAGAATTGGCTGCGGACTCTTCTGCCCCCCCACGCGGCCCCCTGTATGGCACACATCGTCCCCTGCATTGCGGCCCTTCTGCTTTCCTCCGCTGCGACTCCGGCCCAGGCCGAGCTCCTCAGGAGCCCCACCACGGGCCCATCAGCCCCGGTTGGGGCCCCGGTGGCCCCGAGACTGGCGCTGGACCAGCTCCCGGGGATCGCAGGAACCGCTTTGGCGTCCTACGAGCTTGAGTCGCCGGTCCGCAAAGAGACCGGCGAGTACCTCGGCTCCGTCCAATTCCTAGGGGCGAAGGCGCGCGCGCTTCTCCATCCGGTCCATGCCGGGATCGACGGGACGGGGAGCGGCTGGGTCCTCTCCATTGAGGCCTCGTCGTCTCGGCTCTCGGATCTGATTCCGACGGTGGCAGACACCGTCGTGGATGACCTACGGCTCCGAACCACGGCGGTCGTCCTCTCTACCGGCAACACGCGCGTCGATGGAGCGACGATGAGCGCCGACGTGGCGGCGTTCTACCAGCCCTACTTCCTCAGCGCGCGGCCCATGCTGGAGGTCGCGGGCGGCGTCAACCTCATCACGCGCATGGCCCCCGGCGACGGGAGCCCCCTTGGGGAGGCTCTACAGCTCCTGGGACTCAAGACCGACGGCATCCTCCTCCAGGGCACGATCCTCAAGGACGCCGGGTTCTCCGACCTCAAGAAGGCCCACAAGGACAAGGAGCTCAAGAAGCGGCTCCAGGAGTCGATGGAGCTGCGGGCCTACCTGCCTGCGATCAAGCTCGGCGGCCTTCCGGACAACTACGTGACGGGCGAGACCAGCCTCATCGTCGGGGGCAAGCCCAACGTAGGGCTGGCCTTCCGGCTCGTGGCCGAGGGTCCGAGCGCAGAACGCTCGCAGACCTTTGAGTGTCGAGTCGACGTGGCCAAGTCTTCCCCAGGCGTCACCGAGGTTCAGATCATGGGCACGGCCCTCGGCACCTGGAAGGACGCGTTTGGCGTGAGCGGCTTTGACCTCCTGAGCCCGCGCCTGCTGCTGGAGGTGGACTCAGCCCAGCGAGTCGGATTCGGCGTGCGCGCCGGGCTCAACCTCGGCTCGAAGGAGATGGCCCTCGCCGCCAAGCTCCAGCTCCACGCCGTCACGGGAGCGCCGATCGGCGGCTTCTTCGAAGGCAAGCTCAACTCCATCGGACCCGCTGATCTCATCGACCTCGCCAACACGCTCGGGAGTGCCCGTGGCATGAAACCGATGCCCGATTCCGTGCTGCCTGACTTCGAGCTCCGCGACCTCTACCTCAAGATCGCCCCCACCGAGGGCGACAGCGACCGCGACGGCCTGCTCGATGCGCGTGAGGTGCTGGACGGCACCGACCCCAACCTCGCCGACACCGATGGCGATGGCCTCGACG
>CALHGQ010000589.1 GCA_938030175.1 uncultured bacterium | reverse complement strand
ACGGCTCGACAGGTCTTTTCAGTCCCGTCATGACGGTCCCGGGGTCACAGGGCGAAGGGTTCGTCATCGACGTCACAGGCGACCAGATCCCCGACCTTCTAAAGATTCGGCCCGAGGCTGAGGAGGGTTTCATGCGCGGCCTGGGCGACGGTACGTTTGGCGTGCTCGAGTCTCTTGCAAGCCCGGTTGGGAGGCTTCAGAGGAATCTGCTGGGGGTCGACCTTGATGACGATGGGTTGCAGGACCTCGTGTCATGGGGTGAGGGCGGGCTCTCCTGGAGAGCCGGCACGCCGCCGACGATGAATGGCCCAGCGCTGGAGTCCGACGTGCTGCCCGTGATCCTTTCCGCGAACGAGGCTACTGGCACCGCTGCGGTGGATATCGATGCGGACGGTGCCAAGGAGGTTCTTGTTGCTTCGGCAAGAGAGGGCCTGCATGAGATCGAGAGCGACGGCTACGGCAGCTTCGGCGGCCTCTCCCCTTACCGATTCGGCGGAAACGCCATCCAGTCCAATGCGATCTTCGCCGTGGACTTGAACCTGGATGGCCTGATGGACCTCGTGACGCGTACAGAGTCCGGTCAACTCGAGTGGCATCAAGGTATGCCCGGGGGAGGCTTTCTCTCTCCAGTCTTCATCGCGGCGTTTGGCGCGGTCGACCGACTTCCAGTCATTGTAGACCTCGACAATGACGGCGACCTTGACCTTCTGGAGCGGTCGCCGAACTCCCCGACGGTGCTCTGGTGGGAGCAGAACCCAGTTGGGTCATTCGGCAGCGGCGCCCCGCTGTTGACCCAGTCGAATCCAGTCGAACTGCTAGACGTCCAGGACTTTGACGGCGACGGAATCCTCGACCTCGCGATGACCGTTCGCCTCAACGGTGCCCGGACACGGGTCCGTTGGGTCCGGGGGCTTGGCGGAGCGCAATACTCGTCGGGTGTGGTGATAGAGCTCAATCAAGAGGAAGTTGGTCTGCTTCGCTGCGCTGACTTAGATGATGACGGGCTTGGTGAGATCTACTGGTCCGACTCCTCCTCGACTTCTGTGCGGTTCGTCGAGTACGTCGCGGGAACAGGGTCATTCGCTTCCCCCTCGACCTTCATGGATTGGAGGTCGACCGACACTCTCTTCGATGAAGACCTCAACAATGACGGAAAGACGGACCTCCTGCTCGTGAACAAGCAGAGCGGGCTAGCTCGCTTTCGCGCCGGGCTTGGCGGCATGGACTTCGGCAATCCGGTCACGATCGAGTATCCGGGAGGCGGGCTCCACGCCCTCGAGATCACCGACGTGGATGGGGATGGGGATCGGGACCTGATCTTCACCAACGCTTCTCTGGATCCGGCGGACTTCTTTGACACCGAGGTTTTCCTCGTGCGCAATGCCCTGGTGGGCGCTCCCGGGGAGTCGTTCTGCGGTCCTGGCGTTCCGAATTCTACGGGGAACAGTGGGACGATCAGTGCCAGCGGGTCGAACCAGGTTGCGCAGAACACGCTCGCTCTCCGGGCAGCGCGGCTTCCGGTCGGAGCGGCGACCCTGTTTCTTACCAGTCGCACGGTAGGCTTTGCCTCCCAGCCCGGAGGTAGCGCAGGCAATCTCTGTCTGGGCGGAGACATTGGCCGCTTCGCTGCGCCGGGGCAGATCCAAACGGCTTCTGTTAACGGAACGGCCCAGCTCGGACTCGACCTCACTTCCCTGCCGCAGCCCAGCGGCAGTGTTCCGGCCCTCGCGGGGGAGACCTGGCATTTCCAGGCCTGGCACCGCGACACCGTGGCGGGACAGGTCACGTCCAACTTCACCGACGGTCTTTCCCTCAACCTGTTCTGATCATCGCCCTTGGCGAGCCGTCAGATCGTGATGACTTTGTCGGCCTTGCCCATCGCGCTGATGATCTCGTCCATGGAACCGACCTTGCCCACGGCCGGAGTGACTTCGTAGTGGTTGAGGCAGGTTCCGCACGGGACCATGTCTACGCCCTGCTCTTCGAGCATGGTGAGTTCGCCGAGGACCTCGCTGCCTGGCCCGCTGAGCTTGACGCCGCTGTTCACCATTAGGATGGCGTCGAGCCCTTTCAGTGCGATGGCCTTCTGTAGGAAGGTCTTGAGGATGCGGCGTGAAAGGTCCACGTCGCCGTGGCCCATCTGGTCTTGGTTGAGTAGCACGACGGTTTTCATCGCCGCATGCTAACGGACAGCGGGACTAACGGGCCAGGTGGTCCCGTAGCCTGTACTGCTCGAGGTCGAAGCGCGATCCTTCGCCGTTCCATTCGACGATGCCGGTGTGGGTTCGGAAAGAGTCAGACTTTCGATCCTCGGCGTAGAGGCGAAGGGATGTGGCGACGCTGGGGAAGGCGAGGTCCTTCCAGGGGATCTCGTCCATGCCCATGAGCTGGACCTCGCTGGACTCTGGGGTGGCGGCAAAGTGATCGCCGACCAGGCGCGCCCGGTAGACCGCGTAGATCTGCGAAATGTGAGGGATGTCGAGCATCGCGAAGAGGCCCAGGGGTTCCACCTTGGCCTCGGTCTCCTCTACCGTCTCCCGTGCGGCTCCTTCGGCGCAGGACTCTAGGCACTCGAGGTAGCCCGCAGGGAAGGTCCAGCGGCCCAGGGCGGGCTCGATGTTGCGCTTCGCCAGGAGCAGCTGGTCGCCAGCCTCGACGATGCATCCGACGACCACCTTCGGGTTGACGTAGTGAATCGCGTTACACCCCGTACACACCGAGCGCAGCTTGTGGTCGTCCTCAGGAACCTTTTCGACGCAGGGCGCGCCGCAGTCTGGGCAGTATCGATGGGTCATCGAATGGGATTGTACGGGGGCGGGCGCTGATTTTCGTACTACCCTACGTCCATGATCACCCTGGTTGGACCGATTCTCCTCTCGCTCCTGAGTCTCCAGGAAGCAGCAGTGACCGCGAACGCCGAGGAGCTCCCGCCCTTTGGTGCCGTCCCGAACGAGCATCAGCTTCGCTGGCACGACCGGATGTTCTACGCGTTCGTGCACTTTGGGCCGAACACCTTCACCGGGGTGGAGTGGGGTGAGGGGCGAGAGGATCCAAAGGTCTTTGCTCCATCTGATCTCGACGCCACCCAGTGGGTGCGCGCGTTCAAGGCGGCGGGCATGACCGGGGTGGTGATCACGGCCAAACACCACGATGGGTTCTGCCTCTGGCCCTCGGACGTCACGGCCCACGATGTGGCGTCGAGCGGCTGGTTGGACGGAAAGGGGGACGTGCTCCAGGCACTGTCCGACGCGTGCAGGGACGAGGGCCTTTGGTTCGGCGTCTACCTGTCGCCATGGGATAAGCACGAAGCGACCTATGGAACCGGTGAGCCCTACAACGAGCACTTTGCGACGCAGTTGACCGAGGCGCTCACGCGCTACGGCACGATCAGCGAGGTTTGGTTCGACGGCGCGAACGGGGAGGGACCCAACGGCAAGCGGCAGGTCTACGACTGGGAGCGCTTTATCGGCGTCGTTCGCGAGCACCAGCCCGGTGCCGTGATCTTCTCGGACGCTGGCCCCGATGTGCGCTGGTGCGGCAACGAGCGCGCGATCGGCAATGAGACCAACTGGGGTACGCTGCGGCGCGACGAAATCGAGCTCGGCACGTCCAAGGTTGACGAGCTGAACCGAGGGCATGAAGGCGGGACGCACTGGGTCCCCTACGAGTGCAACACGTCGATTCGCCCGGGTTGGTTTTGGCGCGAAGGGCTCGATGACGAGGTGAAGAGTCTGGAGGAACTCTTGGACTGCTGGTACGCGTCGGTGGGACGGGGCGGGAACTTCCTGTTGAACGTTCCGCCCGACGAGCGGGGCCGCATCACCGACGTCGACGCAAGCCGCATTGCGCAGCTCGGCGACGTCCTCGAAGCGACCCACGCCCATGACGTCCTCATGCATGCGATGGGAGCCCGCGGCGCGACGATGAAGGCTTCCAACGTGCGCGGGGGGGCTTCGTCCATGGACGCGTCGACGCTGCTTGATCCGAGTCGCATGACCTACTGGTCAGTGGACGATGGTCACGATGCCGATGGATCAAGCCTGGCGTGGGTCGAGTTTCAGCTGGCTAAAGACGCCACGTTCGACGAGGTGTGGCTTGAGGAGCCCATCCAGCTTGGGCAGCGAGTGACGCGGTTTCGGGTTCAGGTGGGCGAGGGCGAGCCGGGCAAGGCCTCCGAGTGGCGCGAGCTGGCCGCCGGGACGACGATCGGCGCGCGCCGAATCCTGCGCGTAGACGAAACGACGGCGCGGCGGATCCGCGTTTCGATCGACAGTGCCCTGGCCACCCCAGCGCTCTCGCGGCTGTCGCTCTACCTCTCCCCGCCGCGCGTCAAGCTCGAGCCCCCGAGCGGCGTGTCGGTCAACCCTCTACCGGTTCGGCTCTCATCCCGGCAAGGGACCCTGATCCGCTACACACTCGATGGAAGCGACGTGACCGCCGAGTCGCCCCTCTACGGGGGAACGATCACGGTGGCCGAGTCCGCGACGCTTCGTGCGCGAGTCTTCTACGGTCGAGGAGCGGGCGCGGCCTCCAGTCCCTTTGGGGCGAAGGGCTCGTACCGGGTCATCGAGGAGTCGGAGTGGAAAGAGCCCGTCCAGTTGATCCGGGCGCCTGATCCTGGCCTGTCGGTCAAGGTCTACGAAGGCGGTTGGCAGACCCTCGATCAGATGGCAGAGCGCGACCCGATCGGGCTCAAGGAAACCACGTCTTTCGATACGGCGCTCGTGACGCGCAAGGAGCAGTGCGCCCTCGCATTCATGGGCTTCCTGTCCGTTCCCCAGGATGGTCTCTACACGCTGGCGCTCGTCTCGGATGATGGCAGCCGCTTCTACGTGGGCGATACCCTCGTCGTGGACAACGACGGACTCCACGGCGCCGTTCGCGCCGAGGGGAAGGTGGCGCTCAAGGCCGGTTACCACCCCATTGCGGTGCAGTGGTTCAATTCACGGGGCGCAAGCGCGCTGGAGGTCCGTTGGTCGGGCCCCGGTGTCGGTCGCGAGCAGCCCATCCCTTCGAGCGTTCTCTTTCGCTGATCTCTCCCATGATGCTCACTATTGTTCTTCTCAGCTGTGCCACGCTTCAGGCGCCGGACCCTCCAACACTGCGCGTCGTAGCGCTGGGCGATGGCTTCGTGGCGGGCTCGGGGCGTCGCGGCGCGGTGCGTGGTTGGCCTGAAAGGCTCGGTCCGATCCTCGGGGAGCGGCTCGAAGGCACGCGAGTCGAGGTGGAAAACGAGGGGCTAGCGCGGGACACGACCGTGAGCGCGCTGCACCGGCTGCGCCGCGACGTCCTGAGCCGAGATCCAGATGTTGTCATCGTCCAGTACGGCCAGGCTGACGCGTGGGTGGACCTGCCCGCCGGCGAGGACTTTCCGCGGGTCGCGCCGGGGGCTTTCCGATCCAACCTGGTGGACATCGTGTCCACGATTGAGGGGGCGGGCGCGCTTGCTGTTCTCGCTGAGCCGGGCGCGATGGTTTGGACGGATGATCTGCGCGCGCGGTTCGGCGCAGCGCCGCCGGGTGTCGACATCGACGTGCCGTTCGAAACGGAGGACGAGTGGGGTTTTGATCGGCTCTTGGGCGCGTACGCGGGCATCGTGCGTAGCGTCGGGGACGAACTCCGCGTGCCTGTCGTGGCCGTGCACGCGGCGGACCGTCTGCGGGGCGCGGAGATGATGCAGGAGTGGCGCACCGACGGCGTGCACGCGTCGGCCAGCGGTCATGCGTGGCAGGCGGAGGCCCTCGCGGACCTAATCGAGGCGCGCGTGGCCGAGGGCGGGCTGAAGCCGCGTCCTCTGTCGCTCCACGCGGCACCCTCCCGCGGCTGGACCCTGCCGGAGCTGGATCTCGCTGGCCAGACGGAGCGGGTCGTGACGGTAGACCGAGAGAAGGGGCAGTATCTGGGGCATCCTTCGACCGACGTGATGGAAGACGGCAAGACGATCGTCTGCGTCTATCCCAAGGGGCACGGCCGCGGAGCGGTCGTCATGAAGAAGTCAACGGACGGTGGCCGGACGTGGGGCGAGAGGCTTCCTGTTCCAGAGTCTTGGGCGACCTCCAAGGAAACACCGGTGCTCATGCGGGTGCCGTCAGCGGATGGGGCCTCCGAAAACGTGGTGATGTGGAGCGGCCTGTTTCCAGCGCGACGCGCGCTGTCGAGTGACGGCGGACTGACCTGGAGCGAGCTGGAGGTTCCGCCCCAGCCCGGCGACGGTGAACAGACCCCGTGGGGAGGCATCGTGGTCATGGGCGACCACGTGCGAGTCAAGGGCGGCGATACGCTTGCCTGGTTCCACGACGACGGCCGCTTCTTCGGCGAGAAGCGCGGCCCGTGGGGCTTCACCGTCTTTCAAACGCGCTCTTCCGACGCGGGCCTGACATGGTCCGCGCCGAAGCCGATCGTGCGGTGGCCCCTGGGTCACCTCTGCGAGCCAGGGGTCGTGCGCGACGGCGATACGCTGGCGCTGCTTCTGCGGGAGAACAGTCGCCAGCGAAACTCACAGCTCGTCGTGTCGACCGATGAGGGAGCGACCTGGAGCGGGCCGCGCCCGCTGCCAGGCTCGCTGACGGGGGACCGCCACCAGGTCCTTCGGCTCCCGGACGGCAGGCTCTTCATCAGCTTCCGCGACATGGGCCTGGACAGCGCCCGGTGGGGGGACTGGGTCGCCTGGGTCGGGACTTTCGAGGACCTGATCGAGGGCCGGGAGGGCCAGCTGCGCCTGCGACTGATGGACAACCTGAAGGCGTCGGACTGCGCTTACCCCGCGCTCGAGCTGCTCCCTGGCGACCCGGAGGCCACCGATCCGAAGGACCAGGCGCCGACGATCCTCGCGACGACGTATGGGCATTGGACCCAGGGGGAGCAGGCCTGGATCGCCAGCCTCAGGATCTCGCTATCGGAGCTCTAGCAGCCCGTTGTAGAACGCCGCGCTTAGCAGCAGCGCCCCTCGAAGCCCTGACTGCGTTGCTTGAAGGGCCCCGAATAGCCTAGGGGAGTTCGGGGAAGTCCCTGCGTCCCGTCTTGAATCGGCTTGAACGCTTTGTCAGCCTCAGCGAGACCCGGTCGCGTCGATTCGTGCGGGATCCGGCGTTTTCGCTGGAACCGCGTCCTCCGATCCGCAGCATAGGGTTTCGCAACCACTCTCCTAGACCCCCAATTGGCTCCCTCTTACAGAGCCCCATTCCGATGAGCAAACTCGACGACGTAATCACAAAGTGCAAGGAGCAGATGACGAAGCAGGGCATTGACTGCGATGAGACGCTTCTCACCAACGTCGCCAAGGCCCTTGGGCCCTCGATCTACAACGCAGACGCTCTCGTCGTTGCCACCGGCGACAAGGACGAGCTCCAGACGGTCAAGAACTGGGTTGGCAAGAAGCTCGGCGTGGCAGAAGGCGCAGAGCTCGACGCCGCCCTTGAGCGCTGCACCGAGAAGATCGGCAAGTCCAACACCAAGAAGCTCCGCCCGGTCTACTACTACCTTCTCGCGAAGGACCTCGGCAAAGAGTCGGTCTTCAGCTAAGGCCCGGTAGCCCCGACGTGCAGGGGGCCGCGACGCAGTCCACTGCAACGCTTGGCTCGGCACGGAAGAGTCCGCTCGAAGAAGCCCGAGTCGTGCATCCGCACGGCGCGGGCTTCTTTCGTGGCTACTCGAAAGAGTCCGCGTGGACGTAGGCGTCGATCAGCGCGCGCTCGCCTTCTTTGCCCGGCTTGGAGTTGCCGTGCTCCATGCCCACGATCCCGTCGAATCCTTTTCGCTTGAGGTGACGGAACACGTTTCCGTAGTGGATCTCGCCGGTGCCGGGTTCCTTGCGACCGGGGTGATCACCCACTTGGATGTAGGCGATCTCGTCCCATGCTCGGTCGAGGTTGCCGGTGAGGTTGCCCTCCGTGATTTGTTGGTGGTAGAGGTCGTTGAGGATCTTGACCGACGGGGAGTTCACGGCGCGACAGACCATGTGCGCGTAGGGGACCTTGGTGAGGATCAGCCCGGGGTGATCGCGCCAGGGGTTGAGCGGCTCCAGCACGGCACACAGCCCAGCGGGCTCTAGGATCTCGGCGGCGAAGCGGAGGTTGTCGATCACGTTGGCGGTCTGGTAGTCCAGCTCGACGTTCTGCTCGACGGCGCCGGGGACGACGGTGCACCAGCGGGCCTGCACTCGCTTTGCGATCTCGACGGCGTTGCGCATGTCTTTCTCGATCTCCTCGCGGACCTCGGCGGGCGGGCGCACGAAGGTGGGGCGCTTGAAGTCCGCGTGGGCCACGAAAACGCCCATGGTCATGCCGAGGGACTGGAGGGTTCGGCCGATCTCCTCCTGGACCTTGACGTCTCGCCTCGGCATTCCGTTGTCCTCCAGCGCGGTG
>CALHGQ010000588.1 GCA_938030175.1 uncultured bacterium | reverse complement strand
ACAGTCCAACGAGGAGCAGCGCGGACCACAAGAGGGCCGTTGGCCAAAAGCGCGGCTTCGCATCAGGGGGCGGGTTCACGCGCGGAGTGTAACAGGAGCCTCACGGTTGGGCTAACGTCTACTCGCATCGAGAGACGCTCGTGTTGTACCCGCTTCGCCGAGCCTCGGTCCCACGCGGATGGCGTCGGGCCCTCAGGTCCCAAATCAAGCGCTGTTTTCGAGCGAGGCGAAGGCGATGTGCTTGCCAGCGGCGTCGGCCGAATGAAGGCCCTGCGAGCATCGTCGAGTTCAGGTGGGCGGAGCGAGCGGACGGACGCTGCTGGCGAGTGCATCGCGGAAGGCGCAGCCGGAAAGAGCGCTTGTTGTGGGACTAGCAGCCTGCGGGTAAGCGCCGTTTTTTCCGGAATTGGGGCGTCGTGGACGGATCGATGCGAGGGCATGAATGCCGACTCTGGCTGCCTGACTGTCCTTTGAAGTTACCTTTATGGACAAGGTGGGCCTCTCGGCCGCCATCGACGTATGGCTCTGCCGCACGGCGTGATGGCCGTCGGAGAATTTGCGATGCTGGTGAGGAAAGAGAAGCTGCTCATGCGGCGTCTGCTAGATGCCGTGCCAGCAGCGCGAGGTTGCACACTGCGGTGATGGCGTGGGCCTGTTGATTTGCGGCCGCCAAGCCCCAGGCTCTGGCCTTACGACCGCCATGTCGGACGGCTTGGTTAATGAGTCGCTCACATTGCGATCGATCGCGGTAAGAGCGTTGCACTTCGGGCTTGGACCAGTCATCGCGGTATTGACGCAGTTCCTGTTCTTGCGGGTGCAGAGCGATGCGCTTTCGTGCCCCTCCTTTGCCTAGACAGCGTTCCCGAAGCGGACAACGCCCACAGGATTCCTTTGGCCAGTAGAAGTACCGGCGCAGCTCTCCTTTAGCGTGGCTCGTCTTGAGTTCGTCGGTGAGGACTGCGTTCGGACACATCGCAGTGTTCGTTTCAAAGTCGATGAGGAAATCGGACTTGGCCACACGGGTTTTGTCTTTTGAAACTCTTCCCTTGGGAGGCGGTGCCACCAGTCGGACTCCAAGTGTTCGTTGCACTCGCTGACGCAAACCCACTGCGCCATAGGCTGTGTCCGCGAGAACCTGCTGGATGTCCGCAGACAGGCTTTTTGCACGACGAATCAGCCGATGGGCCGGGCGACTATCATGGACGTTCCCTGCGGTTACGGTGACCGCAGCAATCAGGCCACTCACGACGTCGCCGACGAGGTGCAGCTTGAAGCCTTGGAAGGTTTGGCTCTTGCTCTTGCGCCCGCTGCGGGCCTCCGGATCGGTCAGGCTCACAATGCGATCTTTTGCTACGTGTTTCGCAACAACCAGCCGGCCCTGCTCGTCGGTCACGAGATCGTCGGACACGACTCGGAGCAGTTGACGAACAAGCCGAAGAACAGGTTTCCGTAGCCCACGACGGGCTTGGCAGAACTCGGATTGGATTCGGTCCGTCACAGTGACCACAGCGCTGGCGAGCTGATCTATCGCGGCGGCGCGCTCGTCTGGCGACCGCCAATCTACGTTGAGCCCTCCTTTGGTACTCTTGGCTGTCAACCACGGTAGTTCCCACGTTGCTGCGACATCTGCGAGCGTCTGACGCGTGGCTTTCGCCCAACGACGGGCCAACATTCTCAGCCCGTCACCCAGTAGCCTCGTCGTGTCGAGCGTGGCTCCATAGCACCACATCGGCGTGCTATCGCCTGCCCAAACCGCATTCGGTCCGACAAGGCCGGAGTCGAGGCAGAGCCGAACGACATGCTCGTGGAAGAGAAGGTAGCGCGGAACGCCAGACTCAGGGTGAGGCCGCAACAGGAACCGCTCGAAGTCCCGCAGCGTGCGTTCGCTCGGCACCGCATCGTCGAGCTGAATCCCCATTGCAGCCCTCCACGCCGCGTCCGTGCGGGCCTGTCGGACAGACGCTCGTCGGCTGACTCCCTCCCCAGTCCAGCGAAGCAGCACCAGTGTCATCAGGACTCTAGCTGGCCACGCATTGCGCCCACGGCCTTGTCCCCGCCACCCGCGGAAAAGCCAGGCAGGCAACAGCATCGACCGTTTTCGCGCCAACAGCCATGCCGCCGTTCCCGGTGTCAAGCAGTCGGGGCAGGCAAACTCCGGATCGAAAAATGAGGACTGAGTCAGTGGACGAAGCGGCATCAGAAGCTCCCACGAGCCGCTTGCATCCGATGAGGCGAACCCTCAAAGTCGGCACGACGGCTCCGTTTTTGGTGGACCCTGCGGTCTTACAACACCCACAGAGCACCGCTCGAAGCGGACGCCGTCAACCACTTAACTCCAAGGATTCGCAAGTGATCGAACTCACTCACGAACTCCGTTTCCCCGCAGTCTGCTAGCCCCAAAACAAGCGCTATTTTCGAGCGAGACGAACGCTCCGGTGCTTGCCAGCGGCGTCGGCCGAATGAAGGCCCTGCGAGCATCGTCGAGTTCGGGTGAGCGCAGCGAGCGAACCGACGC
>CALHGQ010000587.1 GCA_938030175.1 uncultured bacterium | reverse complement strand
ACGGATGGCGGCTTCGACCTTACAGCTGCGGCGCTTGAGGACAACGAGGCGGCAGCCGCGAGCCTTCGGCAGTTCCTCATGCTGGCGTTCTCGCGCGAGGCCACGGATGAAGAGGTCGCGAGCCGAAGAGAGCTAGCCTTGGATCCGGACGGCGACGGGTGGCGGGACGTGATCCGGGCGACGCTTCTCTCCCAAGAATTCCTGTACCGCGTGGAAGAGAACGCCGACGGGTTCACCCTCGCTTCGCGGCTTTCGTTCTTCCTCCACGGTGAGCGCCCTGGGCCAGGGCTCCTTGCCCAGGCAGCGGAGGGAGGTCTCGATGACAAGGAGTCCGCCGCCCAGGTCGTCGCTGCCATGCTCGATAGCCCGGCCTCGCGGTCCCTCGCCGAGGACTTCGCGACCCAGTGGCTGGGCACGTCTGAATTACGGGATGTTACGCCGGACATCCGACGCTACAAGCCTTTCAACGAGGGGCTGCGCAAGGCCATGGGTCTCGAGGTCGTCGAGTTCTTCGACGACCTCGTGCGCGAGAACCGCAGCGCGCTGGAGTGCATCGACTCTGAGTTCGTGTTCGTCAACAAGCGCCTCGCGAAGCACTACGGCATGGAGGGCGTCAAGCATGGGAACGTACGCCGCGTGCCGCGCCCAAGCGCGATGCGCGGTGGCGTGCTCGGCATGGCCGGCGTGCTCACCGTCACGTCGAATCCCCTGCGCACCAGCCCGGTGAAGCGCGGCCAATGGATGCTCGAGCGAATCTTCCACGCCCCCGCTCCGCCCCCACCGCCCAACGTGGGCTCGCTTCCCGAAGACGATCAGGCGGACGATGGCCTCTCCCTCCGTGCGCGCCTCGCCCAGCATCGTGCAAGCCCCGCGTGCGCGGCATGCCACGACCAGATGGACCCCTTCGGCCTCGCCCTAGAGAGCTTCGACGGTATCGGACAAGTCCGCTCTTTAGCCGACGACGCGGCTGCGCCCGTCACACTGCCGAATGGCATCGAGATCAACGGCGTCCCTGAGCTGAAAGAAGCTCTACTGACCGACTCCTCCCGTTTCTTGGAAGCGCTCGGCAGCTCGCTCTTCACGTACGCAGTCGGCCGCCCGCCGACGCTCCGCGACCTTCTTGAGATCGAAGAAGCCGTCCGAGCCTGCGAGGCGAACGGACATCGCATACGAACGCTCATCGAGGGCATTGCGCTCACGACGGCGATGACGCAGGGGTAGCCGGAGCGCGACGCGGGAGTGACCCGGTCCGCGAAACGAAGAGGCCAGGGCTGTCGCGTGGCGGCCCCTTCCCACCCACAGACGCGGTAGCCCTAGCTCCGCTTCGAGGGTTGCCCCACGCAACGAGCCACCTGGCTCTGCGCCGGGGCTGCGCCGTCGACGCCAAGCTTTCCGCGCTTTCCCGTGACGCCCGTTGATCGAGCGGGTCCCGCTCGTGCGCGGACCCATCGCAAGGAATCCGCCCACCTTCACAGTACGCATGATCCGCCGGTCTCTCACTCGCATTGGGCCGGTGAATCTCCCATTGGACCTCCACCCGATCATGAAGAAGACACTTCCAGCACTCGCACTCATCACCTGTACCTCGGCCACCGCCCAAACGGACTTCCAGCCCCTAGCGCCCGCGCCCTTTCGGGTCCTGTCCTCGATCACGCTAGCAGCCCGTTGAAAAAGGCCGCACTACCCAGCAGCGCCCCTCGAAGCCCTGACTGCGCTCCTTGAAGGGCCCCGAACAGCTCGAAGAGCCTAGATGTGTCCGAATCCCGGCTAGCCCCTCGTGGGTGCCGGAGAGAATTGGAGACCGCCCCATTTCACCTTTGCGTCGATTCTGTCGATAGCTGGCGTGAATCATGTGGATCAAGCTCCCCTCGGCCGCTCTCGTCGCCCTTGTTACCGCCGCCAGGGGCTTCCCCTGGCACGGTGCTGTTGCTGGAACCCTCGGGTTCTACGTCCTCAGTGCAGCCTGGGCGCTGGTCGCCCATGGCACCCGCGGCTTCCTCTGGGTTGTCGGTGAAAAGACATGGTGGGCACCGGCTGCCGCCTTCGCGATCGCCACCGTCCTGACGGGCGTCCCCGGCATCCGGAGAAGGCTCTTCGGGGCCCGCGCTTGGTCGAAGGCTCGAGCTTCAAGCCAAGGACGTCCAGCTGTTCCGAACGGCGATTCAGCCCAAGACGGCGCTGTCTCCTGGGCCCAAACGCTTGCGGACGGCGCGACGTCCGCGAACCCGAAGGTCTGGAACAACGCGACTTCAGAAGTCATCACAGGACACAAGGAGCGCACAGGTGCCGAGCTGCTGAGTGACCGGAGCTCGCTCGAACGACGGAATACCGGGGCGCTCGGGCTCGCGATCGCAGAGCTCGACGCATGCCTGAGTACGATCCCCGCCGTCCAGCCCGGAACTGCCAGGAACGAAGCCCCTCTCTCGTCGAAGCAGTGGCGACAGCTTCTCTCGTTGAACGCCCAAGGATCGTCCAAGGGGTCGAATCCCCAGGCGCTGACGCTTCCTGAGAAAGCGGAGCTCGTCACCCGCGCCGCGAGCCACTCGCTCGCCGCCGGGCACGTTCTCGCCTGGCGTTGGCTCAGTGGTCTCGACGAGGCCATCGAGACGCTGGGAACACCCAAGCAGAAAAAGACGCTGCTGCCGATTCTAGCGCGGAACCACGAGATCGTCGCGGCTGGCTGGACAGGCCATTCGCGAGCGCCCGAGGGCGCCGTTGTCGTCCGCGAGATGCGCGGCAAGGACGAAGTGCTCGGGCTGCGCGTTACGTGCGCCCTTGAGGGCATTGTTGGGGCGGACGCCGCCACCGTCATTGCCATCATGGTGGACACCTCCGACCCCAACGGGCTTCTCAAGCGACCGCAGACGAGTGGAGACGAGCTCGGCAAGACGTGCGTGCTCGTTCGTCCATCAGGTGGCCTCACCCTTCTCAAGGGAGCGGCCATGGATGAGCGGCTGGCGAGCCACTCTCTTTCCGGTCTGCTCCATTCGAACGAAGCATTTGTGCCCATGGACCATGTCCTTGGGGGCATAGAGGGCGTCGGTGCCGCTGATGCTCTTGCTGAGCGGTGCCTGGACACGTGGGAGACGGTCCGTCTCACGTCCTTGTTGGCCGGCATCGGACAGCGGACCATGGCGACGGAAGGGTCGCTGACGCTCATCCGCAATGTCATGTGCGCCGAAACAATCGAGGCCTGGTCACATGCCTCCCTCGGTGCGGCGGCCTTCGAGCTCAACGCGCTGGGGAGTGCCGCAGCGCTCATCGCGGAGGAGCGTTCTATCGGCCGAGACGAGGCGAGAGCGCTTCAATCAACGGCCATGCGCGGTGCCCATGAGCTGATCTGCCGAGGCGCAAGCCAGGAAGAGAACGCGCCGCCTCGGTCACCGGAAGAGGCCTTCGTCATGGGCCTTCCCCATCCGGCTGCGGCCGCCTCTGAAGCGTCGTGGGAGTCTTCCTGCGACCCGTGCTCAAGCTGGAACCCCACCTGGCATCAGAATGCCGTTGCCGCGGTCGACTCTGACTCGCCGGCCGCCTTCGACCTCGCACGCAGTGAGGCGTGGCGCCGCCTGTTCCACGCGGGCGCCGGCGCCATCGTGCAGAACCTCCCCGGTCTATCGCGGCTGCGGGGCAAGCGCGATCCGAAACAGCGTTCAGAGCTAGAGCAACATCTCGACGAGTCCCGCGCCGCCCTCGTACGGGCATGCAGCGCCGCGCGTACCGCGGCACTACTGCAGCTACCGAGCGCTGAGTCATCGTCGCGCTCCATGGGCGTGGTCTTTGGGAAGCTCAAGGTTGCAGAGGAGCACCTCGCCAACATGACCTTTGTGGAGCTCGCCCATCGAACCGAGGGCTCTCAGCCCATCGAGAGTGGGCTGGTCTTGCTGAACAACCTGACCGAGCTCAGAGAGGCCCACGCCGCTGTCAGCTCTGCGATCCAAGCGCTTCCCGGCCGTGTGGCCAAAGCCCTTTGCCGCGCCACGCTCAGGGCCGCCAGGGGCGCAGCCCAGGGGCCGAACGCCGAACTGGCTGAGTCCGTCGCTGCCTCGCTCGTCGCCAACCCGGAAGTCCTGCGCCGGCTCCTCGTCCGGTCCTACGCGGGTCACGCCGAGAACTTTGGCACGGCGCCCCTGCGCCAGGCAGCCCTCATGGCATCCGCGAGCCGCGTCCCCATCGCGGCCGTCCAGCGGGCCCAAAACGTGGGCCAACTTCCACCCGACGAATTCAGCACGGTCCTAGACCTTGCCGTCCAGCGCCGGATCATCTCCAGCGTCGATACGGCCAAGATTAGGGCGTGTATGGCGATCTCCCAGGAAGTTCTTTCCGGGCCCCTGCCCCAGATCGCCCAGGAACCAGCGCGGCACACCGCCTGAAGCGGTCGCATTCCTGACAACGGGTGGGCATAGCGGCTCAAGGCCAGCGACTCACTCGGCCGAAGTACCCGTCAGAAGCGTTCCCCGCGCGTCACACCCCCTCCCCATGACTGCTACTTACAAGCGTCGCAAGAAGCTCATCAAGCCCCGGCTGCAGCTCCGCATGAGCGGACTGTTCGTGGGACTAGTGACTCTGATGCTCATGCTGCAGTTCGCTCTCATCACCGCGGCCCTGCATCACGCAGCCAACACGCTGCCCTCAGACAGCGCTTTGCTGCTCGGTCAGACGAACGCGCTGACGCTGCGGATCATCGGTATTTCAGCCGCTGTGTTCTTGCCCCTGACGCTCCTTGTGGGCGTGCTCTCGACCTTCAGGATCGCAGGTCCTCTCTACCGCTTTGAGAAGTTCCTCACGGCTGTGCAGAACGGCGAGAACCCGGGCGACTTCACGCTGCGCGGACGCGACGAGCTGAAAGACTTGGCCGCGCTGATCAACACCAGCACGGCGCCGCTGCGAAGCAGCGGAACGTCGGAGAAGGGCGATGGCTCTTCGGACTCCCAAGCGGCGAGCGAGGCAGCCTAGGGAATCCATGTCTCTGTCGACAAAGATTGCCGCGATCCTGACGGTTCTGATCCTGTCGCTCTCGGCTGTGGGCGGGTTCATTCAGAACCGCGCGTTCAGCTCCCTCTTCACGGATATCGAAACCGCAGAGGCCAGCGAGGACCTCCGCCGCGTCAAGTACGCGATCGACTCTGAGATCGACGAGGTCTCCAGGATCGCCAGCGCCTACGCCAAGAGGGACTCCGCGCTGAAGTTCCTCGAAGCTCCGGCAAGCGTTCCCGATTTCGCTGACGAGTACCTACGCCCCGAGAGCCTCCAGGGCGAGCAAATCGACCTCCTGTTCTTCTGCGACCTCGACGGCAAGGTCTACGGTAGCCAGATCATCGAGCCCAAGACGGGCGAGCCCATCGAGCTCCTGGAGTTCCCCAAGTCGGAGCTCAGCCCGTCCCACGCTCTCCTGAGCTTCTTCGCCGCCGGCTCCCCCGAGCTTGACGGCGTAGACCACTCCGGCATCCTCCCCACCGGGAAGGGTCCGCTCATCGCGTCGTCCCAGATCATCACCGGCCGCGGCATCAAGAAGCGCGGCTACGTCATCGTCGGGCGCTTCCTTCGCGACGGGCTCTCCGAGCGCGTTGAGCGCCGCACCGAGGTTTCCTTCTCGGCATGGCAGCTCAACCGCCCCGCCGCGCTCCCGCCTGAGGTCGCCGCGGTCTCCGACGAGGTCACGTCCTCGCCGATCCCGATCTTCAAGCCCACCGCCAGCGGCGACCAGATCGACATCTACGCGTCCATCGACGGCCTGCGCGGGATTCCCGAGCTGTTGATCCGCGCGACCGTCAACCGCGAGATCACGGCCGCCGGTCGCACTGCGCTGCTCTCGGGCGCGATCACCGACGCCACCCTCGGCCTCGGCGTGTTGCTCGCCCTCCTGTTCATCATCAACCTGATCGTGCTCAAGCCGATCAAGGCCCTGACGGACCACGCCGTCCGCACCGGCCTCGACGAGAACTTCCGCGCCAAGTTCGGCATGGATCGCGAGGACGAAATCGGCCAGCTCGCCGGCGAGTTCGATCAGATGCTCGCCAAGCTGGAGCACGCCCGCTCCGCCCTCGTGGAGACCGCGCGAACCGCTGGCATGAGCGAGATCGCCACCGGCATCCTCCACAACGTCGGCAACGTCCTCAACAGCGTCAACATCTCGGCCTCGCTGGTCTCCCAGCGCGTCGACGGCCTTTGCATCGACGACCTCGAGCGACTCTCCGAAGTCCTCACCGAGAACAAGGACGACCTCCCCCGCTTCCTCGCCGAGGACCCGCGCGGGCAGCACATCCAGCCGTTCCTGTCGGCCCTTGTCGTGCAGCTCGGCGAAGAGCAGAAGACGATCCGCACCGAGGTGAGCTCTCTCTCCGACGGCATCGATCACATCTGCGAGCTCATCAAGAGCCAACAGAGCCTCGCGAAGGGCACCAAGCTCGTCGAGCCGACGGACCTCTCCGAGCGGGTGGACGAAGCCCTGCGGATCACGCAGCGCGTCCAGGGCGTCGACCCAGAGCTCGTCGTCGTGCGCCGCTACGACGACCTTCCCGAAGTCAACCTCGACAAGCACAAGCTCCTCGAGATCCTCGTCAACCTCGTGCAGAACGCACGCCAGGCGATGTACTCGGTCACGGGCCCCCGCGAACTGGTCCTTGAGATCCGCGCCAAAGACGACGACCAAGTCGTGATCTCGGTGCAGGACTCGGGTGTGGGCATCGCCGACGGCGACCTCACCAACGTCTTCACCATGGGCTTCACCACCCGCGAAGAAGGACACGGCTTCGGCCTGCACTCGTCCGCCAACGCGGCGACCGAGATGGGAGGAAGGCTCTTCGCCACGAGCGAAGGTCCGGGCCGAGGCGCACGCTTCATCCTGGAACTGCCGACGAGCCCGCCGGGCGCCCAAACCGAAGATCGCGAGCTCGCCGGAGCCCACGACGCTGAAAACGCGGGAGGTGCACTGTGAGTAGCAACAGACGCATCCTTCTGGTGGACGACACGAAGTCGATCCACGAGGACTTCCGCAAGATCCTCGCGCCCGCCGCCGCAGAGCCGACCGACCTCCAGTCCGCCCGCGCCGCGTTCTTCGGGGCCAAGGACGACGGTCTCGCCAGCGAGGCCAAAGCGACCGACGTCACCAACTACGAGCTTGAGAACGCCTACCAAGGCATGCAAGCCCTGGACATGGTCAAGGCCGCGATCGCCGAGGGCAACCCGTACTGCGTCGCCTTCGTAGACGTCCGTATGCCACCGGGCTGGGACGGCATCCAGACGATCAAAGAGCTTTGGCAGGTGGACCCTGATCTCCACTGCGTGATCTGTACCGCGTACTCGGACTACTCCTGGGATGAAACCGTGGCCGAGCTCGGCCACACGGACAAGCTCCTCATTCTCAAGAAGCCCTTCGACCCGGCAGAGATTCGCCAGACCGCCAGCGCGTTCTCGGCGAAGTGGAACGCAGCGGCTAGCGAGAAGCGCGCGATGGAAGCCGTCCGTCAGAAGGAGACCGAGGCCCGGGCGTACGCGTCCTCGCTGGAGACTCTCAACAAGGCCCTGGCAACCTCCAAAGCCAGCGCGGACCGCATGTCCGTGATGAAGTCGGAGTTCATGCTGCGCCTCACGAGTGAAGTCAGCACCCACCTCAACGCCATCCTTGATCGCCTGATCGAAGACGGCCGCACGGAGGGTCTCGATGACGCGCTCGACCGCAGCCAGCGTCTCTTGGAGACCATCGACAAGGTGATCGACTTCACCCACGTCGAGGCCGGCACGCTGGAGATCAACTCGACGCAATGTAGCGTCCGCGAGGTCGTCGAAGACGTCGAGCAGACGTTCCGCACGCGCGCCGAAGCCAAGGGCTTGATCCTTGAGATCCGGATGAACGACAGCGTCCCGAGCGCGGTCAAAACAGATCCGGCACGCCTGAGCCAAGTCCTGAGCCAGCTGATCGACAACGCGATCCGCTACACGGACAACGGCCGCGTCCACCTGTCCGTCGGCACCGAGCCCACCGAAAGCTGGGACCGAGTTCGACTGCGCTTCGACGTCACGGACACCGGTCGCGGCATCGGCCAAGAGCGCGTCGGGCACGTATTCGAACCGTTCTCTTCCCGCGCGAAGGGCGAGCTGGCGGAAGGCAGCGGCCTCGGACTCACGGTCGCCAAGCAGGTGGCCCGACTCCTCGACGGCGACGTGCACTTCGATTCACTGCCAGGTGAGGGCTGCACGTTCACCCTCCGCCTCGAAGTCAAGCGCGTCGACGGAGCGTCGGAAGAGCCACGCTCGCCCCAGCAGCCGTCCGCCTTCGATAGCTGGCCCGGAAGCCAGCAGTCGCCGCCCCGCGGCGGTGGGCCAACGCCCCAGTAGAGAGAAGCGGCGGGAGAACCGGCGCTAGGTGCAGCCGGAGAGCCAGTCGGAGGGAGCGTCGGTCGACCTGACCTCCCCCCCCACCGCCCACCCCGCTCCATTTCGCCCCGCTGGTCTGACGCGGTAGAAAAGAGGAGGAGACCGCCAGGACTCTCCCTCGCCCCAGCGGTCTCTTCCAACTGTGCACGGCGCGCGGGTGCACAACGCCCATGCCGGAGAGACGAGGAGCTCTTGCCCCTTGCCCCCCGTCGTTTCGCTCCGATCTGCACAGGAGCGACGCGGCCTGGGGTCACTGCATCCAGATCACCCGCGACCACCGCGCCGCTCAAGGGAAGGAACGATCGGGCGCGACCAAGGGTTACAGGCGCACGCTGAAAGGTTCCGAGCTGGCTCCCAACGCTGGGCAACTGGCGGCGCAACTCGTTCGTGGGGAGGAGCCTCGGTCGCATGTCGGCCCCGCACGCCATGGTCGAGCCAGGGACGACCAAAAGGTAAAGGCGACAAGGGGTTCCGACCCGCCGAGCCCAGCGTTGGATACCAGCACCGAAAGGCTCTAGCGGAGCACTTCGTCGTAGGGAAGCCCGAGGCTCGCGCGGTAGTCCGCGATCGCCTGGAAGTGCTCCGCGATGACGTCGACGAGCTTGGAGGCAGCCGACGCTGTCTGCTGCTCGCGCAGGTTGACCCGCAGGAGATCGCTCTCCCCTTCGGCCAGGAAGACACGCTCGGCTTCTTCAAGCTGCGCGGCGAGGGCCGCATTCTCCCGAAGGAGCGCGAGGCGGCGCCACGTGAGAAGCACGGCTGACTGACCGTCCTGCACCTCGGCGACGATGGACTCCCGCGCGAACTGCAGCTTGCGCTCCACCTGCACCGTCTTCGCCTCAATCGCGCGGAGCTTGCCGCTCGCCCCGCGGCGCTGGATCGGCACGTCGAAGTTCAGGAGCACGTCCAGCTCGAAGGGCCCTTTGTCATCGGGGGTCGAAACGCGGTCCCCGAAATCCTTGGATCCGGCCACCGCCACGTCGAGCTTCGGAAGCAGGTAGTTCTCCGCGAGCTGCCGGTCGAGCTCGAGCTGGGTGACCTCCAGCTCCAGCGACAAAAGCTCGGGTCGGTTGCGAATCGCCAAGTCTACGTCCGTGTCTCGGATCAGCAGCGACGGGTCCTTGGGAGTTGGCAGAGCCAGCGGCAGCTGCTCTTCGGCCGCGATCACGGGCTCACCGTTCGCATTGCGCCAGAAGAGCGACAGGGCGATCGCGGCCTGCTGGAGAGCTCTTTCCGCTCTGATGACGATGGAACGGCGCTCGACCACCAGCCGCTGGTTGTCGGTGATAGCCAGCTCGGGCAACTGCCCCTCCGACACCGAGATCGCGATGCCGTCCTGCCGACTGTCGGCGAGCGCGAGGAGTCGCCTCGCGATGAGTAGCTTCTGGCCCGACGCCACCCATTTCCAGTAACTGTTCGCCGCCTTGACCGTCGCCTCCAGCCGCTTCTCCAGCACGATCGGGTCGGCTTGAACCTGCCCGACGCGTGCCTTCCAAAGGGCCACGCGGCGCGGGTCGATCGTTCGGCCTTGGAGCAGCGGCAGCCGCACGCCCGCGCTGAACTCGCCGTCTTCGCGGGTCTTGAGGCCTCCCTCCCACACGGGGAAGTCGCCGGTGCCCCGCTTGTAGCCCCCAAACACCGTGGCGCCCCATGCGGTCGTGGGCTGTTCGAAGACGAGCTTCGCGTCCTCCGTCTCGTAGAACCCCTGGGGACTGATCTGCCCGTCGCCCTTGATGCGCAGGTCGAAGCCGCCCTCCGCAGAGAGGAGCTTGGCCCGCGCGATGTCGAACTCCTGCAGCGCAGCGATGACCAAGGGGAACTGCTCCTCGACGGAAGACAACACGTCTTCGAACGCGAGCTCCTCCATGGCGCGCTCCGGGGCCACCTGGGCACCGCCCTCGGAACCAAGGATCGCCACGGCTGGCTCGCCGGCCGTGTCGTTCGACTTGGCAAACCGCTCCATCGTCACTGGGTTGGGCGGCACGCGTTCGCCGAGGGGTCCATCCGCCCCGCGCGAGCCCGCGGGCCGAGCGTCCAATGGCACCGAACGGGTCCCGCTCGGACCGGACCACTCGCTCCCCCACCCGGAAGCACAGCCCGAAACAGCCAGCGACGAGAGGCCCCCGAGGAGCGCCACCGACCAAGGTCTTACGCCGTTCCCCATCAGCCCTTGCCGCCCTTCTTCGCGTCCACCGGCTTGTCCTTGGGTAGCTTCTTCTTCGCTGCAGCCTCGCTGCCAGGTCCCGTCTGGAGGCTCGGGGGGAAAGCGTTCAGCTGGCGCCAAAGCTCGTAGCCCGTGCTGACCGTCTCCAGCTGCACCCAGCCGCTCGCCCGAACGCCCTGGCGCAGGTACCGTCCCTCGGGCCAGGCCTTGTCATCCGGATCAGGCACGATGAGCACGCGCACACGCCCGTCCGACGCCGCCTGCGCGTCGACCTGGGTCACGACGCCGCCGAAGGTTCCCACGGCCACCGACGGCCAACCCGCAAACTGAACGGCGGGCCATCCCTCGAACTGCAGCCGCGCCTTCCGCCCGAGCTCGACGAGCGGCGCATCGATGCCCCTCAGCCATACCTCCACGGCTAGGTTACTGGTGTCGGGCACGATCTCGATGAGCGGCTCCCCGCGGGAAATCAGGTCGGCTGAGTTCGCGCCGGCGGCGCGCAGCACGGTGCCGTTGCGCGGCGAGAGAATGACCCGGGTCGCCTGTCGCGCCTGGGCGCTCTCGGCCTCAGTCACGGCTTTGCGCGCGTCCTGCAGCTTCTGCCGCGCCTCCTGCTCCTTGCCTTTCACTTCATCGATCTTCGCCTGCTCACTCGCGGCGACCTTGTCGACGGAAGCCTGCTTTGCGTCCCGCTGGCTGCGCGCTTGCTCGACTGCGGAACGCGCAGCCTCGACCTTGGCCTTCTGCTCGCCGTAGTCCGCCTCCGCCTTCTGCTGCTTCTGCTCCGATGCCTGCCCCAACGCGAGGAGTCGCGTCTGGCGCCCGAAGTCCTCCTCCAGAAAGCTGAGCTTCTTCACCTCGGCCTCCAGCTTCTGCTCCTCGCCCTTCACCTTCTCAATAGCCTGATTGAACTCCGCGCGTGCCCCGCGCAACGAAGCCTCAAGGCTGCTTTGGAGTGAGATCAGGCGGGCGTCCAAGGTCTCCAGGTTGGTGTGCGCAGACTCCAGCTTGTCCCGGGCGAAGCCGAGCTGTTGATCGAGCCGCACGCTGAACTCTGGGTCGAGGTCCTCCATCACGGCGAGCTCCTGGCCTTCGGTGACGTAGGTCCCTTCGCGCACGTTCAGCTTCGACAGCCGGCCGCTCACGGGGGCCGGGATCACCTGGATTCGATCGAGGGGATCGAGCGCGGTCACCCGGCCGGCGCCCGGCACGTTCTGCTGCCAAGGCACGGCGATGAGAACGATGGGTAGCGTCACCAGGAGAATCGCAAGGGCGAAGCTGAGCTTGCGCCCCGCTCGGCTGCGCCCAACGATGTGATCGACGGGGAGCTGAAGCGGCTCGGCCTCGGGATGGATGTTGGAGTGGGGGCTTGGGGAGACCATGGAACTCAAGAACCGCTAGGGACCGCTGCAATCGGCTGGAGGTCGATGATCCGGTCGTACCCGGCCTCGTCGCCGCCGCTGTTGGTCAAGACGATGACGGTGCGTCCGTCCTTGCGGGCCAACACCTGGGAGATCGCGTGCCAGAACTTCGAGCCCGCGCCGCTGCCCGCATCGATGACGAGCACGCCTGGATCGCCGGCCAGCGCGCGCGCGACCATGAGTCGACGCATATCGTCTTTTGAAAGGATCCGAGCGTCAGGGTGGATCACCGCGTCGAGTCCTCCTTCGAACTCCGCGAAGATCTCGCGCAGGCCCACACAGGCAAGCGCGGCGCGGATGTCGTCGTTGAGCACGAACGGGCGTCGCAGCCTGACGTTGTCGCGAACCGTGCCGTGAACCACTTCGACCTGGGAGACGATGGCGATCTCGCGGCGTAGGAATTCCGGGGCAAGGTCCCGCAGGTCGCGGCCCTCCAGCCGAATCACGCCGGAGGTTGGGTAGCGAAGTCGCCAGATGAGGTCGACCATCGCGAGGCGGGAGGCTCCGTCGAGGCCGCGCACAAGGACGCGCTCGCCGGGCTCGATCGCGATGTCCACGTTCTCGAGCTTGGTCGGGCTGTTGGCGCTCCGATAGGACACGTCGAGAAGCTCAAGCCCACGACCCACTTGGCGGCCCCCATCCCGACCCGTCGTCGGACTATGGAACTCCCCGTGACTAGATTCGATCGGCAGGTCGAGGAGGGAGCCTACCTTGGCCACGGCGGCCATGAGGTCGTACCAGGTCTCCAGGTGCTTGCCCATCTTGGCCACCGACAGAACCACCGCGGAGACGATGAGCTCCGCCGCCACCAGCTGGCCGAGCGTCAGGCTGCCCTGGAACACCAGGTATCCGCCGATCGCCAGCAGGCTGGTGCTCGCGATCACCTGCAGCGTGAGCGCCCCCACGATCTGCGTAAAGAGCGTCTTGAAGTGAAGGCCGCGGGCCGCCACCCAGTCGCGGGAGAGCGAGTCGGCCTTCTCATGGATCCAGGCCTCGGCGCCGGCGCTGCGAAACGTCAGGGGGCTCCGCGCGATCTCTTCGAGCCATGCCGCCACCTGATACTTGGCTGTGCTCTCCACGAGAGCGGTTCGCTCGCCGCGCCGCAACGGTCCAAAGACCAGCGCTGCAATCACGAGCAGAAGCACCACGTCGAACGCCAGCAGGAACGGGTGGTAGAACGCCAGGACCGTGAGCCCGACGACGATCGCCAGCAGCACGCCGAGCGCGTCGATGAGCAGTTTGGCCGCGGCCTTTTGAACCGTCAGGACGTCAAAGAAGCGGTTGACCCGTTCGGGGCCGAAGCCCGTGTCGTACTCGGAGGTTTGAACCCTGGGGAGGCGCGTAGCGAGGTCCGCAACGGCGCGTACGAACAGGCGGCGCTGGATGAGTTCCACCACCCAGGTCTGAATCCCCGACAGCGTGCCGGCGAAGCTAAGCGCCAGGGCCAGGAAGATCACGACCGACACCAGCGGCTGGAGGGTGCCCCCCTGGGCCACCAGGTTCACGATGGCCTGAACCGCGATCGGCGTGGCGAGCATGAACACACCGATGGTGATGGCGAAGACCACCACCACCAAGATGTCGCCTCGCTCCGGGGCCATGAGCCGCAGAAGACGTTGGAAGTTCGTCAGCGCCTCCCCCGAATGCGCGGTGGCCGCGCCCGCGTTCGGGGTCGCTGATCCCGCGACCAGCCAGTGGACCGAGTCGGTGCTCTGCACGCCGAGCAGCGCCAGGATCTCCTTCTCGCTCGCTTGGCTGAGATGAACTTCCTGCCCGGGCTCCCCCTGGTAGTCCGACCCGATCGAGTGGATCTCGACCCGTCCGCGACGTCCCAGCCGGAGGACGCACCAGCGGCGTCCGAG
>CALHGQ010000586.1 GCA_938030175.1 uncultured bacterium | reverse complement strand
CGCTGGTGCTTCACGCCTACCGCTGACTACCTGATGAGCCCCGGTTCGGTGGCTGTCTTTGAGGAGAACGGTGATCTCCGCATGAGCTTCGGCGACATCACCGAGAAGGCACCGGCCGCAGGTCGCCCGTCCTACTCGTCGCTGCCCCAGTAGGCGGTATCGCAACAGGTTCCTCGGCGGCGACGCCCGCTTGGGGAGCGAAAAGAGCGCGGCCCCGTCCATCGGACGGGGCCGCGCTCTTTGCTGCGTCCTGCGGCCTGCTTGGCCAGCGGGGCTACGCGACGCGTCGCAGCATCGTGTAGTCCTGGGCGATCTCCTTGAGAGCGCCTGCGGCGGTCCGTGACACGAGTTCAGGCTCTACGTGGAAAGCGCCGTCTTTGACGCCCTGGCCGGTCTGGACGGCCACCAGGCGGCAGTCAGCGCGCCAGCCGGCTACGAGCTCGACGCTGCTGTCGCCGATGACCCAGCTAAGGGACAGCTGCACGCCGTCGGACTGGGCTGCGTGGTGCATGGCACCTGTGCCCGGCAGCAGGTAGACAGAGTCGTTGTTCTGACCCTTGATGCCCTCGGGATGATCGATGCAGCAGTAGTCCCGCTTTAGCTTGATGCCGAGGCTCCGAAGCTTGGCGTGCAGCCCCTCGGAAAATTCTTTCCACTCCTCGGCGGTCTGACGCCCGAAGGCCACCGAGTCGATGTTGCCCATCAGGTACAGATTCCAGCCAGACTGTGTCACTTTGAAGAGCCCGTCGAGAACACCCTCGTAGAACACCGCATCCTCGATCTTCGGGAACCCACCGTTGTCTAGCGGCTGCACGATCGTTCCGAGCAGGTCCACGAACACGCCGCGGGAGGGGGGACCCCAGCTGGGCTTGGCTTGGGGAGTTGGACCGGGGTTCTGGGGGTCCTCGTGGGACGCACCCAAATAGTTGGAGGTGGGGTTCATTCGAAAATTCGTCGACGTCACAGATCAAAAAATGAGCACGGCAGCACACAACGGTGTGTTGCGGTGCGCGCAGTTCGTGGGGGCGAGACCGCGCCTTGGTTTCCTGGTTGGGTTTCGGCTGAACAGGGCCCTCTTCAAGCTCAAAATGATGACTCTCCGGCGGACTTTCGGGTGAGTGATCCCCTTGGGACACAGCACTGCTTTCGCACCTGTAAGGGACATCTGGGAGGTCGCAGAATCGTGCACAGGACGACGTCCAGTTCCCTCGACACGGCGATGGACGCGCGTGCTCTTCGCGCAACATCCGGGCGCGGCGGGCGCTCAGCGCAGTTCGAATTCTGAAGCGGATGTCGCGTTCGGCCGAAGCCCGTTTTCGGCTACATCGGGTGGATCAAGTTGGGGCGTTCTACGCGCTCAAGCACGCACGGACGCGTTGCTACCGGGTCGCATTAGGTTTCAGTGCCGGCGTGCTCGATGAAGTGCTAGGGGAGCGTCGGGTGACTTGTTAGTCCCCTGCCCCCGTCCACCTTTCGATGCAACCGACTTCTACCCCAGCGCCCAACGCCAGCGAGGCGGATCCGATGAGCTCTTCCTTGGCTCCATCGCTGAACCCATCGCTGAATCCGTCGCTGAGAATCGCACTGGTGCTGAACCCCTTCACGCTGCGGCGGAAGGGAGGCGACCATGCGCCGTGGCTTGCGCGGGAGCTGCTGGGCCGCGGGCACGCGGTGCGCGCTTTCGGCGACGTCATCGGTGGCATTCCGCAATCACGTCTCGAGACGACCACGGACGACGGAGCGGCCCCGCTGGAGCGCGCTGGCCTGGTCACTTTCGAGCCCGACATCATCGTCGCCTACGACGGCCTCTCACCCGCGGCTTGGCGCAGCGCCCGCGCCGCGGCCAAGCTCAACGTCCCGCTGATCCTCGTGGAGGAGGGCTTCCCCGACCGCGGCAAGCTCGTCGAGCGCGGACTTCGCTACTTTGGCGCCTGCGCTTGGGGCGGGCTCGTGCGTCGAACCGCCACGCGCGTGATCGCGCTCGACCCTGTGGCAGAAGCCCAGGCCCTGCGTCAGGGGTTCAGCCCCGACCTTGTCACCGTCCTTCCCTCGGGCGTCGACACGTCGACCTTCCGGCCCGGACTGGCGAGCGAGGTGCTCTATCGTCACCGCGTTGCCGGCGAGGTACTCCTTCACATCGGACGCATGGAGCCGGGCCGTGGCATCGAGGCCCTTATCGACGCTTTCGCACAAACCGTTGGCCGCCGCGGGGACTGGAGCCTCGTGTTCGCTGGAACCGGCTCCCACCGTGATGCCCTCCGGGCACAAGCGGACAGATTAGGCGTTGGGGCTCGGGTCCATTGGACGCCGGTCCCGCGGACCGCCGAGCTCCCCGGACTCTTCGGCGCCTCTACCGCGCTCCTCATTCCGGCGCTAGACGACGACGTCGCGAGCCTCAAGCTACGACGCGCGATGGCGTGCGGCATCCCGGTGCTCGTCTCCGACGTCGCACGGCTCAGTGGAACGGTGCAGCACGACGAATCCGGCCTCGTCGTTCCGGCAGGGGATCGGGCGGCTTGGGCCCAGGCCATCTCGCGCCTCTCTTCGGATCCGAATCGACGAGCGCGCTGGGGTCGTACGGCGAGGCTGTCGACCACCGAGCGATTCTCGTGGCCTCGCATCGTCGATCAGTTCGAGGAGGTCCTCGTCGAGGCGAGCATCGCGCGGCGCTCGGAGTCGTCCGAATCGTCCGAATCGTCCGGGTCGTCCGGGTCGTCCGGGGGTACGGACGACGCGGAGCGCTCAACGGGCGTTGAAGGAGGGGCCGACCCGTTAGCAGAGGCTCGCCCCTCTACGCAGAGCGAAGAGCTCGCCGCCGGCTAGCCGGACGGACGTCTACTGATCCGTCGCCTTGCGCAGCTCTTCCTTGAGGAAGGCCATGTCCTGGGCGTACTGCCCAACCGCTGTGCGGGTCTCGTCGTCGATCTCCGCGAAACGGCAGCCGACCTTGACGCCTTCGCTCCGCTCTTCGAGGAGCGACACGGTGACCTTGGCCTCGCAGTAGCCGCGCTGGAGCAGCGGCAGGCGGAACTTGACGAGGAGCTCGGTTCCCACGGCCAGCATCTGGCCCATGTCGAACGCAGAGAGGTCGGTCTTGCCACCGTTCCAGGTGAAGCGCAGCCCGTCTTCGTCGAGCCCGGACATCCGTCCGATGCCCGCCCACTTGTCGCCGAACGCGTGTCCGTGCAGGGGGTTCTTGGCCTTGGCCTGCTCCACGAAGTGGCGCAGTCGTTCCATGTCTGCCATCCGGAAGATCACGGACGACGGGTCTTCCTCGTTTGGGCCGTCCGCAGTAGCCGCCGGCTTGGCCTTCTCCATCAGCATCGTGATGCCTTCCTCGTCGGTCTCGGCGACGGGGACGACTCGGTTGAGCCCGACCTTCTCGATGATGTCTCGGCAAAACGCGGAAGGCCGCGAGATGACGAGCATGCCGTCCTCCCGCATCAGGGCCTTGGAAGCCTTGATGATGGCGCCCAACGCCGTCGAGTTGATGAACTTCACGAGCCGCAGGTTGAGCACCACCAGCTGGATCCCGTTCTTCTGCACCGCAGCGATCTCCTCGTCGAGGAGATGGCAGTAATAGGTGTCAAACTCACCGCGAAGGTGAAGGACGACGTGGCTGTCGCCGGGTTCGGCTGTGATGTGCATCTACGGTGGGGGCTAACTGTGGGAATCTCGGAGGGGCGCCTCGAAGCGGCTTGGCCCGAGGGTGAGCTCGATGGGGAACGTAAGACGGCCGTAGGCCGACGGGAAGTCCCCTGTCGAGGTCCCCGGCGCTTGCCGGGGCTACAGTGTCCGCCTCGTCCTCATCCGCCGCAAGGGAAACTGCCGCCAGAGCTGCGGAATCGTGGGCGACTTCGTGCCCCGCCACTCGGAAGCGCCCGAGCCTGCAATTAGAAAAGCCATCTGGGAATTGCAGTGGGTAAGATCCTTCCATGGCCTTTTGGAAGAGACGTCCGCAGCCAGATGGCGATCCCAGAACTAGCCCGGGGTCCCCCGGCGCTTCACCCGCAGGATCCAAGGCGGATCCAGGTGCGGGCGCGGTCGGCGTCGCAGCCGATCTTGCGGCCAAAGCCCGGGCCGCGGCCCATGCGGCCGGTGAGGCCCAGTCGTCGACGTTCCTCCGTGGCGATACGGGCGAGGACACCCGGTCCCTCGACGTGCTCCTGGACGCGATCGCCAAGGTCTCGCTGTCGCGGGACCTGGAGTCCCTCCTGGACTACGTGGTCGACAGCTCGATCCACGCGACCGGTGCCGAGCGCGGTTTCCTGGTTCTCTATGACGACGAGGCCGACGCCCAAGTCGTGCGGGTCGCCCGTGAGTTGGACGCCGACCAGAACACACAGCCCGTTGGGCGTGACGTGAAGTACAGCACCTCGGTCGTTCAGCGTGTGATCGAGGAGCAGGCCCCCCTGCGAACGACCGTCCAGAAGAACGCCGAGGACTTGGCCCTCGGGAACTCGGTCTACGACCTGAAGCTCCGGGCCGTCATGTGCGTGCCCCTGGTGCCCCGCGGCGCCGATGTCGGCCAGCCGGATGGCGCCCCCGAGATGCCCCGCGGCGCGCTTTACGTCGACTCGAAGGCTGCCTCCCGAGCCTTCCAGCCCGAGGACCTCGCGCTCTTCCACGCCCTCGCCCAGCACATCGCCATCGCCCTAGAGAACGCGCAGCTCAACCTGCACTCCATCGAGCGCGCGCGACTCGAGAAGTCGCTGGAGATCGCAGCCGAGATCCAGGCGGGACTGATGCCCAAGGCCCCGCCGACCATGGAGGGCTACGACCTCTTCGGCTGGTACCGCAGCGCCGAGCACGCGTCGGGCGACTTCTTTGACTTCGTGCGAACGAAGAGCGGAGGGGTGGCGGCCGTTGTCGGCGACGTGACGGGCCACGGCGTCGGACCCGCCCTCGTCACGGCCACCGCCCAGGCGAGCCTGCGGAGCTACGCGCGCGTGCTCGACGATCCTGGCTCCGTGGTGACGATGCTCAACGCCGACCTGAGCGAGCGAATGGACGACGGCATGTTCTTGACGCTGTTCATCGCCGAGCTCGAAGACGGCGGCCGGGTCCAAGTGCTGAACGCGGGCCACACGCCGCCGCTGATCTGGCGCGCTGCTACCAAGAAGATCGAGTCTATCTCCAGCGACGGTCCGGCCCTCGGGCTGATGGACGACATGTGCTACGAGACCGGGGAAGATCTGCAGTTGGAGCAGGGTGACATCTTGCTCGCGTTCTCGGATGGTCTCGTGGAAGCCCGTCATCCGGACCATCCGGAGCGCTTCTTCGAAGAGCAAGGCGTGCGCGCAGTGCTCGGCGACCGAGGACACGCGGGTTCCTCTGCGCGGGAAACCGTCGAGTCGGTGGCAGAGGCCGCCCTGCAGTTCGCCGAGGGCGCCCGCGAGGACGACGTCACGATCGTGGCGATCCGTCGGGTCTAGTTCTTTCGCCCAGGCTGTCCAGGCCGCCGCTTCGACCGCACTTCTCCATCGCGCTCATCGATGGGCCCCGACGGCGCGTTCGTCCAGGGGTGAGGAACCTGCCCCCAAACCCATGACAGACGACAGCCGCCGATCCCGTCGCGCACCGCTGCCATCACCTGGTGTGGAGTTCTCGCCCGAGCTGATCCGTCGGTTCGGCGCCTTCGCGAGTCGACTGGCGAATGCCCGTGAGAATGAGGACGTCGGCACCAAGCGGGCGCTCCGTGGGGAGGGGCAAGAGTTCGTGGGGCATCGTCCTTATCGCCCCGGGGAAGATCTGCGTCAGCTCGACTGGCAGCTCCTCGCGCGCCTAGATCGCCCGTTTGTCCGCATCCAACGCTCGTCCGTATCCGAGTCCTGGGTGGTCGTCTTGGACACCAGCGCGTCCATGGGCATCGGCGAGCCGGGCAAGCTGCAGTCGGCGGCCGAGGCCGCGGCGGCGTCCATCTCCCTCGGGCTACGACTCGGGGCGAGCGTCAAGCTCGTGTGGATGGATCCCAGCGGCGACCTGCGAACGGTGGGGGTGCGCCGCGCGTCGGAGCTGCGGAAGCTCCTGGCCGCGTTAGAGGCCCTTCGCGTCCACGGGGACGGTCACAGCGGAGGATTGGAGGCGCTATTGGAGGGGCCGAAGGCCGCGGTGCCTGACCTCGTTCGCCGTGAAGGAGGCGCCGGGCGCGTGCTGCTCTTCGGCGACTTCATCGACGTGGACCGGCTCTCGTTGCTTCGAACGCTAGGGGGCCGGCGGAGGGTGCACCTGGGCCAGGTCTTGAGCCCCGAGGAGTGGCGTCCCTCTTCCTCCGTCACGTGGTTGAATCCTGAGACCGGGGAGCGCCGTAGCGCCACGTCCGGAGACGCCGAGGGGGTCGGCGAGTATCACCAGCGGCTCGACCGTTTCCTCGAGGGCTGGGCCGCCCATGCCCGCACCCACGCCATGGCCCATGCGGCGTGGAGCTCGGCGGATCCCTTTGAGCGCTACCTGCCGGAGCTTCTGCGATGATGGTGTTGGCCTATGCGCTCGGCCCGACCATGGGGCTTGTCTTCCTTGAACCCGTCGCCCTCATCGGGCTGGTGGCGCCGTTCGTTCTCTTGGCGCTCGGACTGCGACGTCAGGAGAGCCGTGAGGTCTACCTTGGAACCACGCGGCTTCTGTCCGCCCAAGAAGCGGGGGAAGCGGGCGCTCGCAAGCGCAGCCTGCCCGCTTGGTTGGTCGCAGCGGCGATCGCCACGGCGCTTGGTGTCCTCGCTCTGGCGAAGCCTGGCTACGAAGGTGCGCCACCCCAAGGTGTCGTCGTGGAGCTTGTCGTAGACCAGAGCCCGTCGATGTACCTCCCGCTTCAAGCGCAGGGCGCCGCCACCCCTGCCACTCGCCGGATCGACGCGGCGTGGGAGGCGTTCGGTCGGTGGGCCGATGGCCACGAGGCGGACATCACGGGCGGGGTCTACGTGACCACCGGGGCGGGCGACCCCGTCCCTTGGCAGGACGTTCCCGTGCCTGATGAACCGGAGACGGCGGCGCCCGAGGTTCTCTGGCAGGCCCACGACGCGGCGAGCACGGTTTGGATCACGGATCGCGGAGTCGATGACCAAGATCGCGGCTCCGCGGGGCTGTTTGCGAGCGGCGGGGAAGCGATCCCCGGGCCGGTCTCCGTGGGGGCCCAGGGAGAGATCTACTGGAAGGCCGACGGAACATCCGAGTTTCGGGAGGTCTCGGGGCAAGGCCAGGGCCAGGCGGGCGTTGTTCGGTTAGACCCTGACGTACCGCGGGTTCTGCGCGACCTCGCCGGAGTCTGGGCTGACGTCCGCGGGATGCGACTGGAGATGTCCGAGGGGGCAGGGGACGAGCCGGAGCTTTGGGTGGGGATGGCGTCGACCGGGGCTCCACCAGAACCGTCCCCAGGCACGGGCGGGACAGGCTCCACCTCGGTCAGAGTCGGTCGCGACGGCTGGGAGGCAGACGTCTCGCTCTCCGGCTCCGAAGGTGCTGCGCCTAGGCTCGGCGACGGATGGGGCCCCTGGCTGCTGGATCCCGCTGGCCAGGCGCTCGTGACCATGGCGCCCGGCCAGGTGGAGCTGGGCTTCGCAGACTTCCAGGGCCAACCGTCGGATGAAGCCGCCTTCGCGGTGTCGTGGATTGGACTCTTTGACCGTGCGCGGCTCTCGCCGAACCGCGTCGTGGAACCGTCGGAGCGCCGCGCCGCGGGCTCCGCGGTCGCGATCCCGCCGAGTGAGCCAGCCGTCCTGGAGGCGCCAGGGGCGGCCGCGCTCAGGGATCAGCAAGCTGAAAGAGCGGCCGCCCTGCGCGCTTTGCTTGCAGGAGCGGCCGCCCTCGCTGGGCTCGTTGCCCTCGTGTTGCTGGTCCTACGCAAGTAGGCCCCCGTAGGTAGGTCCTTGTAGGTCGGCCCCCGTCGATAGGCCCCCGTTCATAGGCCCCGTCGAAAGGCTCTCGTCGAAAGGCCCTAGTCGAAAGGCTCTGCCCTACATGCCGTCGTCGAGCACGCCGTCGATCACGTGCAAGACGCCGTTCTTCGCGTAGACGTTGCGCACGGTGAGCTGGGCGGAGCCGTTCAGCGTGGTCTCGCCCGAGGAGTCCGTGACGTCGATCGTATCCCCGGAAATCGCCGTCAGCATGGTCCCAGGCACGAGCGAGGAATAGGCCAGCGGGGCGGCGACCGCATGGGCCCGCAGGAACTGCTGCAGACGCACAACGTTGCTCGGGTCCACGAGACTGTCGATGACGCCGGGTTGAAGCCCGAACTCGATGGCGAGGTCGGTGGGGCCGAAGAGGGTGATGGGCAGGGTGTCGTCGAGCTCGGCGGTCAGTCCACCGGCGAAGATGAGGGAGCTCAGCGTCAGAAGCCCTTCCTCAGCGGCACGCTCGCGGACCGTGGGCAGCTCTTCAAAGACCACGCCGAGGGTCTGGATGATCCCGTCGGTGCAGCGGATGTTGAGGCTCTCCAGCGTGGCGCCGTTCACCGTTGGGTCGCCCGCCGTGTCCCTATCGAAGAACAGGAACGAACCCGCCATGTTGTTCACCACGTCGGCGCCTACGAGGGCCGATGCCGTGGAGACGCCGGCGACGAGGTGGAGGTCCAGTCGAGCCTGGAGCTCCGCAAGGTTCGCCGGGTCGCGTAGGAAGTCGAGCTCGCCGGCCGGGAGCGCGCTGAAGGCAGCCTCCGTCGGCGCAAGGACGGTCATCTGTCCGCCGCCGATCGAGCCCGTGAGGCCCGCGAGGCCGATGAGCTCGATGAGCGTGTCGAAGCCGCGGCGCTCCATCGTCTCCAGAATGGGCCTCGGGAGCTCCAGCGGGCGATCGATCCCGAACAGAAGGCCGTTGTCGCCGTCGGCGTCCGTCAGTTGAATGCGCGCGTCGTTGATGACCACGCCAGAAGCCGCGGTGTCCACGTATGCGTCCGCCGCCGCGACCATCGGGATCTGGTTCAGTCCCTCTAGGGTCGCGATGTCCACGGTGCCCATGGTGATGTGGTAGCCCACAAATGCATCGAGCTCTGCCTCTGCACCGGCCGCAAAAAGAGCTGCGACTTCACCGGCCGGAAGCTGGGCGAAGGATGCGTCCGTGGGCGCAAACACGGTCACCGCGTCGTCGCCTTCCAGGAGGTCTTCGTAGCTCGACGCTTTGGCCAAAGCCACGAACTGCCCGAACCCAAGGTCCGCGGCACGGTCGAGCACTGACTCTGGATCCGGGGGAGTGGATGGGGGAGTCACCTGTCCGCCGTCGTCGGACGATGTGCAGGAGGAAACCGTGAGGCTCAGTGCGAGAAGTAGCGCGGCTCGGTTCGTGAACGAACGCGTGCTGCGCGGGACGAGTTGAATGCAGTCTTCCATAGCGATCACAAGGGTGCGCGGTCGCCGTGAGCGTAGTGTCATGCAGGAGCCCTTCGGTCTGAAGAATCCGTTAGCCGTCGCGTCCGAACGTAAGCCGTGCGGGAACCTGGCCTATCGCGAGGCACTTCCGGCAACGGCCTGGGCTTTGCGCAACGTTCGATGGATCTGTAGCGCAACGAGTCCCACGCCCATCGCGAACCAGAGAGTGCACAGCCGCGTCACAAGGGTGACGGCGAGGGCCTTCGAGCGCGCGGCTCCCGCCGCGAAGCCCGCAGCGCGATAGCCACCTTCCAAGAGGCTCGTGAGAAGACCTTCGGTGACTAAGAGTCCACCGGGTGCGAAGAAGACGATGGCTCCCGCCACCGCCGCGACCGCGAACGCATACGTGACAGCGGCGAGTCCCAGCTCCGGGATCGCTGCAGAGACGCTCGCGTCGGGAAGCACAGAGTGGACGATCAGCCAGCAGCCCACGCACTCCAGGAACCATCCCGCAGCGGCGAGGGCCGTCGCCAGTGGAAGCTCCTTGGGGGCCAGGAGTCGCCGGGCGGCGTCCAGCGTTTCCTCAAGGCGCCCAGCGCGCGCGGCGATCTTGCTGGGCAGGCGCTGGGCGGTTCGAGTGATCAGCTGGCCAATGCGCTTCGAGCCCACCACGACCAGGACGAACAGGCTGAGCACCACGGTGCTCACCGTGATCCAAAGGTGCTCGGTCCCGGAAGACGAGATCGCGATCAGCACGAGGAACCCAAGTAGGTCGGTGATGCGCTCCGCCAGTACGATGGGGGCGCTCCTCGCGATGGGGGTGCCGTCGGCGTCCCTCAGGAGCCATGACTTCATGGCCTCGCCCACTTTCCCCGGCGAGACGGTGAGGCTCAAGCCGGCGAGGTAAATCCGCGCCGACTGCCACCCTGTCACCGAGGACCCCGTGATTCGCAGGTACCGCTGCCACCGTGGGAATCGAACGGCGTAGTTGAGCAGCGAGAGGGCGCACGCGGCGACCGGTGCCCAGAGTGGCACCTCTGCGATGGCCGTGCCGAGTCCCGAGAGATCCGTCCAAAGGGCGAGGGCCACGTAGGCCCCGAGCCCCAGCAGGACGGCCCAGAGGACGCGGCGCGCTAGCCCCGAATCAGGCGCTTCCTCGTTGGCAGCTTGCCCGCCCGGTCCGTGCCCATCGGGTGGGGTGGAGTCAGGCGACATGGACGCGCTTGCCCTTGACCCTCAAGAAGGCCCAGAGCACGGCGGTTCCTGCGGCGAGGGCAACCCACGGGGAAACCTGGAAGAAGGTGACCGGCAGGTACCCAACGACCAACGCCACGGCCATGGTGACGAGCGCATAGGGAGCCTGGGTCCGCACGTGATCCACGTGGTCGGAGGCGCACGCGATGGATGACATCACGGTCGTATCCGAAATCGGCGAGCAGTGGTCGCCGAAGATCGCGCCCTCAAGGACGGCGCCAATGCTGATGACCATGAGCATCAATCCAAAGGCGCGCGGATCCATCTCCGCCGGCGTTCCGGCGAAGCCCACGTCGTAGGAGAGTCCCACGACCAGGGGGAGGAGGATCGTCATGGTGCTCCACGACGACCCCGTCGAGAACGCGATGAGCCCCGCGAGGAGGAACAGAATGACGGGCATCATCATGTACGGAATGGCTTCCGTTAGCGATGCGGACAGGTAGGCGGCGGTATTGAGGTCCCCGCAGACGGCGCCGACCATCCACGCGAGGTAGAGGATCAGGATCGCGACGCCCATGGCGCGCAGGCTGTTGACCGAGGCGAGCACGATGTCCTTGATGCCAAGGCCGCGCATGAGCGCCAAGAGCGCAGCGACGACGAAGCCTGCCACCGCGCCGTACATGAGGGGCTTACCCCCGCTACCTTCGTAGAGAATGCCGGTGGCCACTTCCAAGGGGCCCATGAGGTCGAGCTTGAGCGCGGCGTCGCTGCCCTTCTCGGCGAAGAAGCCGAGCCCCTTGCAGCCCGTGTAGATGATGGAGCCGAGGGTCGTCGCGATGAACACCGCCAGGGGGACCAACGCGGTGGAAGCGCGAGCGTCGATTCCCTCCTTCGCTTCCAGCTCCGTGGCGGCCTTGCCCACCAGCGGCGTCGCCCCATCACGCAGAATCTTGCCGCCGCGCGCGCGACGCTCAGCGGTTAGCATCGGACCGAAGTCCCTGCCCGTGAACACGACCATGCCCACGAAGATCAGGGTGAACCAGCAGTAGAAGCGGAACGGAAGCGTCTGCAGGAAGATCGCGTAGCCCTCGTTCGGGCCGAGTCCGGCGTCCGGCAGCTGGGCGCTGAACGTCGAAACCTCGAATGCGATCCAAGTGGACAGGATCGACACGCCCGCGACGGGGGCAGCCGTGCTGTCGACAATGTAGGCGAGCTTCTCCCGCGCCACCTTGTACTTGTCAGCTAGCGGCCGCATGGTCGAGCCGACGAGGATCGTGTTGGCGTAGTCGTCGAAGAAAATCGTGAGCCCCATGAGCCACGTGGCGATCTGGGTCTTGCGGGCGTCGCGCGCGAGGCCCGCGATCTTGTTCATGATGCCTCGAATCCCGCCGGCCTTCGTGATGATCCCCACCATGGCGAGCATGAACACGACGAAGATAACGATTTCGGCGCGCGCCGAGTCCCGTAGCTGGCCGGCGAGGTACTTGTTGAAGACGTCCTTGAGCGAGCTGACCGCCGTGCCGACGCCCTGCTCTCCTGCGAGGAAGCGCACAAGGAAAGCGCCGACCCAAACGCCCGAGAAGAGCGCGATCACGGGGCGCCGGAGCAAGATCGCGAAGAAGATCGCGACGAGGGGGGGCAGCAGCGACAGCTTGGAGATCTTCGAGCGCTCGATGGTGCGCTCCGTGAACGGCGTCTTGCCCATCGCGGCGGTGAGCTGGTAGGTGTCCTCCTTGACGATGGCCAGGAGGTTGAAGCCCTCGGGGTCAGGCTTCTTGTACGCCTCGATGTCGATATCGAGCCCCTCAGCGGCCACGATGGCGCGCAGCTCGCGCACGACGGACTTGCCGACTTCGCTGTGCCAGAGGGGATCGTGGGTCTCGCCTTCGCGGCGAAGTTCGGTGAGGTACCTCGAGCCGCCCAGTCGCAGCACGCGACGCGGAAGCCCGTCCTCATCCGTGTCGTCGACCACCGCCTCGGACTCCAGGATGTCCTCCCACATCGCGCGCTCGACCATCTTGCCGTCCGGGCCCTCGACCTCCACGGTGGCCCTGACGAGGTCTCCCCCCTGCTTTGTGGCCAGCCGTGACGGACTCACCCCGGGGACATACACGAGCGCGACGACCATCAGGACGAATGCGACGAGGGATGCGATGCGGATCATGGCGCCATAGTAGGGACCGGCGGGCTTTCGTCCCAGGTTCTACCCATAACCACCGGAGGTCTTCTCCGGCGCCCCCCGCTGGCCTGCTATCTTGCCGCCCCATGCACCCCTTCCTCCAGCTGGCCGTCTGGCTCCAAGGCCCCAACAACGGGTCGCCGTTCACCGACGCTTCGCTCCCCTTCGAGCAGCTCAAGGCCCCACCGGACACCGCCTTTGACATCCTGATGGCCTCCTTGGCCATGCTGCTCCTGTCGGTCATCGCGCTGGGGGTCTTCCTCACGGTGTCGAAGCTCGGCGCCATCGAGGAGCTCTTGAAGAAGGAGTCTGCGCGGCATAGCGCGGAGGCCGCGGAGCGCGAGGAGCGGCGGCGGGGGTAGGTGGCATCGGATTCCCTTCCTCGGGTCCGCGCCAGGGCCTCGCAGGACGGTAGAGTCTGGCTTATCTGACCCCCGGACCCTTCGCGGGGCCGGCACACCCCATCATCCATCGCTACGCCTTCGCGCGTCAGCCCACCCCTGAATTCGATGTCTGCAACTTCCACACCACTGGCCACGATCGAACACCTTGACCGCTTCGCCGGTCAGACCGTCGAGCTGCGCGGGTGGGTCCATAATCGGACATCGAAGGGCAAGCTGCACTTCGTCACCCTGCGGGACGGAACCGGCTACGTGCAGTGTGTGCTGAAGAAGAACGAGGTCGGCGACGAGCTCTTCGACACGATCGGCGCCGCCAGCCAAGAGTCGAGCCTCCGCCTGGTGGGGGAGGTGCGCGCGGACGATCGAGCCCCCGGCGGCTTTGAGGTCTCCGTCGCCAGCGGCGAGGTGCTTCAATCCACGTCCGACTTCCCGATTACGCCGAAGGAGCACGGGGCGGACTTCTTGCTTTCGCGCCGTCACCTTTGGCTGCGCTCCAGGCGCCAGTGGGCGATCATGCGGACGCGTAGCGCCATCATGTTCTCGCTGCGCAGGTTCTTCGACGAGCGCGGGTTCCTCTGCATCGACTCTCCGATCTTTACGCCCTCGGCCTGTGAGGGCACGAGCACGCTCTTCGAAGTGGATTACTTCGGCGACGACAAGGCCTACCTCACCCAGTCGGGCCAACTGTACGCGGAGGCATCCGCCATGGCATTCGGCAACGTCTACACCTTCGGCCCGACCTTCCGGGCTGAGAAGAGCAAGACGCGCCGGCACCTGACGGAGTTCTGGATGCTGGAGCCGGAGATGGCGTTCGCGACGCTGGAGGACGTGATCTCGTTGGCCGAGGACATGATCGTGCGCGTCGTATCGGACGTGCTGGAGACCCGCAAGGTCGAGCTGGAGACCCTCGAGCGCGACATCTCGAAGCTTGAAGCCTGCACCGGCGGCTTCCCCCGGATCACGTACGACGAAGCCTCCAAGCTCCTCTTGGCCCACCCGGACTCCGAGTTCGTCGAGGGCGACGACCTCGGGGCTCCGGACGAAGAGATCCTGGCGGCGATGCACGATCAGCCACTGGTCATCACTCACTATCCGAAGGCGGTCAAGGCCTTCTACATGAAGGAGGCGCCGGAGGATCCAACCCGCGTGCTCGCGATGGACATCATCGGCCCGGAAGGCGCCGGCGAGTTGATCGGCGGCAGCCAACGTGAAGAGGACCTCGACACGCTGCTGGCGGCGATCGCCCATCACGAGCTGCCGATGGAGGACTTCCAGTGGTACCTGGACCTGCGCCGCTTTGGTTCCGTTCCCCACGGCGGATTCGGCCTTGGACTCGAGCGGCTCGTCCGCTGGATCTGCGGCATCGAGCACATTCGTGAAGCGGCTCCGTACCCGCGCATGATGACCCGAATTCGCCCCTGATGGTTTGGGCCGCGACGTCCGTCGCGAAGGCCTAGCACTCGGCGCTTCATG
>CALHGQ010000585.1 GCA_938030175.1 uncultured bacterium | reverse complement strand
TGGCCTGCGAAGCGCAGCACTCGCCCTCTGCCTTGGTCGCGACGACCGAAGCCTTAGCGGCGGTGGAGCAGCACTCGCTGTCCTTCTTGGCGGCGACCGTAGCGGCCTTAGCCTGCGAAGCGCAGCACTCGCCCTCTGCCTTGGTCGCGACGACCGAAGCCTTAGCGGCGCTGGAGCAGCACTCGCTGTCCTTCTTGGCGGCTACCGTAGCGGCCTTGGCCTGCGAAGCGCAGCACTCGCCCTCTGCCTTGGTCGCGACGACCGAAGCCTTAGCGGCGGTGGAGCAGCACTCGCTGTCCTTCTTAGCGGCGACCGTAGCGGCCTTGGCCTTCGAAGCGCAGCACTCGCCCTCTGCCTTGGTCGCGACGACCGAAGCCTTAGCGGCGCTGGAGCAGCACTCGCTGTCTTTCTTGGCGGCAACCGTAGCGGCCTTAGCCTTCGAAGCGCAGCACTCGCCGTCGGCCTTCACCGAAACGACCGAAGCCTTAGCGGCGCTCGAGCAGCACTCGGTGTCCACTTTCTTGGCGACAACTTGTGCCTTCGTGGTGGGGCAGGTGGAGCCGCAGCTCGACTTCTGCACGGGCTTGGCCGCGACGGTCGCTGCCTTGGCCTTGGAGGCGCAGCAGGTGGCCCCGTCGGACTTCTTGGCGACCGTGACGGCCTTGGCTTTGACGGCCTCGGCGGTGCATGTCTTGGCCGCACCAGCGGTGCACTCTTGGGCGAACGACGGCGCGGCGCCGAGTCCAACGAGCAGTGCAACGGCTGCGAGCCCTTGAAGGAATTTGTTCATGGTGAAGAAAGATGCCTGGAGAGCGAGGCTCTCGAAGGGGTGATCCCAAAAGGGAGTCGGAGTAGAGCCAGCGCTGTGCGGCGCTGGCGAATGAGAGTCAGACGGAGGCCACGTGAAGCCTCTTCGACACACCTGTTCCGAGACCCTTAAGGCCTGTGACGCAGTAGATGCCTTTTCTCGAAGAGATTTACGATACCGGAAGGTCCGCTCCCTGAGGAAAGAATAGCCGGACCAGGACCCCGAGTCAGTACGGCCCTGGTAAGCGATCGTTAGGGGTTCCCAAAGGGGAAGAGTGGATTCCCCGTCGTTGGGCTATAACGAAGGCCCTGAGATGCCCTGGGGCCGCTTCCTGCGTGCCTGACGGCGTCTTCATCTGAGCCATCTCCCTCGAGTCCCCTTCTGCACCGCAGCATGGTGAGCCGCCGACCCCAATCCGCGCCCCCGGGATCCCCACCGCTAGCCGGTATGGGGTGGAAGCTACCTGTCTTGGCAGGGCTGCTCGCGGCCGCTTTTGGCGCGGGTCGACAGACCTCCATCATGGAGCCCGTCCCGGCGTCCCAGACGAGCGTTCTCCAGGACCCCCTCGACGCCGCAGAGCAAGTCTCCCTCGCGTTCCAATCGGCGTCCGCCGACGCGGCCCAGTCTGTGGTCCAGGTGCGTTCCTATCGCCAGGCCCGCGGGGGCTACTGGCGCGCACATCAAGAGGGATCCGGCGTCATCGTCGCCGAGGACGGGACCATCGTGACGAACCACCACGTGGTCGATGGCGGCGCCAGGTTCGACGTCATCTTCACGGACGGCTCGAAGACACGGGCCCGCCTCTTGGGCTCCGACGACTCCACGGACCTCGCGGTCCTGCGACTGGAAGGCAAGGCCCCCACCCCCAACGGGCTCCCCATCCAAGCGATGCCCCTGCGCACCGAGCTCCCCCCCGTGGGCGAGCTGGTGCTAGCCGTCGGGAACCCACTGAGTCTCGGCCACACCGTCACCCTAGGCGTGGTCAACGGTCTCGGCCGGTCGAACCTCGACATCGCGGACTACGAAAACTACATCCAAACCGACGCGGCCATCAATCCCGGCAATAGCGGCGGCCCCTTGATCGACGTGCGCGGCCAGGCGATCGGGATCACGGTGGCCGTGGGACTCGAGTCCAACAACGACGGCGGCCTCGCCTTCGCGATTCCCGCATCGATGGTCCAGAGCGTCATCGACGAGATCCTTGAGCACGGGCGCGTACGCCGCGCCTACCTGGGACTCAGCACGGTGCGCGACTACAGCGCAGAACGATCTCTCCGATCTGACCGCAAGAACGGCTACCGCGGCGTCAGTCGCGTCAAGGTCGACTCCCCCGTTGCAGGCACGCCAGCAGCCAAGGCGGGCATTCGCTCGGGCGACATCATCCTGAAGATCGACGGTCGCGAAATCCGCGGCAGCCAGACCTACCGGAACGCGCTGATCGAAGCCGACCCCGGGGACACGATCGCCATTACGCTCTGGCGCGCCGGCAAGACCCTGGTCAAGTCGGTCAAACTCGTCGAGCGCTAGCGCGCTGCCCCTAGAACAAGAACGCGGCACCTGCCGCGCAATTGGAGGCACGGGGGCACGCGGCATGGGAGCCTGGTTCTCCCACGAGGACGTGGGTGCTGCCGGAGGCCGCGGTGAAAGCATCCAGCGCCACGCCGAACTCTCCGCTCGCCGACGGGTGCGCGCTGTAGTCCGCGCGTTCCAGCACCCAGGCGTCCCCGCGACGAGCGAACGTGTCGACGCGTCCGGCACTCGACTCTCCGCCCGGCCCCTGGGCGAACGGCGCCGCCACGAGAAGCCGCCCCTCGGTCGCCGCCAAACCGAGCCCGAAGCCCTCCGCTGGATTGCCCTGCAGCAAGGTCTGATGAATCGGCTCGCCTGACGAAGGAACCGCGAGCACTTCCACCACGCCCCTCCCAAAGCCGGAGACGGCCACCGCACCTGGGCCCACCGCCGCGAGGGATTCTCCGAAGCGCATCCCCGCCGCGGCGCTGGCCTTGGCAGGCGCCGCCACTTCCCAGCTGAACGTCCCGCGCTCTGGTCCCTCGCCGACGATCCCGTACACCCGCCCGGCGCCCGGTGCGACCTCGCCGTCCCCTGGTGCACCGACGACAAGCGTGCCGCCAACCCAAGCGAGCGCGTGCCCAAACGTCGCGGCGACGCTAGGCCGCGGCGGCGCCAGAGCAAACTGGAGCGTCCACTCGCCGTCCTCTGCCCCGTAGACGTACACGGCGCCGGCGAAGGAAGGTCCGCCTTCATCCGACGCGAACGGCGCGCCGATCGCTAGCTGCAGACCGTCCGCGCGAAGCGCAACGGAGGCGCCAAACGCCGCGCCATCGCTACCGGCAGCGGGGCTGAAATCCAGTAGCTCCGTCAGAGGGATAGGGCCACCGTCCATCACCCAGCCGATGCGGTAGAGCCGCACGAGTCCTGCACGGGAACCACCCGCGCTGTCGGCCCCGGGCGCGCCGACCGCAAGGAGTCGACCGACCCCTTCGTCGCTCTCGTTCTGTGCGACATCTAGCGCCGCGCCAAAGCGGGCGTGAGCCGAGAGCCCCGCGGGCGCGAGCGTGCCCCGTCCAATCCGTGAGCACGGACGCATCGTTCCGTCTTGACCGTCGAACACGGTCAGGCTCACGCTGCCGCGGGGGTTCCCGGAGGACATCGCGTTCGGCGCCC
>CALHGQ010000584.1 GCA_938030175.1 uncultured bacterium | reverse complement strand
CGGGCCAGGCTTCCGAAGCTGCGGAAGACGCCCAGCGCGAAGCCCTGGCGATCGTCCGGAACGTAGCGGCTCGCCAAGGACGAGAAGCTCGGCATGACCAGCGAGCTACCGATGGCGACGAGCGCGAGCGACGCGTACATGAGCGCCACCGACTCCATCTTGGTCACCATTGCAATGCCGATGAAGCCGGGGATCGTCAGCGCCATGCCCATCGTTGCGACCTTCTTCTCGCCCATCTTCGGCACGAGGCGCCTGACGATGCCCCCTTGGACGAACGCGATCGTGAGCCCGATGAAGACGAACATGTAGGCGTTCTGCATCGGGCCATACCCAAGGTGCTCCGCCGCCAAGAAGACGAGCGTGAACTCCATCGCTCCGAACGCGATGAAGTAGATGAGGTACGCGATGTTGAGCGTGTGCACGCCCGGGAACGCGAGGCGCTTCAGCGATGCGAAGGGGTTGAAGCCGCGACGATGGTCGGAGGGCGCGGGCCCTGCATTCATGTCTTTGGTCTCGGGGAAACGCGCGACCGCCCAAAGAAGATTGATCGTCGCAAGGACGAACGCGATCAAGGCCGCCCCGCTGAAGGGGTTGACGCCCATGGACGCCGCGCCTTCGAAGCTCTGGGTCAGGTCCATCCCGGACGCGAGCCCGCCGAGCGCGGGCCCGACGACGAAGCCGAGCCCGATGCCGGCCCCGAGAATGCCCATGCCCTTCGCGCGGTCCTTGCCCGCATGGGTGTCGGCGATGGCCGCGGAGGCCGTTGAGATATTGCCGGCCATCATGCCGCCGATGAGCCGCGCCGCCACCAGCAGCGCGAACGTACCCGCGAAGAACCAGACGACGTAGGAGAGCGCCGTCCCGAGGAGCGTGACGAGCAGCGTCGGGCGCCGCCCGATCTTGTCGGACACCGCGCCCCAAACGGGGGCGAACAGGAACTGAAGCCCCGAGTACAGGGACCCGAGGATGCCGCCGAACAGCACGATGACCGCGAAGTCGTCCTTGACGAGGCCCTCCAGCCAAGAGGCGAGCTGTCCGATCGAGCTAGCCGCGCCTTCCTTGTCGACGTACCACGTCAGCATCTTCGGAAAGAGCGGGAAGATGATCGAGAACCCGACCATGTCGAGGAACACGGTCAGGAAGACCAGGCCGAGGACCTTGGGCCTCGCCTTGGACTCTTGTGCGGGTGCTTGTTGGGGCTCCATGGCCGACGTTTTACCCGCTGGCGGCTCCTGACCAGGGCACGGAGGAGAATTAGTCGTGAGGTTCGCTCCCATCTGTGCGCTCCCCCTCGTGCACTCCCCGCTGGTCATTCCCATGTCAGGGACCGGCCGCTCCTTCGATGGGCTCCGATGCTTCGCTCGACCCTGACCCTCCGATAGACTCTCCGGCCCATGGAGCGTCGCACCCTTCACCCCATCGCCCATGCGCTGGACGAGCTATCCCTGCGGGTCCCCGGGGACCCCGTGCCGGAGCTCCTCCGCCGCTTGGCCGATCGTCCTGGGCTGATTGCCCTCGATAGCGTTCGTGGGGCGCCCCGGAACTGGTCGATCATCGGCTTCGACCCGTTCGTGGACTTCGCGGACCCGGGCGTCGCGCCCTCTAGCCTCGACGAGCTTGGCCATCTCCTGGACCGCTGCGACCTCGAAGCGCCGCCCGTCGGGGTGGAGAGCAGCCACCCCTTCCTGGGCGGGTTCCTCGGGGCGCTCTCCTATGAGCTTGGCGTCCGCGGTGAGACCCTGCCGCTGCCGGAACCGGTCTGGCCCCAGCCTCGGATCGTCGGTGGGCTCTACCGGGACTGGATCGTGATCGAGCACCACGCGGACGGCCAGCGGGCCGCCGTGCGCTTGGTGGTCTGCGAGGACTCGACGGATCCGGACAGCGCAGCGGCTGCCGCTGGGCGCGCCCGCGAGCTCGTCCGCCTGCTGAAGGCTGCGCCGACCGAGCGCGATCCCATGGCTCCCGCGTCTGTCAAAGACGCACCCGGCGAGCGCACCGTGTCCCGCGGCCAGCACAGCGGCCGCATCGAGCGCACGCGCGAGCTCATCGCCCAGGGGCAAATCTACCAGGCGAACGTCAGCCATCGCATGGTGGCCGCCGCGCCCGCGGATCCACTGGCCCTCTACTTCCGCCTGCGCGAAACCAACCCTAGCCCCTACATGGGCTTCCTCGGCTTTGCGCACCAGGGGCGCGATCACGCGCTGCTGTCTTCCTCCCCCGAACTCCTTCTGGAGCTCACGACCGACGGCGAGGGCGGCCGCGTGGCGCGCACCCGTCCGATCAAGGGCACGGTCGCCCGGGGAGCGACCCCCGCGGAGGACGCAGGGAATCGAGCGGCGCTCCTCGCGAGCGAGAAGGACCTGGCGGAACTCGCGATGATCGTCGACCTTGAGCGCAACGATCTCGGGCGCATCGCCGAACCCGGGGGCGTCTCAGTGGGGCCCTTTCCCGAGCTCGAAACCTACGCGGCCGTGCACCACCTCGTGGCCGACGTGACGGCCAAGGTGGCACCGGGCCAGACCTCCGTCGACGTGGTGGCCTCGCTGTTCCCGGGCGGCTCGATCACGGGCGCGCCGAAGCTGCGCAGCATGGAGGTTATTGCCGAGCTGGAGGGCGAAGGCCGCGGCTTCTTTACGGGTTCGATGGGCTTCATCGACATCCGCGGCCATGCGGCCCTGAGCATCCTGATCCGAACGATGATCCACCGCAGCCCGAAGGTGTCTGACGGCGAAGGGGGGGGCGCGGAAGTTTCCTTCCACGTGGGGGGTGGTATTACGTGGAATTCAGATCCCGGCCTAGAGGACGACGAAACCCTCTGGAAAGCCGCTGGGCTGCTCCGCGCCCTGGCAGGGGCGACGGCCCTTCCCTCCCCATAAGTGTCCTACAGAGTAGACTGGGCCCTGGCGCTAACCGCCCATATGGCCGCCGTCAGGTCGTCCAGACCCGCCCTCTAGATCTCCTGGGGCCCTCTGGAGGCCCGGCATGCGACTTGCCATGCTTAGGATGGCCCCTCGCAGCGACCCGCTGCCAAACAAATAGGACTTCCACCATGATCACGATCTCCACACTCCTCCTTCTCGCCGCGCCTGCCGCTGGATCCCTTCCAGCCGTACCGTCCTTCCCGGGGGCGGTCGCGATCCCTGCCATCGAAGCTGCTTCGACTCCGGCCATCCAAGACGAGGAAGAAGAGAAGCCCGACAAGCGCGAGGAGATCAAGGCGGCCCTGGCGGAGCTCAAAGATCACATCGGTGCCCGCGGCAAGGAAGACGCCCAGGCGCTCGCCATCATCGATACGCTCCTTCAGGAGTTCCCGAAGTGCGGACCGAAGGATCGCAAGGCGGTCGTCAAAGGTCTCGTCGGTTGCCTCAAGCAGAAGCGCAAGCCCACGAAGGAAGGCGTCGTCGACAACAAGCTGCACATCGCATCCGCGACCGCCCTCGGCCGCATGGGGCCTGAGAGCGTCAAGGGCCTCACGATGTACATGGGCCACAAGAACTTCGCCAAGGAGTACGCGGGTAAGCGCGCGATCATTCTCGCCCTCGGCAACACCAAGGACGAGGGCGCGATCGACGACATCGCTGACCTGCTCACGCACCACGAGCCGCAAATTCAGGCCGCCGCCGCGGAAGCGCTTCAGCAGTACACCGGTTCAGACTCCAAGACGCGCAAGAAGATCTTCAAGGAGGTCCTCGACGAGGTCGCACGCGTGAAGAACGCCCTCGACATCGATCCGACCGACCCCATCGTGCGCCAGCGCTACGACGGCATCGCCGGTCCGATGCTCCGGACGCTCCAGGACCTCTCGGGGCACGAGGAGAACGACCCGACCGCGTATCGCTCCTGGTGGAACGACAACAAGAAGCGCGACTGGGACGCCGCAGAAAGGGGGAAGTAAGCGGCAGGGACGTCGTCCTTCGGTCATGAGCCTTCCCCCGAGCCCCAGCCAGCGGCCATTAACGCGGCTGGGAGCTAACCAGAGAGCACGCCAGGGCAAGGTCCTGGCGCGCGCTCTTTTGTTTCTGCCCGCGCTGGGCCTCCTGGCGTTCACGCTTTGGCAGCGCTCTGAGGCGCCCCCCGAGCCCACGTCCCTCGATGCGCCAGCGGAGCCCATGCGCACCGGGACCGTCGGGTCCATCGATGGATGGGAGGGGCTCGTCCTCCGCGACGGCGCCGCGCCCCTGCGCCTGCGGCTAGAGCCCCTGCATCCCGAGGCGACGCGCCAGGCCTTTGATGCCGCCGCGCTGGCCGCGGCCCTGCGCCCGATGGAGGCCGCGGGCTTCGCTGGCGAAGCGCAGGAAGGCGAGCCCGCGGCCGTCACGTCCGAACCGTGGCGCCTCACGCTCAGCGTCGCGGCGAGACCGGGCGCTGCATCGAGCTCCCCCGACGCTGACGTCATCAGCAACCTGAGCGAAGTGCTCGTCGTCGGTCTCGAATCCCTCGTGCCCCCCGGCGCGTCCGGTACGGGGCCTGGGGATGAACCCGTGGATCCGCTGGTCGCCCTCGTGGACTTCCCCGACGCGCCGCTCCGCGAGGGAGAGTCCTGCGACCTGATCTTTTGGGGACTACGTCCCGAGGGGCCGGTCCGCGCGGTGCTCCCCGGTATCGGCGACGTCCAGCTGCTCATGAAAGCCCGCTCGGCGAACCGCTCGACGATTTCGATTGCACGCCTCGACGCGCGATCGGTGGAACGCACGCGAACCGACATAACGGACACCGCGGGGGATGGAAGGTGATCGGCTTTCTGTTCTCGCTTCCGATGGCCTGTCCCCTGGCCTGCGGCGCGGTGCTGACGCCCGCCGAGACCCAGGCGGTGCCCGTCGCGGCTGCGCAAAAGGAAGCGCCGGGGATCACGACCGAGCGCGAGAAGGAGCTTTTGGCTCGCATTCGCCAGCTCGAGGCGGAGCTCCGCGAGACCCAGGCGCGCGGACTTCGTCAGCAGCAGGAATGGATTGAATACACGCGGGTGCTCCAGGGCTTCTCGAAGCGCATCCCCGAACCGCCGAAGTTCGTGGCCGATGCGCTCAAGCCCGCTCCCGATCCCTTGGCCGAGTATCGCCGACGCGAGGTCGAGGCGATTGAGCTTCGCGCCAAGGAGATCCGTCAGTCGCTGCGGAGCCTCTTGATCTCGGAGGGCATTCGGAACATCGACTTCCTTGAGGTGGGCCGCCCGCTCCCCGCCGATGGACGCGCCGGCACCGGCCCCGTCGTGGGGCGACTGCTCGACGACCGCGGGCGCATGGTCGGCATGATCCAGGCGGATCGACTTCGGCTGGAGCCCAGCCGTTCAGGTCGGACGATCACGATTATCTTGGAGGACGGCTACGAGTCCCGCCAAGGGGTGAAGCGGCCCTTCGAGAACGGCGAGCGGCGGCTCTTTCTTGGCGCGGTGGATCCAGAGCCTTGGATCGAAGCGCTGCCCGACCTGATGGACGACGCGAGTCTGGCCCCGATGATCGACGACGGACTCTGGGACGTCGCCACGGTCAGGACGCGGATGGCGCGGCTCCTCGCGGCGAGCTCCAACGCGGGCGGCGCCGCATGGCGCCTCGCGGGACTCGGTGGTATCCGCGAGGGCGAGCTTCGCGACGTGCAGTTCGCGGAGATCGACAGCGTGACGGGTGAGGTCTCCAGAAGACTCTTCGCCGACGCCGGACGCATTCGAGCGCACAAGGACGGAGGCATCGAGATCAGCCTGACCGACGGCACCGTGCGTCGAGGCGACCGCGCCGCCCCGTTCCTTGATGGACGGTTCCGGCTGGTCTTGCCCTACGCCGATGTGACCGATTGGCGTGCCGCGGAGCTTCCGGGCTTGGCGGCGCGGGGTGTCCCCGCGCCGAGCGGGGAAGCCTCGAAGTAGGGTCCGAGCTAGAACGGAATTGCCCGCCAGAACTGCGCGGCAGAATTGCGTGACAGAATCGCCTGGCAGGGGGCTGGTTCCTCACTTCCGTGAAGTAGCCTCTGTGGCGTGAGCCTCTTTGACGATGTTCCGCGCAGGCCGCGCGGCGCCCGCGGCGGGCGTTCCAGCCGACCCCAGTCGAGGCCGCAGGAGCGCCCTCTGGCCGGGCACGCGGCAGATGGTGCGCCCCAGGGTGGTGCCGCGTCTTCGGGTCCGGCGCCTGAGTCGGTCGGCCAGCTCACCTCCCGCATCGACGCAGCGCTCAAGCGCTTTGGTCGCGTCGCCGTCGAGGGAGAGATCAGTCGCCCAAAGACGGTGGCCTCGGGTCACGTCTTCTTCACGCTCAAGGACGCGCGCGCTGCGATCGACGCCAAGATCTGGCGCGGCCAGCTGGCCCAGGCGCTCCCGCGCGGGACCAAGCTCGAGGACGGTGCACGGGTGATCTGCCACGGCACGCTCGACGTGTACGCGCCCTACGGCAAGCACAGCCTGATCGTGGACCGCGTCGAGGTGCGCGGGATCGGCGCGCTGCTTGCGGATCTTGAACGCCTCAAGGTCCAGCTGCGAGAGGAGGGCCTCTTCGAGCAGAGGCGTCCGCTTCCGCGCTTCCCACGCATGGTGGGGGTCGTCACGAGCCGCGACGCGGATGCCTGGCGCGACTTCCTGCGGACACGTTCGCTGCGTTGGCCCGGCTATCCCGTGCGGTTCGCCCACAGCCGTGTGCAGGGCAAGGTGGCTGGCCGCGAGATCGCCCAGGCCATCCATGCGCTGGACCGCAGCGGTGTCGACGTGATCGTGGTGTGCCGCGGCGGCGGAGCGATCGAGGACCTCTGGTGCTTCAACGAAGAAGTCGTCGCACGCGCGATCTTCGCGGCGAGCGTTCCCGTGGTCTCGGGGGTGGGTCACGAGACCGATACGACGCTCGCCGACTTCGTCGCGGACCACCGCGCCCATACTCCGACCGACGCGGCCCAGACGGTCCTGCCGGATCAGCGCGCGATCCGCGATGGCATCGATCGGCAGAGCGCGTACCTCGGGGACGTCATGGAGCGCCTGCTCGCCCAGCGGGAGGAGCGACTCGATCGCGCCGCCCGATCCCGGGTGATGACGACGCCTGCCGCGCTGATCGAGGCGCGGGTGCAGCGCCTTGATGGGCTGGCGCGACGTGCGCGCGCGGTGGTTGACGGCGAGCAGAGCCGCGCCGCCACGCTGTTAGAGCGTGCAGGGGCAAGGCTCGAGCGGCAAAGCCCGATGGCGCGGCTCGCGCGGGTCGAGGAACGCCTGGGCGCGCTGCAGGGACGCCTCACGAGGGTGGTCGAGCAGCGCATCCAGTCGGCGGGCGAACGTCTAGAGCGGGCCGGCAGCGCGCAGACGGCCGCGATGGGTCACACGTTAGAGCGAGCGACGCGCCGGCTCGAGCCAGCCGCGCGGACGCTCCAAGCGGTCTCGCCGCTGGCGGTCCTCGACCGCGGCTACTCCATCACGCAGAACGCTGATGGGGAAGTGGTGACCGACGCTGCTGCGCTCAAGGTGGGCGCGAAGATCAAGACGGTGTTGAGGGGCGGCCACGTGGACTCGACGGTGGACGCTGCCGTTCCCAAGGAGTCCGACGCTTGAGCGCCTCGCCGACTCCCGCGACTCGTGCGGATGGGCCGGTTTGGGATGGGCTCTTCGCGGTGGTCGTGAACTGGAACGGTGGAGCGAGGGACAACCTGCGCTGCCTTCGTTCGCTCAAGGTCGAGGGGCTCGACGAGTCCCGCATCGTGGTCGTCGACAACGGGTCGGAGGACGGATCACGCGAAGCCATCGACGCGGCGTTCCCCGATCTCCTTCGCATCGATCACGGGGCGAACCTTGGCTTTGGTGAGGCGGCCAACGCGGGGGCGCGGCTTGCGCTCGAGCGCGGCGCGAGCGCCGTCGTCTTCATCAACAACGACCTATGGCTGCCCGAGGGGGAGGGCACCCTGGTGCGGCTCGCGCGCGCCCTCGACGAAGAGCGAACGCTCGGGATGGTGGGGCCTCGCGTTTTGATCGGCGACGCGGACGGCGGCGAAACCGATCGCGTCTGGTGCGCGGGGGGGCGGCTCGATTTTCGCCAGAACCTGTCGACGCTTCTCGGATTCAACGAACCCGATGGAGCGCCGTGGAACACGACGAGGGATGTGGACTACGTGGTCGGCTGCGCGCTCGTGGTGCGCCGCGCCGTGTTCGAAGAGGTGGGCTTCTTCACGGCGGAGTACTTCGCCTACGTCGAGGACGTCGAGTTCGGACTGAGGGCGCGCGAGGCAGGCTGGGGAGTCCGGGTCATCGGCGAAGTTCGCGCGTTCCATGCGCCGTCGACTGCGACGGGCGGAGGGTACGGAGCCCGGCGCAAATGGATGCAGGCGCTCAACTCGGTGCACTTCATGCGTCAGTACGGCACACCCACCAGGTGGCTCAAATTCGGGCTCTACGACGTCGCGACCCTGCCTCCACTCCTCGTCTGGCGCACCCTAACGGGCGATTTACGTCCCGCCTTGGCCAAGGCCAAGGGGCTCTGGGACGGTTTCCGGGGGCGAAGGGTGACGGCTGAGGCGCTGCGACCAGGTGCCTCGCGACTCTGGCGTTGAACCCCGAGTAGGATCTAGGGACGATAGATCATTGGCCGCCCGCTAAAAGGTGCCCCATTCGCTCCCAGCAAAGGGAACGTTTTGGGGGTCCAGTCGCGTCCCAGTGGGGGCGTTCCGGATTCCTTTTGGCTCGGGTGATCAACACCAGGTCCAAGGGCTGGGCTCCTCGCCCCTTCCCTACCCTCTCCAATCATCCCTCAACATATGACGCTCTCAACCGCACGGCTCTTGCCTGCCGTTGCCCTGCTCGCCGCCGCGGCGAGCGCCCAGCAACGGCCGCAGCCAGTGATGGGTCAGCCGCTCGTCGGGCTCACCCCCGCCGAGACGACCCTGTTCCAGGAGGGTCTTGCGACCTTCTCGCGGCCGATTCTGCCCAGCGAAGGTGCCGGGCCGATCTTCAACGAAGTGACCTGTGCTGGTTGCCACAACGTGCCCGCCATCGGTGGGTTCGGCACGCGGCGCGTCACGCGTTTCGGGATCGCCGCCACGGCGAGCACGCCGTTCCAGGCCCTCGACCAGTTCGGCGGCACGCTGCTTCAGGACCAGTCGTTCTCGGTCATGTGTCGGGAGACGCTTCCGCCCCAGGCCAACCACACGGCCCTCCGCGGAACCCCGATCGTCTTCGGATCAGGACTCATTGAGTCGATCCCGGACAGCACGATCATCGCACGGGCGAACAATCAGCCGTCGAACCTCGCGGGCCGTGTTCACATGGCACAACCGCTTGAGGACCCGAACGGTCCGATGCGCGTTGGGCGCTTCGGATGGAAGGGCGGCGTCCCCACGGTCGACACGTTCTCGATCGATGCTGGCCTCAACGAGATGGGACTGACCAGTCAGTTCCTGCCGTTCGAGAACGCGCCGAACGGCGACATGGCGCTCCTTGCGCAGTGCGACACGGTGGCGGATCCAGAGGACATGCCGGACGCCGCTGGCTTCACGATCACGGATCGCTTCACGCACTTCCAGCGCTTCCTCGCCGCTCCGGCGCAGACGCCGCAGACGGGGATGACGGGCGAGCTCGTCTTCGAAGCCGTTGGCTGCGCTGACTGCCACGTACCGAGCTACACGACGGGAACGGTGGCTGAGGATGCGCTTTCCAACAAGCTCATCCGCCCCTACACGGACTTCCTTCTCCACGACGTCGGCGCACTCGGCGACGGCATCGTTGAGGGTGAGGCCACCGAGACCGAGATGATGACGCGTCCGCTCTGGGGTCTTGCCCAGCGCAACGCCTACCTGCACGACGGTCGCGCCACCGGCAACACCTTCGAAGGCAACGTCGAGGCGGCGATTGCCGAGCACGGTGGAACGGCCCAGCCGTCCGCGGATGCCTACGCCGCTCTGCCCCAGGCCGACAAGGACCTGATGCTGGCGTTCCTGGCTTCGCTCGGTCGCACCGAGTTCGACTGGGACACCAACAACACCATCGACGAGTTCGACTGGTTCTTCCTCGAGCCGCTGCTCACGGGCCCGGAGCCTGCGACGCCGGTGACGCCTGATTCGCCCGCTGCGCTCTGCGACGTGGACGCCGACGGCGACTTTGATCTTGTGGAATTCGGTTCTCTCCAGCGTGTGTGGACGGGTCAGTAATGTTGTTTTCTCTACAGAACCAAGCGAGCCGCGCAAAGCGCGCCTCCTACGCAGCCACGGCTGCTCTCCTCGTCTCGACCGCAGGGGCCCAGGTCACGATCGATGTGGCCGCCGTCTCGAACGACCCGGCGACCGCCGGCGACGCCACCGTCTACGTGATGGCTGGCGACACGGTTGAGTACAGCGTGGTCGGCCAGCTGGGCGGCGACGTCAACCAAGGTCTTGCGATGTTCGCGTTCGACCTCGACTACAGCGGTGGAGCGTTGACCCAGGCGGTCCCGCCCGCCAGCGGCAACCTGGCCCAGTTCGTGACTCCGCTCGGCGTCAACAACCCTGAAGGGTTTGGCGGCACGGTGCGCGGCGGCGATCTCTTGCAGATCGGCGGTGCGATGAACACGATTGCGAACACCTTCGCCCCTGTGCCGAGCGGCATGGTGGTGACGGGGATCGCCCAAGGGGCCAGCGAGACCCTCGCGACGGGTAGCCTGACGGCCCCCGCTGCGGCAGGGACCTACGTTCTCTCCGTGTCCAACGTGTTCGCGAACGCGCTTGAGACGCTGCAGCCGGCGGGCTTCTGGTCCGTCAAGCCGGTGGATGCCGCGGCGCCGACCGCTCTGACGGTGGTCGTGCTCGATTGCGCTCCGTCGAACTACTGCCAAGGCAAACTGAACTCGGCGGGCTGCGTTCCGACGATCTCTGCGACTGGCACCCTCGCGGGTGGCGGAAGCGTGGTGCTGACGGCGAACGATGTGCTCAACGGACAGAACGGGCTCTTCGTCTGGAGCCTCAGCGCTGACAGCATGCCGCTCTTCGGCGGCACGCTCTGCGTTGGGCAGCCGCTGTTCCGGATGCTCGCAGGGAACTCCGGTGGCGCTGGCGCGCCGGGCATGAACTGCAACGGAACTTACTCGCAGACGATCGGCGCGCCGTTCGTGACCGCGGCCGGCCTGGACGCTGGCGACGTGATCCACTGCCAGTGGATCTACCGCGATCCCATGAACTCGGACGGAACGGGTGCTGGTCTGACCGACGCCGTTCGCTTCTCGGTTTGCCCCTGATCGATTCGCTCGATAGGTCTTCGACAGGACGACCGGCCTTTGGGTCGGTCGTCCTGTCGTGGGTATTGGCCCTGGGCGGAGCCGTCTTCTCCGCGCCGGTGGGGCACGCCCAGAACCAGGACAGCGCGGCTGCCTTGGATCGGGTGGAGGCGCTGGCGGATCTCACCAAGCCTTGGCTGAAGGAGCTTGAGCGGTGGGTCACGGAGGGTGGAGCACCGCCCTTAGTGGGGGAGCCCTTCGGTTGGCACTACCAGGTCGCGGGTGGGACGGAGAAGGTCCTTTCGGGCGCGAAGGTGAGTCGCAGTTTCGGCGAGCAGCTCTCGAAGGTGGGGGCCGGGGACTTTTCCGCGAAGCTCAGCGCCCGAGGCGGCAGCGCCTATTCGAAGATCGTCGCGACGCGGCCCATGGAGCCCTTCGACTTCAACTGCGTCGAGATCGACGTCCGGCTGGAACTCAGCGACGCGGCGACTCCCATGGCCTGGTCCTCGGTCGCACTGATCCGGGTGAACTTCCAAGGCTCAACGACGGGGGAGATCCACGCCGATCGGGTCGAGCTGCTCTCGCTCGAGCGCGTCGAGCTCGATCAGCCTCTCCTCGTCGAGAAGACCGCCGCGCTCTTCGCCGGAGACCCTGAGGCTGCCGAGCTCCTGGGTGTGGGCATGGATCGCTGGGCCCAACGCCTCGATGATTCAGGGCTCACGGCCTGGTTCGGACACCAAGGTCTCGCGGTGGGGGACGCCAACGGCGATGGCTGGGACGATTTGTACGTCGCCATGCCGAGCGGCCTACCGAACCAGCTCTTGGTTTCGCAGCCGGACGGCACCGTGCGCAACGTCGCCGAGCCGGCGGGCGTCGCATGGCTCGATGACACAAAGGGCGTTCTCTTCGTCGACGTGAACGGCGACGGGCGCGACGACATCGTCAGCGCCTTAGGCCACGTGATCGTGGTGCAGTACGGGAACGAGAAGGGAGCGTTCGACGTGGGGGGCTTTTGCGTCGCCCCCGATGAGACTCCGTTCTACGGGGTCTCGGCGTCGGACTTCGATGGGGACGGGGACCTCGACATCTACGGCTCGCGCTACGTGCGATCGCAGTACGGCGAGTCCGTCCCGATTCCTTTCCATGAAGCGCGCAACGGGCCGAGCAACCACTTCTTCCGCAACACCGAGCGCGGCTTTGTCGACGTCACCGCGCCCTTGGGCCTCAGGAGCACCGGGGGCGAGCGGTTCACGCTGGCGGCGCACTTCGTCGACCTCGACGGGGACGGCCGCGACGAGCTGTACGTCGTCAATGACTTTGGATCGAACCAGCTCTTTGAGTTTGCTGGCGGCAAGTTCAGGGATCGCACCGCCAAGCTTGGAGCGGCGGATCCGGGCGCCGGGATGGGGGCCTCGTGGTCGGACTACGATCTCGACGGGGACCTCGATCTCTACGTGACCAACATGTTCTCCTCCGCTGGGCGTCGCGTGGCCTTCAACGAGGCCTTCGCCGCGGGCCGGCCCGAGGCTGAGCGCGAGGCGATTCAGCGACTGAGCCTTGGGAACACCCTCCTACGCCGCGACGGCGAGTCATTCACCGACGTGGCAGACGCTTCGCGCACGCGGATGGGACGCTGGGCCTGGGGCGCCGTCTTCGCCGATCTCAACTGCGACGGATACGACGACCTCCTGTCGCCAGCCGGATTCCTGACGGGGCCGAAGCCCGGCGACTTGTGAAGCTCGTTTTGGCGGCGCGTGGCGCCGGTCGATGCCAAGAGCGAGGGCGGAGCGGGCTCCTACCTGGAGGGATGGAGTGCGATCAGTCGCTCGATGGAGGAGGGCGTGTCCTGGAGCGGGCACGAGCGCAACGTCGCGTGGCTGAACGCAGGCGATGGGACGTTCGTCGAGGCGTCGGGTCCCCTGGGCTTCGACCAGATCGAGGACGGCCGCGTTGTGTGCAAGACCGATTGGGATCGGGACGGGGACGTGGATCTTTGGCTGCGCTCCCGCAACGGCGTGACGCTGCGCTATCTCGAGAACCAGTCGAACCCAGAATCGTTCCTTGAGGTGACGGGCCTTGGAACACGCACGCGCGTCGAGGCCTTGCTCTCTGCCGCAGCGGTGATGACGGATGACTCCACGGTCGACGTGGCCAGTCAGCCGCGCGTGCTGGCTGCGGCGCTCACGGACGGTTACCTGGCGGCGCCCTCGCGCAGGCTCACGTTGGCGGTCCCCGCAGGAGCGAGCCCCGTGTCGGTCGCTGGATTCGACGTCCCGGCCACGGACTCTAGCCCATCGCAGAGGCGCCTTGAGATCGTGGAGGAGGGGGTGGTGGATCGCAGCGCCTCCTTCGCCGGTCGTCCCCCGCTGGAGCAGGCCGGTGCGCTGGACGAGTCCACGCTCCCGACCCGCACAGTGCTTCGATCTGGGCTGCCGTTTCCTCCTTCTCGATTGAATGAACTGGGAGTCACGCATGAGCCGGAACCGAAGCGGCCTGCCGCACGTCTACTCGTTGTGCGATCTGCTGAATGCCCCACCTGTGAGTCCGTCCTCCCGGACGCCCTCGCCGCCCTTCAGGGCGCCCGTGTTCCAGCGTCAGCGGACCCCGTCGAAGTCGTGGAATTCCCCGTTTCCATTGACCTCGAGTCACTGGACAGCGACCAGTCCAGCTCAGCCGCGGCGGTGCGAACCATCGTGGCCTCGGTGCTCGGACCTGGGGCCGAACTGGCGCTGCCGCTGAGCATCTTGTTCGATGCGACCGGCACCGCACAGGTTCTTTACCAGGCCGATCTCGACGCGGGCACGGTGTCGCAGGATGCGAAGCATTTTGCCCATCAGCCCGTACAGGGTGCCTTGCGCACCACCTGGGGCGTCCCTGGGGCCGGCAGCCGCTGGTTCCATGGCTCTCCGCGCTCTTTTGCCTCACTTCGATCCTCGTTGGAGTCCCAAGGACTCCAAGGGGACGCTGACTTCTACGCTGCACTTGCCTCTGGCAACCGATAGCCTTGGGTGTCGCGGTTTCGGCCCGACACCTCTCCCTACTCTTGACGATCTTCGTTCCCGGCCTCCGGGTTCTCTATCACCATCATGAAACTGACATCTCTCACCATGGGTGCAGCCGGCGCCGCGATCCTCGCGTCCGCGGCTTCCGCTCAGAGCATCAACTGGGCGAGCTTCTCGCTCGACAACTCGCGTCTCAACTCGGCTGCGAGTGTCGGCTTGAGTGACACCGAAGAGAAGGACTACGCCTACGCGGACTTCGATCAGGATGGCTACATCGACCTGATCTCCGTTCGCAAGCAGCCGTACACCACGACGGGCCGCCGCAACAACGTGCTGTTCATGAACGAGGGAGGCACGCTTGTGGACCGCACGTCCCAGTACGCCGTTGCTTCGGACGTCCCCGGCGACCAAGGTTTCCTGACGGCGACCAACGACCGCGACGTCGCGATCGGCGACCTCAACAACGACGGCTGGCTCGACTTCGTGACGGCCACCACCTTCACGCCCAACCAGGCCAAGACGCTCAGCCACCCCCGGGTCTACATGAACCTCGGCGAAGTCGGCGGCGTGTGGCAGGGCTTCGTGCACGAAGAGGCTCGCATTCCGAGCTGGGGCACCTACCCGAACATGTGTGGCGTCGCCATCGGTGATGTGACCGGTGACGGCTTCGCCGAGCTGTACTTCTCGCACTACGAGCAAGAAGCAGACGTGGACCTCAACGACCGCCTTTTGATCAACGACGGCACGGGTTACTTCACGGACGAGAGCTCCGCACGCATGACCAGCGCCATGCGCGGTTCATCGTTCGGCACCTCGGCGGTCATGGACGACATGAACGGCGACGGCGCGATCGACGTGATCTCGGTTTCGGGTTCGGGCGCCACTGGCGGCCTGACGCGCTCCTCGATCGCGTACAACAACTCGAACAACGAAGGCTTCTTCAACCTCCTTCAGATCCCGTACGACGGTGCTCCGTACCACGTCGCCACCGGCGACCTCAACGCGGACGGCCTGAGGGACATGATCCTCTCGGACGACGCTGACGATCGTTACCTTCTGAACCAGGGCAACGACGCCTTCGGCCGTGTCCAGTGGGGCCCCGCCCAGACCTTCGCAACGGACGATGGCTTCGGCAGCAACAACTACATCATCGACATCGATGGCGACGGCTTCGACGAGGCCATCATCTGTGACGTCGACGTCGATATCCCCGGTTGCGGTCGCCGCCTCCACATCTACCACAACCGTGGCACCGTGGCGGGCAGCAGCGTCCAGCTCCGTGAGGAGCGTCAAGGATCGAATTACGGCGCCATGGGCCTTCCGCAGCTGGCTGGCGTCCACGACGTCGCCATCTTCGACATCGACAACGATGGCGACAAGGACATGGTCGTGGGCCGCTGCAACGGCACCCGCGTTTACATGAACAACCGTGACCTCGTCGGCACCGACTACTGCACCCAGGCGGTTCCGAACTCCACGGGTCAGGCTGCTGACATGCAGATCATCGGTAGCCCGGTGGCAGAGGAAAACGACATCACGATGCTTGCGACGAACCTTCCGTCCGGCACCTTCGGCTTCTTCCTCGTCAGCCAGACCCAGGGCGCGATCAACCAGCCCGGCGGCAGCGTCGGCGTCCTCTGCATCGCAGGGGCCATTGGTCGCTACGTCGGTCCAGGTCAGATCTTGAACTCGGGCGCCTTCGGCGAGTTCACGCTGGCAGCCGACACCACGGCGATTCCGCAGCCGACCACGAGCATCCCGGCACTCCCGGGTGACACCTTCAACTTCACGGCATGGTTCCGTGACAGTGTCGGTGGCAGCTCGACCAGCAACTTCGCCGACGCCGTCTCCGTGACGTTCCGTTGATCGGGTTGCGGTAGAGAGCCTCCCGGCTCCTTACCGAGACAATAGGGCCCGAGAGGGCAGGGCTTTGGCCCTGCTCTCTCGGGCCTTCTTCGTGGCGTCCTTGGTCCTGGCTCCTTACCGTCACGCCATGGCCCAAGACCTCACCGACCTTGCCAGCACCGACGTCTACCTCATCGATCAGATCCTCAAGGGGCGCGTCTCCACGCAGGCTCGCCTCATCGACGTGGGGTCTGGCGGCGGTCGCAACCTGCCCTGGTTCCTGCGGCGTGGCATGGATGTCACAGCCCTCGACCCGAACCCGGACGCGTTCCTCGCTTTGGACGAGCGGCTCGCCGCCATGGGGCTCACCCTCCCGGAGGAGAAGCGAATTCTGCGCCCGGTGGAGCAGTCCGAGCTGCCGTCGAAGAGCTTTGACCTCGTCATCTCCAACGCGGTGCTGCACTTCGCAACGGGCCACGATCACTTTCGCGCCATGCTCGACGCCACCTTTGACCTCGTGGCGCCCGGTGGCATGCTGTTCGTGCGGCTCACCTCGTCCGTGGGCATTGAGCCGCTGATCCGTGATCTCGGCGACGGCCGCTACTGGCTGCCGGACGAGAGCGAGCGCTACCTCGTCTCGGAGGACGGGCTGCTCCGGGAAACGCAGCGCCTCGGCGGCGAACTCCTCGATCCCATCAAGTCGACGGTGGTCCAGAGCCTGCGCACGATGACGACCTGGGTGCTGCGCCGCCCGTAGGGCCATGACTGGCCGAGCGCCGGAGGGAGCGGTAAGGGTCCTGGGAGGACTTCGGGACCGGAATAATCGCGTTTTGGTTGGGGGAAGAGGCTGCGCTCTTCGGATCGAAGGGGAGCGCGGACTTCCTGCGCTGCTTGAACTCCTAGCCCCTTCACGCCATGCGCCTCAGTTTCGTCCGTTCTGCCACAGTGATCGCTGCTCTCTGCACGGGAACGGCAGCCGCTAGCCCCCAAAGCATCAACCCGGCCAACGGCCACGCCTACGAGTTCGTCTCGGCCAGCGTTAGCTGGACAGGGGCCAGGGCGGCGGCCGAGGCCGCGTCCTACCTTGGCGTCCAGGGGCACCTCGCCACGATTTCTGACCTGGCCGAGAACGACTTCGTCTCTGCCCTCGCCCCGAATGGAGGCTGGATTGGCGGCTTCCAGGATCTGACCTCACCCAGCTACAGCGAACCCGGTGGGGGATGGACGTGGGTCACGGGTGAGCCCTTCAGCTTCACGAACTGGGGGGCGAACGAGCCCAACAACACCCCGTCGAACGAGGATGTGCTCCAGCTATGGAGCTCCGGCCAGTGGAACGACGCCCCGGACCAGGTGTCTGGGTTCTTGGTCGGGTACGTGGTCGAGTACGACCTTTCGCCCTGCGGCTCGGACTCCTATGGGCAGAACCACAGCTGCGGTTCGGCCACGTACCTCGGCGACGGCTCCTTCCTCCTCTTGGACAGGGACCTCGTGATCTCTGATGCCGAGCCGGACTACTTCCAGATCCCTTACCAGGTCGGCTACAACATCTTTGTGCGAGCGGACTTCGACCACGACGAGGGCGACGTCAACCTCGAGCTCTTCTCGGCCATTGACTGCGGCGGCACTCCGACCGAGTCGAGCATGGGAACCGGCAACTCCGAGGAGATCCGACGGTTCTCCGACTTCGACTACGTGCTCAAGGTCTCTAGGAACGGCGGAGGGGGCCCCTGCAGCGCTTATCGCCTCAGCGTAACGCTGCAGTTCTCATCGACGGACGTCGGGAGCGTGATCTGCCTATCCAACTTCAATTCGACTGGCAGCTCTGCTGATCTGAACGCCGGCGGGAGCTCGTCCGTCAGCGCCAATGACCTCACTCTGAGCGCTTACGGGATGCCGACGAATACGTTCGGCTACTTCCTCAACTCGCCGGGTTTCGGGTTCTTCAATGTGCCGAGCAGCCAGGGATTCCTCTGTATCAACAGCGGCGGCATTGGGCGCTTCGGGCGCGCCGGCGAGATCATGTCCTCTGGCGCGGGCGGCGCATTCAGCCTCGCCATCGACCTGAATGACATCCCCCGTCCGACCGGCATTGGGCAGATCTCTCCGGGCGAGAGCTGGGCCTTCCAGTGCTGGTTCCGGGACACGACGTCAGGGGGGCAGACGACCTCAAACTTCTCCAATGGGGTCATGGTCTGGTTCGACGAGTAGGGCGACAGTCGGTCAGAAAAATTGTGCCGGGAATTTTCGGGGGCGCTGAAACGCGTTTTCGAACGAGCAGGTAGCCGCAAGGAAGCGGTGGGGCACCTCTGCCCCGCCGCTCCTGCCGAGCGTTTCTGCTCTGCGGCTTTCCGTTCCCCACAGAAATCTGCCGGGTCCTTGTTGGCCCCACACTCCCATGATCTCCACATTCTGGCTCTCTCAGTTCATCCTCGCCGCCGGCGCGGCTTCCACTACGGCTACCTCCGCCGGTGTAGAGCCCACCCAAGCCGGGGCAACCCGCGCACAGCTCGTCTTCGGCGACTTCAACGGTGACGGCCTCGAAGATGCCGTAGCCCAGCGCCCCGACGGCGGCTTCGAAGTCCTTGAGAACCGCGGCGTCGCGGGCTTCGCGAACGTGACGCGGCAGAGCGGCCTCGGCGGGGTCGCATTCGCCTCCTGCGTTCTCGCTGAGGACTTCGACGGCGACGGCACCGCCGACCTGTTCCTGGGCTCCGCGAGCCAGCGCCTCTGGCGAGGCCTCGGCGACGGGACGTTTGCGCCCTTCGAAGCGGACCTGACCCACGGCGAGGTCGACTTCGTAGCCAGCTCCAGGGACATGGACAGCGACGGACAGCCCGACCTTCAGCTCGCGACCGAGAACGGCACGCTGCTCTACCGCAATATCGGAGGCGGGCTTTTCGAGACGGTCTCGCTGCCGCTCGCGCTCGGCGTCGCCACTGGCGCGGCGCCCCAGGCGTGGAGCACGGTGGCGGGCAGCTCGGCGGTTTCGGCTGGCGGCGCAGGACAGTCTTCATCCTCGGCTTCTGGCGCTGCAGCTTCAGAAGCGCGGCGCACGCGCTGGATGAACGCCCGTGCCGGCGCTGGCTTTGTGGGGGGCAGCACAAGCAGCGCCTCTGGTGGCGGCACGAGCGTCACCGGAGTTGGCATCGCCGCGCAAGCGGGCGCAGCCAGCGGCATCTGCGCCGGAACGATCGAGGACCAGGCTGGCGGCCCGTGCATCGAAGCCTCTTCGGTCCCAGCCCTTGGCTCGCTGCACCCGCTATCCACTGACTTCAACGTGTCGCCGTCCGGGAGGGTCGGCATTGGGACGACGAACCCTCAGAAAAAGCTGCACGTCATCGGAGGGCCGGCTGGTCAGGCCGGTATCCGTCTGGACGGACCCGGACCGAATATGACGTTCATCGACACTGACCCGGGAGGGAGCATATTCGACTTCCTCTTCCGCAACGGCGGCTTCGAGTTGAGGGATGGAGCTCAGGACCGGCTGACGATCGCCCCCAACGGATTGGTCACGGTCACGCAGGACCTCCGCGTCACCGGCGGCGATCTCGTCATTGAGAAGCCGTCCGGCCCGAATCCCGACTTATTGCTTCGCGGGGTGGAGCCATACTTCATCATCGATGACACTCGACCAGGCCTTGAGCGCCGCTGGTGGATGCGCGGCCGCGCGGGCGAACTCAGGTTCACGGACGCAACCGCAGGGGCTGATCGACTGACCATCGAGGGCGATGGCACGGTCTCCGTGAAGCAGAGCCTTGAGATTCGCGGCGGGGCCGACATCGTCGAGCGCTTCAACGCAACCAAGGAGGTCGAGCCGGGCACCGTCATGGTCATCGATCCCACTAGCCCGGGCGAGCTCATGCCTTCGGCTGGTTCCTACGACACGAAGGTCGCTGGCGTCGTCTCTGGTGCAGGCGGCGTGAACCCTGGTCTTTGCCTGAGCCAGGACGGAGCCCTCGACGGCGAGACCCTCGTGGCCATGAACGGCCGCGTCTACGTCAAGGCGACAGCTGCTAACGGAGCCATTCAGCCCGGCGACCTGCTCACGTCTTCGGACCTGGTCGGTCACTGCATGAAGGCCACGGATCGTACAAAGTCTCACGGCACCGTCATCGGCAAGGCCATGTCTGCCCTCGAGTCTGGTGAAGGCCTAGTGCTCGTCCTCGTCAACCTCCAGTGATCTTGGGATCCATCTATTCACGCTAAGCCTCACTAGGTTCAAACGATGTCTACAACACCATTCCACTCCCTGGGAGCCGCGAGCCAAGCGACACGATGCTCGCGCTCCATCGATTTCGCGCGGTGGCCAATCAGGACAGCGGCTGCCCTGGCGCTCTCCGTCAGCTCCTTTGCTAGCTCCTCAATCCAGGGCGCTCTCTCGCCTTCGGATCTCTTCCAGTCCTTGCGCTCCTTTGAGCTCTTAGCCGTCGCTCCACCCGCCGGGAACCCGGAGGAGTTCATCGTCGACGTGCAGACTGCCGAGTTCGCGTGGACTCTCTCCCTGAAGCGTCACTCCGTCTGGGCTCCCGGTGCACGCATGACGCTCATAGGCGAGGCCGGCGTTCGGCGGAGCTTCCCCATGTCTCCGTCGCGCACCTATCGCGGCGAGGTGCTGGAGCTTCCAGGGTCCACCGTCAGCGCGGCCTTCACCGTGGATGGTTTCTCAGCCATTGTGGAAGCCCCTGGAGTTGGCAGGCGAACACTAGAGCCCACGGGTCTCGGTGACGGGCTGACGGTGTTCTACGGGCCAGAGGACGTCGTCCCCGTGCCCAGCATCTGCGGTACTCCGACCCTTGAAGACTTGCGAAGAGACCCGCGGGAGAGCCCGTCCCCAAATCATCGCCCGAAACAGCCCGGCGGGGTCAGCCCGACTTCCCCCGGGGGAGGGGCCGGGACCTCTGCCGCCCAGGGAGGCGAGTCATACATTGCCGAGCTAGCCATCGACGCGGACTACGAGTACTTCCAGGCGCTCAACAGCGATCCCTCTCAGGTGCAAAGTCGCATCGCTCAGGTCATGAACTCGGTGGACATCCGCTATGAGCGCGACTTCAGCATCACCCACTCGATCACGGAGCTCTTGATCCGAACGAGCAGCAACGACCCCTACACCTCAACGAATGCCTCGGCTCGCAAGGACCAAATGGAAGCATGGTGGAATGCGAACCAAGGCGATGTGAGCTACGACGTGGCTCACCTATTCACCGGGGTTGACCTGGATGGAAACACTGTCGGTGTTGCGAGAGTCGCTTCCATTTGTCGCGGCGACGGGTACGCCGTCAACCAGCGACTCGTTAGCTTCAATAGTATGGTTGATCTCGTGACCCATGAACTGGGGCACAACTGGGGTGCCCGTCATTGCGATGAGGCTCTCTGCGACACATCTCAGCAGTGCAACTACATGTGTTCGACTCTCGGGGACTGCGACAACGTCAACAATTTCGGTCCCTGCGCGGATAGCGCCATCAACGCGTTTAGGCTCACCCTGGCCGACGGCTGTCTTGAAGTAACAGGGAGTCCTGTCCTGTGGGTCAAGCTCGCCCAGAACTGTCCTTTCGGCTGCGCAGGCACCCATGGTGCTCCCTATCGCCAGATCGGGCAAGTCGTCGCCGCGGTGCCCGCCGGAGGTCAGCTGAGGAACGTGCGCGTCTTTGCTGGCACGACACTCTCGTCGGGCGAAACTTGGCCCATGGTCATCGACCGCCCGATGACCATTGATGTCTTCCGCGGGCTAGGGGCGGATCCGAGCGGAGTGGTGACCATCGAGCGGCCCTAGCGCAAGGGCCCCGGTGGCGGCGGCGCCGCCGGGGTCTTATGGTCTAAGGCTGGGCGCTTTCCGCTCGCTCCTATCTCGATGTCCGAAGAAGAACGCAACCAGCGGCTTATGGAACTCTTCGCCCAAGGCGTCGAGCTCGACGTCGATGAGCGGCGTGCGATGGTGGCGCAGGCTTGCGAAGAAAACCCCGAGCTCGGGCAAGAGCTCGGGGCTCTGCTCCAAGTAGAGGCCCGGGGACTCGGGGACTTTCTGGAGGGGGCGGCGATCGCGGTGCCGACGGACCTCGTTCCGGTGATCGACGGGGTGGAGGACGAGGCGCCGCGTCCCCCAAAGATCGACGGCTTCGAGGAGCTCTCCCTCGTGGGCGAAGGCGGCATGGGCGTGGTCTACCGCGCCGAGCAGCGCCAGCCCGTGCGCCGCACGGTGGCGATCAAGGTGATCCGCTCCGGGATGGACTCCCGGACAGTGCTGCAGCGCTTCGAAGTGGAGCGCCAGGCCTTGGCGCGCATGAACCATGCCTACATCGCGTCCGTTCATGACGCGGGATCCGACCAAGAGGGGCGCCCCTTCCTCGTCATGGAGTTCGTGGACGGGTCGTCCGTCACGGAGTTCTGTCGAGCGGAGAAGCTCAGCCTTGAGGAGCGCGTGGAGCTTTGCGCAAAGATCTGCGAGGCCGTGGAGCACGCCCATCGCCGCGGCGTACTGCACCGCGACCTCAAGCCGTCGAACGTACTGGTCGTGCGCCAAGACGGAGCCGCGATTCCGAAGATCATCGACTTCGGCATCGCGAAGTCTATCCTCGGGGACCTGTCAGAGCAGACGCTTCTGACGCAGCAGGGGGCCTTCCTTGGGACCCCGGAGTACATGGGTCCCGAGCAGTTCGACCTGGACGCGTCGAAGATCGACACGCGCACGGATGTCTACGCGCTTGGCGTGATTGCCTACGAGATGATCACGGGGGTGCTGCCCTTTGACTCCGAACGGCTGCGCACGTCGGGACTCGGTCGGATGGTGAGCATCCTGCAGAGCGAGGTGCCGCCCAAGCCGAGCACGCGTCTGCGTGCGCTCACGAAGTTGAACGGCAAGGGCGCCGCGGACGCAGCCTCTTTCGCCTCACCGACGCGCTGGGCTCAGCGCATCAAAGGCGAGCTCGATTGGGTGGTCATGAAGGCGCTCGCCAAGGACCCAGACCGCCGGTACGGGACGCCCGGCGCCCTGGCGGATGACCTGCGGCGGTTCCTCAGCTTCGAGCCGGTGATGGCGGCGCCGCCGAGCGGCGCCTTTCGGCTGCGGCGATTCGTGCGCCGCTATCGGGTCCAGGTGGCGGCAGGCCTCTTGCTCTTCCTTTCACTCGCGGGGGGGCTCACGGGAACTCTGTGGTTCCTCTCCGAGTCGAAGGACAACGAGGCTGTCGCCAACCGGCGCGCGAGCGAGGCGGTCAAGGCCCAGCGCGTGCAGCTCGGGAGCAGTCTCGCATCGCGGGCGGCGCTCGCGATACAGGACGATCCCAACGCGGCTTTGCTATTGGCCCTCGATGCTGGCCATTACGCAGACGAATACGTGGCAGCAGACGCCATCTACCGAGCGCTGCCCACCCATGATCTCGTTGGAACCCAGAACCTGCGGGACTGCCCGACGCGGACGCTCGAATTCCTCGATGACGGCCGTCTCCTGGCGCAGACCACGGACAACGTTCTCTGGCTCCTTGACCCCGATACCTCCAGGGTCATTCGACGGTTCGATGGGCACACCTATCAGATCGTGAGTATGGACGTCGCCCCGGAGCTGGGGCTCGTTCTGTCGGCGGCGCTGGACGAGACCGTGCGTTTGTGGGGGATCGAAGACGGCGTCTGCCGCGCAGTCTTTGATCAAGGGGAGCGCCTCCGTTATGCGGCGTTCTCCCCGGACTCCAAATGGATCGCAGCGTTGACGGTGGGCGGCGTGGTGCGTGTCTACGACGTGGAGTCCCTGGGGCTGGTGAACGAGTACGTTCCCGAGGATGCTCCCTGGTCCTCATTCGATTTTCATCCAACGGAGAAAAGGCTGCTTCTCCATACCCTCGATGGATCCGGTGAAATTCGCTCTCTCGGGGATGGCGAGTTGGTCAGCCGAGTCTCAGCCTTGGCCGGCGAGGCGCCCGCGAAGGTGAGTACGGCCCGCTTTAGTCCGAGCGGAGAACATATCGTTCGCACCTTCGGGCCTATCACCATTGAGTATCGCACCCAGGTTCTAGCGCTGGACGGGGAGGTGCTGCGGGATCTTCACGACTGTAGGCTCATGAAGGGGCCCCTCTGCGAACCGCAGATGGCCCTCTTGCATGGTCAGATCATTTATCTCTCGCTGGAGACCGGGGCTACGGTGGGAGAGCTTGACTCGGAGCCGCTCACGTCCTTGCTGGGCGTCGCGCCCGACGGTCAGCGGTTCCTCGCTGTCGATGAGCAAAGGGACATCGGGCTCTTCAACCTGAGCACCGGAGCCAAGATTCGAAAGATCGCGGGTACGAGTGAGAAGACCTGGGTCAAGGCGCGTGCGGCGTTTCATCCCGACGGCCGTCGGTTCGCAGCTTCCGGACCGCGCGCAAGGATCTGGTCTCTTGAGCCCGAATACGCGCCGCTGGATGTCTTTGGTGAGGAGTGGGCCTACCGCTTCGAGAATCGAGCGACGATGGCCTACGGGAGCGAGGGGGCCATGGTGATCGTCCACGCGCCGGAGCCAGGCGGAGGGGATTCTTGGAATCTCTGGAGCATCGATGAGAGACGAATCCTGCGGACGCTGCGGCCCGAGGGCATCAACTTTCTCTACTTGTCCCAGGACGGAGAGCGCTTGCTGGGGAAGGCGGGGCGCCCAGCCGAGAAACCCATTCGGTGTGTAGCCTTCGACTTAGAAGGGAACCAGCTTGGCGAATTCGATGAGCCCATGGAGGGCACGCGCCGCTGGATTGATCCGGATGGCTTAACGATCGCGACCTTGGGGAAGGCTGAGCCGAGCGGCATGAGGCTTCAGATCGTGGACTTCGCGACCGGGGCGCTGATGCTGGATCGTAAGCTCTCGGATACCTTCTTCGGCTACGCTTCATTCCCACAGTACGGGTACGCTGCTGTCCACAAGTTCACCGGGGTCAGCGAGATCTTCGACGTAGCGTCGGGCACCATCGTGTGCAGTATCCAGAATCCAAGTGGCGCCATGGGATTCCATGCGGCGATCGACCCAGCGGCTCGCCGCGTCCTCATCGGGCAGTCGAACAAAGTGGCGCGTGCCTACGATCTTGACGGGGATCTCACCGAGCCGACAGGCGAGTACACGGGCCTCGTTTACTCGGACAGAGTCCGTGCAGGATTCATACCCCATACGGACCTGGCCTGGTCGAGCTGCTCGAACGAGGTGCATCTCTACCACGCGGCCACTTGTAGGCCGTTCGCGATCCTCCGCCTCGACGCCATCGTGATAGATGTCGTGCCGCATCCCGATGGCTCGGAGTTCTTGACCCTCACCGAGAGCGGGCGCTGTCAGCGCTGGCCGACGAATCCCTTGACCGTTGCCAGGGAGAAAGCTGTGGAGGGGATGAACGAGGCAACGTTGAAGGTCTACGGCATCGGAACCCCAGAGGAACGGCGACGGCGCGATCATGAGCGGCTACTTGCGTCGCCGTCGCCGGGCGGGATGATGAAGATCGGAGAAGCGGCCCTGATCGATGGAGACCTCGACCTCGCCATTGAGTACTTCCGTCGCGCCGCGGGGTTTGGGCCTCTCGGTCGCGACGGCGTCGGGTTCTATAAGCGGCGCCTGGCGCTCCTGTGTCGCCGGATCGCTCGGGATGGGACTGGACAGGGTGCCCCGCCTGATGACGTGGCCGAAGCGGCTGAGGTCATTGAGGACTGCCTGCTCCTCAAGGTGCCTATTGAGGCCCTCCGGAAGATCCCCAGCTTCGAGCTGTTGGAGGCGGAGTCAACGATTCGGGCCATCTTGGGAATCTAGCCTCAGCCCTCTTGCGGGGTGGGCGGGCGCCGCTTGATGTCTGATATGATTCCAGATTGCTATGAAATCTGGTCAGATCACGATCGCGCTCGGCCGCGCCGAACGGGGCGAGGCGGGGGCTTCCGAGGAGCTTTGGAAGCTCGTCTACGACGACCTGAAAGGGATCGCGGCGAGGCGGTGTGCCGCGCTCAAGCCCGGCGACACGCTTCAGGCGACGGCGCTCGTGAACGAGGCGTGGATGCGCCTGCAGAGCGACGTGCCCAGGGAATGGGATGGCCGAGCCCACTTCTTTGGAGCGGCAGCGGTCTCCATGCGCAACATCCTGGTGGACCAGGCGCGCAAGAAACAGAGCCTGCGCCGCGGTGGCGGCGTCCGCCCTGCGGAACTCGACATCGAGATCGCGGACCTGGGCCAAGGTGGGGAGGATGATCCTGAGCAAATCCTTGCCCTCGACGAGGCGATGACCGTCCTGGCGACGCGCTTCGAGCGCCCGGCGCAGATCATGATGCTTCGGTACTTCGCAGGTCAGTCCGTCGTCGAGGTCGCCGAGCTACTCGGCATCACGGATCGTCTCGTGGAGCGCGAGAGCCTGTTCGCGCGAACATGGCTGCGCGACTTCATCGACCGCAAGGCCAGCTGAAGTCCTGTGGATCCGACACACGGAGCTCTGCGTCGACCTGCGAGTCAGCATCGGGCGGACCCGCGCGCCGAGCTGGCTAGGGAGCGAAGAGGATCGAGAGCCCGTTCGACGTAAGCCCGCCCGAGGTTGACGGATCAGGGCGCCAGGCTTGGGCGTAGAGCGTGCCGCCCGGGGGGAGGCCAGCGGCAACCGGGTCGATCTCCACCGACGAGATGTCCTTTCCACTGGATTGGAATGCGAATGGCATGGGCACGACGGAAACCGCCCCGCCGATACAAAGCTCGGCCGTGGCGCCAAGCGGCCTAGAGCCCGGTTGGAAACCGATGGCTAGGTAGTAGGGCGTGCCGGG
>CALHGQ010000583.1 GCA_938030175.1 uncultured bacterium | reverse complement strand
CTGGCGGGCTCGACACCTCGATCATCATCCCGTGGCTGAAGGAGCGCGACTACGAGGTCCATTGTTTGGCCGGAGACGTGGGGCAAGGAGCCGAGGAACTCACCGGCCTGGAGGACAAGGCCGCCGCGTCCGGGGCGGCCTCGTGCAAGGTCGCTGACCTTCGGGAGGAGTTCGTTACGGAGACGATCTGGCCCGCGCTCAAGGCGCTCAGTATCTACGAAGGCCGCTACCTGCTGGGCACGAGCCTCGCTCGACCGATCCTCGCGCGTGCGCAGATGGCGTACGCCAAGGAAGTCGGCGCAGGAGCGGTGGCCCACGGCTGCACCGGCAAGGGCAACGATCAGGTGCGCTTCGAGATTGGGTACCGCGCCTTTGACCCGAACGTCGAGGTCATCGCCCCCTGGCGGACTTGGGACATCGTGAGCCGTGAGGACGCGATCGACTACGCGAACCGCGCGGGGATTCCGATCACCGCGACGCGCGAAAAGATCTATAGCCGCGATCGCAATCTCTGGCACATCAGCCACGAGGGGGGCGCGATCGAGGACGTGACGGCGGTGCCGCCTAGCGACGCGTGGACCTGGACCACGGACCCCAAGTCCGCGCCGGACGAAGCGATGCAGGTGACGGTCGGCTTCGAAGCGGGCGTGCCCGTTTCGGTGAACGGCGAGACCCTTAGGCCGGTGGAGCTGATCGAGAAGCTCAATGAGTCCGGTGCGGCCCACGGCGTGGGTCGGGTCGACATCGTCGAAAACCGGCTGGTGGGCATGAAGTCTCGCGGCCTCTACGAGACGCCGGGCGGGACCATTTTGTTCGAGGGCCTGCGGACCTTGCGAAGCCTTACGGTCGAGCGGGATACGCTGGACCTTGCGGAGCGGCTGGCCCCCGAATACGCGCGGACCGTCTACAACGGACTCTGGTTCCATCCCAAGCGTGAGGCCCTCGACGCGTTCTTTGGAAACGTGATGTCGAGCTGCACCGGGGAGGTCACCGTCGAACTCTACAAGGGCCGCGCGACCGCGCTGGCCGCGAACAGCCCGCACTCGCTCTACCGCGATGACCTTGCCTCGTTCACCATGGGCGCGGGTTACGAGCCCATCGATAGCGAGGGCTTCGTACGGCTCTTTGGCTTGCCTGGGACCGTGGCGGCTTCGGCGCGGCGCGCACAGGCCGCAGCGGGGGCGACGTCGTGACCACGAAACTCTGGGGCGGCCGCTTCGAGGGCGGTCTGCATCCGATCTTTGACTCTCTGAATCGGAGCCTTCCCTTCGACCGTCGGCTCGTGTTCCAGGACATCGAGGGCAGCGTGGCGTGGGCCCATGGGCTCAAGGGCGCGGGCGTGCTCTCTGAAGCGGATGCGGAACAGATCGAGGCGGCGCTGGGCGAGATTCGCTCGGAGCTAGAGCAAGACGAGTCGTCCATCGACGAATCGGTCGCGGAGGACGTGCACTCGTTTATCGAGGAGAAGCTCACCGCGAAAGTGGGGGACCTCGGCAAGCGGCTGCACACGGGTCGCTCGCGCAACGACCAGGTGGCGACGGATCTGAAGCTCTACTTGCGTGGCTGGCTCGCTCGCGTCCAGATGGAGATCGGGGCGCTGCAGTCGGCGCTTGTGGCCCTGGCTGAGGAGCATGCCGATGCGGCGCTGCCGGGTTACACACACCTGCAGCGGGCACAGCCCGTGACGTTCGGACATCAGTGCCTAGCGTACGTGGAGATGCTGGCCCGTGACGCGGAGCGCTTGCGCGACGCCGGAGCACGCATGGACACATGCCCTTTGGGTTCGGGTGCCTTGGCTGGGACGGCCTATCCTGTGGATCGGGAGGCCCTGGCCGGTGCGCTGGGATTCGGCCGGGCTGCCACCAACAGCTTGGATGCGGTGAGCGACCGCGATCACGCGCTGGAGATCATGTTCGGCTGCCTTACGGCGATGCTGCATCTCTCGCGCATGGCCGAGGACTGGATCTTCCTCGCTTCGCAGGAGGCGGGCGTACTGCGCTTCGGCGACACGGTCTCGACGGGCTCGAGCCTGATGCCGCAGAAGCGCAATCCAGATGCCCTCGAGCTTCTGCGCGGCAAGGTCGGTCGAGTGCACGGGTCGTTGACGACTTTGGTGACGGCGACCAAGGGGCTGCCCCTCGCCTACAACAAGGACATGCAGGAGGACAAGGAGGCGCTCTTCGATGCCCTCGATACCACGGTGGCGTGCCTCCGGGTAGCGAAGCTCGTGGCCGAGGACGTGACGTTTGACCGTGAGCGCGCACTGGCGGCGACGCGGGTGGGGCACCTTGATGCAACCGATCTGGCGGACCTCTTGGTGGCACGTGGAGTGCCGTTCCGCGAAGCCCACGATCGCGTCGGAGCGGCGGTGAACGCTGCTATCGCAGAGGGAGTGGAGCTCGGAGATCTCTCGGATGGCGCACGGGACGGTGTGCTGCCAGAGCTCGCCGGGGTGGACCTCGCTGCGGAACTGACGACGGCGGCGATGCTGCGCCGACGGGACGTAGTGGGCGGAACCGCGGTCGAACGCGTCCGCGCTGCGGCGTCCCATTGGAAAGAGAACCTGCGTGGGAAGTCCCCCGCGCATTTGTCGGAAACGGGCGCCATCTAGTCATGACCTCCACCAGTCCCACCATCGTCCTCTCCCGCGCGACCATCGAGCACGTGGAGCCCATCATGGACCTCGTGAATGGTTTAGCGGCCCAGGGGGTCATGCTTCCCCGCTCGCCCGCGTCGATCGTCGAGAAGCTACGCGACTTTGTCGTGGCGTACGTCGACGGCGAGTTCGCGGGCTGCGGCGCGCTCGCCGTGATCTGGACGGACATCGCGGAGATCCGCTCCATTGCCGTAGATCCCAAGTTCCAGAAGTTCGGGATCGGCCGCGACATCGCGCTGCGCCTGATCGACGACGCGGAGGAGCTCGGGATCGCACGAGTAATGGCCTTCACGTACGTCCTTGGCTTCTTCGAGAAGCTGGGCTTTGAGGTCGTCGAGCACAGCAGCTTGCCCCACAAGGTTTTTACTGACTGCCTGAACTGCCCCAAGTTCCACAAGTGCGATGAGATCGCGGTGGTCAAGGTGCTGAAGCCGAGCGAGCCCACGCCGGGGCTTTCGAACGTGGCGCTTCCGACGCCGGGGCAGCCCTTCCGGATCGGTTAGTCTGGGCCCCATGCAAACCATTGCGCAGGAGCTGGCCGACTGGATCGCCATCGAGTCGATCACCGGGAACGAGGGTGACTACGGTGCGGCGCTCGGGGACGTGTTGACCCGCGAGGGGTTTAGCATCGAGTACCAGGAGGTCGCGCCGGGCCGCCGGAACCTCCTGGGCCGCGCCGAGCGACCTGAGGTTGTGTTCTGCACGCACCTCGATACGGTGCCGCCGTTCATTCCGCCGCGCATTGAACGCGGGACGGTCTGGGGGCGCGGTGCGTGCGATGCGAAGGGGCAGGCGCTTGCGATGCTGCTGGCCGCTAAGCGCCTTGTCGAGGAAGGAGAGCGGCGCGTGGGTTTCTTGTTCACGGTGGGGGAGGAGATCGACAGCGTGGGGGCCTCCTTTGCTGACGAACGCCTCGCCGCTGACCCGTCGCTCCGTGACGAGTGGCAGCCCCGCTACACGATCGTGGGCGAGCCCACCGGCAACGTCTTTGTCAGTGGGCACAAGGGCATCTTTCTCTTCGATCTCGTTGGCCGCGGCGTCGCCGGCCACTCCTCGAATCCCCTAGGTCCCTCCGCCATCCATGAGCTCGTGGGTTGCTGCGCGAAGCTTACCCAGGCGGACTGGGGAGAGGCCGAGGACCTAGGCAAGGGCTCCATCAACGTTGGCACGATCCATGGGGGCCACGCTCCGAACGTCGTCGCGCCCGAAGCGCGCGCTGAGGTGCTCATCCGCGCGGTCGAGGACCCCGACGTCATTCGCAAACGCATTCAAGAGGCGCTCTCACCCCACGTCGAGCTCGTCGAGGGCCGCGAGCAGTATGGGCCCGTCCGGTTTCATGTTCCCGACGGCGAGCCTTCGTTCCCCGTCGCCTTCGGCACGGATGCGCCGCACCTAACCCGCTGGGGCCAACCGCTCCTGATGGGGCCCGGCTCCATTGATTTGGCTCACACGGAAGACGAGCGCATTGAAGTCGTAGAGATTGAAGCCGCGGTCGATCGATACTGCAGAACCGTCCGAGACCTTCTCTAGTCAAGACGATC
>CALHGQ010000582.1 GCA_938030175.1 uncultured bacterium | reverse complement strand
TACGTGGCAGGCTGGTAGGTGCTCTCTCCTGTCCCAGGGTCGGTGCCCCGCACCGACTCCGTGAGCGCCTTGGGCCGCGTATCGAAGATCGTGACGTCGACCGCCTCTGACAGCTCGACGGTGTAGTCATCGCCGAAGACGACGGTGACGTTCTCGAAGCGGCCCTCTAGGAAGGCTTGGAAGGCTGGGGTGCGCTCGCTGTAGAGCTCCTTCGTTCGCTCACGCGCCGAGTCGGCGAACATGATCTTTGGCGCCTTGGGATCATCCCCGACGTAGAGCACCCGTAGCTGGCTCTTGATGGGAAGGTCCGCCTCCGAGGCAGCTGAGGTCGACTCTTGGGCGATGGCGCCGCTGAGCAAGAATGAGGTAGCCAGCACGGGGGCAGCCAGCACTGGGAGCGCTCGCACCGTGAATGTCAATCGTGGGTTCGTCATGGGAGAATCAATGAGAGCGGGGGAGGTCGCCGCAGTGGCAACCTCCCCCGTAGTGCATCGCTAGCCCATGACGGCCCAAGGGCCGGCGTGCGGGACAGCTTCTTCGTGGGCCAACGTTCGTACTACTTGGCGGCTTCGCCGCGGAACTTCGCACGCTTCGCTTCGATCGCTGCGTCGACCATCGCCGTGTACTTGGCAGGCTCCTTGCGGACTGCCTTCTCGCACGAGCCACAGCAGGTCTTGATCAGGCGGCCGCCGATGATGAAGGACTTGGCCTTTTCGGTGTCGACCTTGCCCGCAGCGTTCACGACGCACTGGCCGATCGCGTAGCCGTCGCCCTGGGTCTTCATGACCTCTTCGTTGAGCTTGGTGGCGTACTTGGCAGGCTCCTTGGTGACGGCCTTTGCGCACATCTTGCAGCAGACGCGGAAGAGGCGGTTCTTGACGATGACGTTCTCACCGATGAACTTCATGGTGCCGTCTTCGGCCTTCTCCATGAGGGGCTCGCCGCTAACGCAGCAGGTCTCAGTCGGGTAGATCTTCGCCTGGGCCGCGACCTGGGCAGCGTCGACCTTCTCGAGCCACTTGGCCGGGTCCTTCGCGACAACATCAGCGCATCCGCCGCAGCAGAACTTGAGCTCGCGGCCGTCCACGACCTTGGTGGTCGGGGTGCCCTTGACTTCGATCGGGCGACCGGAAGCGGCGCAGGTCGTGAGCAGGTACGGCTCGCCGTCCCATGCCGGAGCCTCTTTGGCCTCGGGCTTTTTCTCTTCAGCCTTCTGGCTGAAGCTCGCCACGTACTCGGCCTTCTTGTCGTCGCTCCAGCCGGCGACTGCGGTTTGGCACTTGGCGCAGCACACGCCGATGTTGCCTCCTTTGGTTTCGACCTCCATGCCAGCCTTGACGGGCATAGCGGAAACCGGGCAGTCGGTGTTGACGACGTCGACGCTCGGCGCGCCGAGCGAAGCGACAGCTACGTCAGCGGGGATGCCAAAGGAAAAGGCCACGGCTAGCGTGGAAGCGAGTAGGAAGAATAGACAGCGCATGATGGCTTCAGGGGCAGATCCCCCAACGGGGAAACGAAGAACGGTCCGGGGTCAACAGTAGACACTGCAAGGAGACCGCGGACCGCTTCGAATAGCAACTATGTCGGCGACGATGGGACGCCGAGTGCTGGGAGTTCGTTACTCCGTTCGTACATCTTCGCCGCGCGCACGGGCGATTTCGGCCTCTTCGGCCTTCTGGGCGCGCTCCTTGGCGGCAGCACGGCGCTGGGCCAGGGGCAGCGGGCTCAACAGCATCGTCATCCGACGACCCTGCATCTTGGCGGGCATCTCCACCTTGGACATGTCCGCAAGTTCAGCGGCGACCTGACGCATCACGTCGTAGCCGTGTTCCGGGTGGGCCATCTGGCGGCCCTTGAAGATGCAGACGCAGAGGACCTTGTGGCCCTCGTCGAGGAACTTGCGGCCGTCCGTTAGGCGGTAGGACAAATCGTGTCCAGAAATCGCAGGGCGGACGCGGAGCTCTTTCAGACCCGACTTGGTCTTGGTGCCGCTCTTGTCCTTCTTGTTCTTCTTGCTCTGCTCGTAGTTGAACTTGCCCCAGTCGAGGATCTTGCACACGGGCGGGCGTGCAGTCGGGGCAACTTCAACGAGGTCAAGGCCTGCGCTGATGGCGCGTTGGAGCGCATCTTTGGTCTGAACGACGCCGGCCTGTTCGCCGTTCTCGTCGATCAATCGTACTTCGGGAACGCGAATTCGACGGTTCCGTCGGAAGTTCTGGACAGCCAAGTGGTTTCTCTTTGGGTTGCGTGAGGGCCCTGGCCCACCACAGCGGTGGGCGGCGAGGGCCGGTTCTATAGTGAACGATAGGACGAATCGACCGATTCGCCCAGATGCGATTAGCTCTTTGGGCCTTCTTCCTTCGCCGCAGGGAGATCGGCGTGCCGTATGAAGAGGTCCTTCATCTGGTGGGCGTCCACCGTCGAGGGCGCCTCACACATCAAATCGGAGGCCGCGGTGGTCTTGGGAAAGGCCACGATGTCGCGGATGGACTCCATGCCGAGGGTCAGGGCCACGATCCGGTCGAGGCCCACGGCGAAGCCCCCATGGGGCGGAGGGCCATAGGAAAGCGCTTCCAGGAGGAAGCCGAACTTCAGTTTGATCTCCTCTTCCTCCAGGCCCAGGAGGTCGAAGACCTTGGACTGGGTGTCCTGGCGGTGGATCCGGATCGACCCAGAGCCGAGCTCCCAGCCGTTGAGGACCAAATCGTAGGCCCGGCTGCCCATTTCGGCGGGGTCCCCGGCGAGCTCCCAGTCATCGGGAGCGGTGAACGGATGGTGCTGAGAGACGTAGCGCGGCTTGCCGCCGTCGGCGGGCTCGGCGTCCCACTCGAACATCGGGAAGTGCGTGACCCAGAGGAAGTTCCACGGACCGGTGCCGCCTTGGTCGGCGCCGTCGACTTCAGGCACGATGCCCAGCATCTTGGCGACGAACAGTCGAAGCGCGCCGAGCGCCTTCCAGCACACGTCCTCCTGGTCCGCGACAAAGACGAGCAGGTCTCCCTCCTCGGCCCCCATCACTTCTTTCAGCTTGGCGCCCGAGTCGTCCTGGCAGAACTTCACGATCGAGCCAGCGGCGCCGCCTTCGAGGCCCGGCTTCCACCAGGCCAT
>CALHGQ010000581.1 GCA_938030175.1 uncultured bacterium | reverse complement strand
CCCCGCCCCGGCCGCGACCACCATCGAGCGTCTAATGGCCTCCCAAGTCGGTGACATCAGGGCCCACGCGATCCGCAGCGCCCTGGTCTTCCCCGAAGGTGAGGTGCGAGGGGACGTCTCGCGCGCAGAGCTGGCCCTCGCCCTGGCCGGGCTCCTGTTCGAGGACGTCCAGCGCCGCGTGCCCATGGCCCGCGCCTACGTCGAGGACTCGATGCACGCAGGTCACGCGCTGACGTTCGACCACGGCGCGCTCCGCACGGTGGCCACGGACTGTGGAAATCTGCCCTCGGGCGCCGAGGCCTTCGCCCGGATCCTCGAGCCCCTCGGCTACCGCCAGGCGTGCACCTACGACCTCTCGAAGATCCACATGACCGGCTTCTCGTACTGCCACGAGGACCTGCCCGAAGAGATCCCGCAGTACTTCGTGTCCGAGCTGCACCCGGAACGCTTCTCCGCGGAGTTCCAGAGCGCCACGGCGCGCGTCGTGGGCGAGAGCCAGGATCCGCTCACCCTTGAGGCCAAGGACATCCTGAAGCACCTGAGCCGTGCCGGCTTCCTCGCGATCGAGGATGCTCGCCGCCTCCTGCCCGAGCTCGTTGCGGCGTTCGACCGCCAGCACGAGGAGCCCACGGTCGAGGACTACGAGACGCTCCTGTCAGAGAGCGCCGAGATGGCCTGGATCTCCACCGAAGGCAACGCCTTCAACCACGCCACAGACCGCGTCGACGACGTATTCGCCGTCGCGGAGGGCCAAAAAGCCCTCGGCAGGCCCATCAAGGAGGCCGTCGAGGTCTCGCGCAACGGCAACGTGATGCAGACGGCCTTCCGCGCCGCCATGACCCAGCGCCTCTTCCGTTCCGCCGCCGGCCACATGGTCGTGCGCGAGGTCCCCGGATCGTTCCACGAGTTCATCACCCGCAAGAAGCTGCCATCCGGGAAGCTCGACCTGACCTTCGACGCTGGCAACGCCACGTCGATCTTCAAGATGACCGCGGGCGCTGCGGCGACGGACAGGCAAGCGACGGCCTGAGCCAGGCTTCTAGTTCCAGAAGGTCACGAGGACCGTGTCGGAGAAGTTGAAGCTCGCGCCGTCTCGGAAGATCGACTGAAAGTACCAGCTCGATCCGCCCGTGATCGCTCCTGAGGCGAGGGGCGGCGTAGTCAGGTCGATTCGCCAGTAGGGTGTTCCGTTGACGATCGGAACCAGGGGAAGGCGATAGCTCACTCCGCCTGAGATGCATCGAATGCCGTTGCCCGCCGGCAGCACCGCTGGATCGAGTCCGTAGAACGCAGTGGAGAAGCCGTTGGTCGGAAAGACGCCGCCCTGGAGACGGAACTCGTTGTCTTGAACGGACAGGCTGCCGTCCGGGCGCAGCGTGGCACCGGGGGTGCCGTCCGCCTTCGGCTGCCCTTGGCAGTGCGTGACCCATGAAGCCCCGCTGACGTCGACAACGGTGAAGTCGTCGATGAAAGGACCTCCACCCCCGTTCAACCAACCGTCAAGGGTGTGGAAGGCGAACGTGACGACCACTTCCCCCCAGCCGGGCTCGAGCTCGAACACGAGTTGAACCCAAGGATTTCCAGCGACGACGCCGCTCGATATGCACTCATCGATAAAGGGCGTGCCGCCGTCCGTCGAAGTCACGGTGAGAACGAGGCTGTCCCACTGGCACTCAGCTTCCATGACCTCCAGCAGGTGAAAGACCAAGATCGGTTCGGCGCTGCCTCCGAGCTCGATGGGGGGCGACGTCGCTTCGCCGCACGTGATTTCGGCATCCCCTGGTCCGCCTCCGCAGGGACAGAACCCGTCCCCACCGATATGGACTCCGTTGTTGAAGTTGAGCGAGGCGGGTGCGCTCAAGAACGGGGAGACGTTCGCCGTCCCCACCGTCGCGGGCGTCGCGTCGGCTGCCCACGAGTACCCAGGCGCGCAGCCGGTCGTCACCGTCCAGCCGTCCAGGGTGTCGAATGCTGTCGTGTAGAAGATCTGCTGGCTAAGGGCGGGAAGGGCGAGCGCAAAGGAGCTGGCAACAGCGAGGCAAAAGCGTTGAGTGAACATCAGATGTCTATGGTCAGTTGAGGGAAGAGATGTGTAGCGGAGTCGTGCGAGACTTCGAGCTACCACGACCCTAACCCGATTCAGTTGAAAGCGCGATGTCATGCGCCAGGTCTACATTTCCCCTTCGACGGGAATATCGGGATAAAGCACCGTAGAGTCCGGCTATGAAGCTCCCAACCCAACTTGCATTGGTCGCCGCATCGCTCTTCTCGCTCTCCGTCTCCGCTCGCGCCAACGTAGGCGTGTTCTCGGGTTCAGGTCACACGGTCAAGCTGACTGAATCCGCGGAAATACAGCTCGTGCGGGAGCGCGTCGAGATTCGCCCCCATCGCGGGCCGCGGCTCTTCACCGGTGGGGTGCCGGTCGATCGGGTGGACTTCGACTGCACCTTCGTGCTTCGAAACCTCAAGGACCAAGCGGTGAAGGTCCAGGTGGGCTTCCCCCTCGACTCCCAGTTCTTGTCGCCGCCGTACGACCCGAAGGAAGACACGGACACAGCAGACCTAGTGCACCAGCACCGGTTCATTGCGCGCGACGACAACCGCACCTACCACACCACGTTTCAGCCGTTCACTGAGACCTTTGGATCAACGTTCCTGTGGTCCATGGACTTCGCCCCCGGTGAAACCAGGACGCTGCGCGTGTCGTACGGGATGAACATGTCTATGTCCCTTGGGGACATGGTCCGAAGAGAAGACCGCGCTAGCCGTCGGGAAGCGAACCGTACGGTGAGTGAAGTAGAGAAAGAGCTGCCTTGGCTCGAACACCAGGGTGGAGCGATCGTCGAATGGTTCCAGTACATCACCGCGACGGGTGCAAGTTGGGCGGGGAAGATTGAACGCGCTGAGTTCGTGGTGCACACCTGGCAGTTCGAAGAGTACCTCGCCGCTAGGGTCCCTATGGAAGCCTCTCCGCTCGATAGGCCTCAGACCTTTCCGATGTTCGTTGACTACCCGACACGCTTCGCCAGGCGTATTCTGCCAGCGGGCTACGAAACGAAGGATCTGAGCAGCAGGCCAGGAACGGAAGCATCCCTACACTGGACCTTCGCCCCCTTCGAGGCGGGCGAGCCGCTGGTTGGCTCCTACTTCAAGTCGATCATGCCCTCAACTCCCGAGGGCGCCCGCGATCTGTGCAGGAAGTTCGTCGAGGAACACAGCGCAGACCTGCGAGTCGTCCGCCAGTTCTTCGCGGCGTGGATGGGCATCGCGCCCACCCACAAAACACTCCTGAAGTTCTGCGGGACCCAGCGCTGGTACGAACCCGTGGATGGCCTGACGGTGGACGACCTCAGCGACGCGGATCGCTCGGTCCTGGCCGCTATCGACGAGATGATCGAAGAGGCGAAGTAGCGAGCGCTAAACGGCGCGCCCTACAGGAACGTCAACGACACCGCGTCCGAGAGGTTCGATACCGAACCGGGATTTGCGTCGCGGTACCAGTATTGGAAGTGCCAGGTGGAACCGGGCGTGATCACCGTGCCCTGGGGGAGATTCGTCAAGTCAGGCCGGAACTGCGCCCACCTTCCCGGTGAGGACTGAAGCGGGTTGAGGCTGAACCGCAGGACCGGCGAGCCGAGACAGAGCACACCTTGGCTGACCGGGAGTTGCCCGGTGGTGTTCGACATCAGGAAGTAACCCGCGCTCCCGAGGGGCAAGCCGGTCACGTCGAGGATCAGCTCGTTGTCCTGGATCGTTTGGGAGCCCGAGGTCCGCACATGGGCACCGGCTCCCACCGAATTCGGCTCTCCCAAGCACAGCGTGCTGCCGAACGTCTCCGCTCGGCCGATGTCGATGCTAAAGATGCGCCCCTCGGTTCCCACGTCCACAGACACCGAGCCAAGCTCGACGCCGTCCGTGGAGAAGTGCACGACCCTGTCGCCCTCAAACTCGCTTGCCCAGAGTGTCCCATCGGATGCGACCTCGAGGGCCCAGAACGGAACGGAGGTGGAGAACGAGGAAATCAACGTCCCGTCGCGTTGATAGTTCGCGATGTAGCTCTGGGGGAGGCCCGCAGCGAGCCAAATCGTTCCGTCGGGCGCCGTCGCCATGTCGAGCCCGAACGGAACCGAGAACGCGCCGAGCAGCGGGCCGCCGCTTGGGTCGAGTCGGCGGTAGTTCGCCGAGAAGCCGCCGCCCGGGGCGCCGGACCACAGGCCACCGTCCCGATCCTCTTGCAGGAAGAGAGACGGCCAGGACGAGTCCGTCATGAGAAAGACGCCGGCCTCGCTGTAGTAGTGCACTGCGTCGTCGGTGATCGCGATGTCGCCGTTCGCCAGCACTTCAATGGCAAAGGCACCGACGGCGAACACTTCCGGGATAGGGAACGAACTCACCTCGACGCCCGCGGCGGAGAAAACGATCACCCGCCCAGGGTTGTCCGCCACGGTGACGAAGCCGCCGTCCTCGGTGAAAGCGACACGCCTGTAGTCGACAGCCGCGTTCATTCCGGTCGAGAAGTTGAGCGTTCCCGTATCGGTGTATCGACTAATGGACGGCGCGACGCCGGACGGGTCGGCCACGTGGACGATCAGATGGTCAGTGGGGCCTTGGGGGGCGGCGCTAGCTGCGCTGGCGAAGAGCGCGACGCCAGTGATGGTGCGAGTCAGGGACATGATGAAGTGGTTGCCAAGACGGTGGTCGTGAAGCATGGACGAGAGGCGCTCGGGAAGGGCGCTAGCTCCACGGTAGCACGATTCGGATTTTCGAGGGATTGGGGTCACAACGGGCGTGCTTCCGGGTCGGCCCAACGCAGTCTTGAGGATAGAATCCGCCGGATGTCCACCAACACTCCACCGGCCGCGACGGCTGGTCAGCTAGAAGCCGATCTCGTGGCCAGCCTGGGGGCTGACTGCGTCTTCACCGAGGCACCGGATCTCGCCGCGTACGAGAGCGGCTGGCGGTACGGCCAGGGCAAGGCGCGCGTTGTCTGTAAGCCGAGGACCGCGGAGGGTGTCGCGTCCGTGGTGACCCTCTGCCGCGCAGTGGGCGTCCCGATCCAGCCCATCGGCGCCAACACCGGCCTCGTGGCCGCGTCGAACCCCGACGACTCAGGCGAAATGGTGGTGCTGTCATTGGAGCGGCTCTCCAAGACGATCCAGTACTTCCCGGAAGACGGGACGGTGCTGGTGGATGGCGGCGTGCTGCTGTCCCAGCTCAACGAAGAGTTGAAGCAGCACGGCCGAACCTTCCCCATCGACCTCGGCGCCGACCCGCAGATCGGGGGCATGATCGTCACGAACACCGGCGGGTCCCGGCTCGTTCGCTACGGCGACGTTCGTGCGAACCTTTTGGGCCTTGAGGTCGTCCTTCCGTCCGGCGAAGTGCTGAGCCAGCTCGGTCGCCTCGCCAAGAACAACACCGGCCTCGACGCCAAGCAGCTCTTCGTCGGCACGAGCGGCGCGTTCGGCATCGTGACCCGCGCGACCCTCCGCACGTGGCCCCTGCCAAAGCAAACCGTCGGTGCGCTCGTATGCGCGAACTCAGGTGACGCCGTGGTCGAGCTGCTCCAGCGCATCGAACCCCATGTGGGCGACTTCCTCAGCGCGTTCGAAGCGATCTCCAAGAACGCCACGGAGGCCGTCCTCCGCCACGGTTCCTTGGATCGGCAGCCGTTCGCTGAAGGTGCGCCGGCCTACGCGGTGCTAGTGGAACTCCAGTGTGGCCTGCCACCCGAGACCCTCGATCTGGAAGACGTACTCGGCATGGCTCTCGGCGATGCGATGGAAGAGATGCCCGACGGTATCGATGACGTGGTGGTCGGCGATGTCGAGGACTTCTGGTCGATCCGGCACCAGGTATCCGAGTCGCTTCGCGAGGACGGCGCCGTCCTCGGCCTCGACGTTTCCACACCGAGGGGCGACATGGCGCGTTTCACGAGCGAAGTGGAGCGCCGTGTCGAGGATGTGGCTCCGGGCGTCCGAGTTTGCGACTTCGGCCACTGGGGGGACGGCGGCAGCCACCTGAATCTGGTGCTCGACCCTAAGCTGGAACCGGCCGCGTTGAGCGACCTGAAGGCCCAGCTCCAGGACCTCGTCTACGGCATCTGCGTCAACGACTTTGGCGGCAGCTACAGCGCTGAACACGGTGTCGGCCCCCACAACATCAAGGCCTACCACCGCTACACAAGCCCCGTGGTCCGCGACCTCTGCTCCAAGATCGCACCGGACCGCTTCGGAACCGTCGACCTCTAAGGGACCCGTCGGCTCGCTCACTCGTTTTCCTAACCCACCGACTCCATGCTCTTCCCAGCACTGGTCCTGCTCACTCCACTGCATCCCGTGCAGTCGGTCACCCACACCGAAACCACCGTCGGCAACGACACCGCCGTACACGCCCGCCCAGCCACCTGGCAGCCGCTCCAGCAGGATTTCATCTCAGCGATCGGCGCCGGGGTGGAGATCGACTACGACGTGACGTTCACGAACCAGCAGAGCTCCCCGCTGACGTTCAGCTCCATGCGAGGGTTCGGCGCGAGCTTTGTGAACGGTGGGCACTACAACGGTGGTGCGCCGTGCTGGGGCATCGACTACTTCCAGGACGACTTCTACTACATCCTCCAGCTGCCTGCGCCTGTCACGATCGACCCAGGCCAGTCCCAGAGGCTCACCGGCACGGGACTCATCCCGGGCGTTGGCTGGAGCGGCGCGCCCTACGCTGGGTCCTTCTGCATTGAGGACGGTCTCCATAGCTCTTCGAACTTAAGGATCTGGCCACCTGTGGGTCGGCCCGTCCCGGCCTGGCGAGTGGGTGCTGGCTCGAACACGACCCTTGGGGTAGACCACGGCAGCGTGGTGGTGGCCAACGACATGAGCATCCAGACGCGGTACGTGCTTCCGCCAACGGGGTCCCAGGGCTGTGTCGCTACGAATCAAAACTCCACGGGAGCCCCCGGTGCCATCGAAGCGTTCGGAGTCGCGTACGCGGCCCCCGGAGACTCACTCCTCACGCTGCGTTCGACCGACCTCCCGCCCGGGGCCTTCGCACTGCCGCTCGTCGGAACCGTCGGCCAGGCGCCCACCGCGCTTGGGTCGGGCCAAGGTGTCCTCTGCATCTCGGGCGTCTCGCGCTGGGGCGCCGGCATCGGAACCGTGAGCGCCTCCGGCACGCTCTCGACCCCGGTGGACTCAGCCTCGTTGAACCCCGTGGTCGGAACGGTGACGCCTGGCACGACGCTCCACTTCCAGCTCTGGCACCGCGACTTCGACCAGGGGCAGCCGACCTCCAACACGACGGGATCGACGCTCGTGCTCTTCCAGTAGACGGGGCGAGAACCGTGCTGCGTCACTGTGCAGCGTCACTGGGCTGCGTCACTGGGCTGCGTCACCGTGCTGGCACTACCACACGATGTTGAACACGGGCATGCCAGGGTGGCAATCCACGCACTTTTGACCTCGGACGGCTTCAGCGGATGGGATCGAGCAGCGTGCGCTGAGGTCAACCCGCCACGTCGTGGACGAGGACGCCCCGAGGTCGAGGGATGCCACGCCGTGGTAGGGGCCAGAGCGGATGAAGACGAAATCCGCAGCGACGGGCACCCGTTCGACCTCGTACAAGCCGCCGCCACGATGGACGGCTTGGACGCGCCTGGCCGTTGACACCGGGGGTGAGTTCGTGCGGAGCGGCCATGCCTGGTGGCGATCCGAGGGCGCGCCGTCTTCGGGGGACTTGTCTAGCGGGTGATCACCCGAGCGGTCTGGCGAGCGCTCTGATACTTCGAAGTCGTTGACGAACTCGGCGTCCACAAGGTCACTCTCTACCCACGTATCCCAGCGATCGGCCACGCGGACAAGTAGAGAGACCTGTCCGGTTTCGTCGTACTCAAGCGGCTCGGTATCCGCTCGCGCCGTCCCTTTGAGCTTCGCGAACCGATTCTCCGTGCGAGCGTCAGGGTCGCCTTGGCTCGCATTCTCCCGGGCGAGCCTCTGGGCCTTTTCGTACTCGCCGAGGCCCGACGGCGTGAACGAACCGGCCGCGCACGCGCGATCCCCCTTGAAGAAGTGAAAGGTGACGGGCGCCATGTACAAAGCGGGTCCTTCCGTCCACTTGCCGGTGAACCCACCGGCCGACGCTCCCTCGGTCGGGCCCGTGACGCGCAGCTGCACCGTACGGCGATCCCAGCGAATGTCGTGGCGCACCGCTTCGCCCTTCGCCACCGCTAGCCGCTCAAGGTGAACGGACTCCCCCTTGCTCCCCTTGGCCTCCAGCCAGTACTTACCTTCCACAAGCGCATCGAAAGCGAACGTGCCACCGGCGGCGGGGATGATTCGACTTGAAGAGCGCTGCGGATGAATGCAGGTCTCGCAGTCGAGATCCTTGTCCACCCCGTGCGTCCCACATGGAAAATCGGTGCGGCCGCTAAGGGTCAGCCTGACGTCTCCGTCGTCGTAGGGCCCGACCGAGCCGAAGACCTGGCCGGTCCCCCGCGGCAAGACGATGTCCCCAAGATCCGTCGTCTCTCCAAGGCGCAGTTGGATCCCCGAAAGCTCTGCGCTGTCGTAGCCATCGCGGCGTACGCGAAGCGTCCATTCGCCCGCCGTGAGACGCTTGAAAGTCGGCGACTGGGTGGATCCGCGCCAACCGCGCTCCAAGGAAAACGCAGCGACCTGTAGGTCTGCCAGATCCTCTCGGGTCACCGGGTCCACCACGCGGAACTTCAAACCGGCGGACTGCCGTGTCGGCGGAACAGCGCCGTCGAACGCTTCGGTCAAGCCAGCCGGCCCAGCAGACGACAGTGCGGTCCGCCGGGGTGCCGACGGAGCCGCAGCCTCCGCATCAGGCGATGGGTGACGCAACGGCGCGGGCGCCGAGAGTTCGTCGTCATCGACCGCCTCGACTCCCGGCGCAGCGGCCGCGGTGTCGGGCGCGAGCTCGGCGCGTGATGCAACGGAGGAGGCGCGAAGAAACAGCCACGCTGCCAGGACAGCCATCGACGCAGCCAAGCCCAATAGGAGCCTGCTCTCCCGGTTCGTTTCGCTAGCACCTTCGCGCCTAGGCGTCGTTGGCCTGTCGTCGTGCGGGCGGGAGCGCATGGTCTGGGCTACTCGGCGGTCCCGCTCTGGTTACTGCGAAGTTAGGCTCCCGTTCGAAACCGAAGCCAACCCAGGATGAGTGAAAATCTTGGCGACTGTGTCCGAACAACAGGCAGACGAGCCCCTAGGAGCCTGAACCAGCGTGGAAGCACGTGCCGTGGCGCGGGTCAGCGACTAGAATCTCACCGATGCCCACCAACTGCCCCCGCTGCGACGCCACCGTTGAGGACGGCGCACGCTTTTGTCCTTCTTGCGGAATGACCCTCGGCGACGGCAAGGCTGATCTCGTGGGGCAGGTTGTCGCCCGAAAGTACCGGGTCAAGGAGCTCGTCGGAGAGGGGAGCATGGGGCGCATCTACCTCGCCGAGCACCTCGGGCTCGAGAAGAAGGTGGCGCTCAAGGTGCTGCACCCCGAGGTGCTCCTGGGGCCCGAGGGCATCCAGCGTTTCCGACGCGAGGGAGTGGCTGCGGGCAAGCTCAGCCATCCGAACGCCATTGAAATGTTCGACTTCGATGTGACGGAAGCTGGCGATGCTTTCCTCGCGATGGAGTTCATCGAAGGCCGGGACCTTCGCAAGGTGCTGGAAGAGGACGGGCCCATGGACCTGGAGGAAGCCCAGGAGGTGATCCTTCAGGCCCTCGACGCGATCGGCGCCGCCCATGACCTCGGCATCATTCACCGGGACGTGAAGCCTGAGAACATCATGCTCACTGAGACCTCGGGAGGGCCGCGGGTCACCGTCTTGGACTTCGGGCTGAGCAAGCTCATCGACACGACGATGGGCTCGAGCCTCTCGACCGTGCCGGGACGACTGATCGGCACGCCGTTCTACATGGCCCCCGAGCAGGCAAGCGGCGAGGAAGCGGACACGCGGACGGATCTCTATGCGCTCGGCGTCATCTTCTTCGAGCTGCTCGCGGGCCAGCGCCCGTTCACAGGCAAGAACCTGACGGAGCTGCTGTACGCCCAAGCCACCCAGGACGCCCCCTCGCTCCGGGAGTATCCCGGACTCGAGGGGATCCCCGATTGGGCCGATCAGTTCGTGGAGCGCGCCCTCGAAGTCGACCGCGGCGACCGGTACCAGTCGGCTGCCGCCATGTCGCAAGACCTCCTCGAGGAGAGCGTCGAGGAGCGCGAGCTCGACCCGGACGCCAAGCGAACGCCCACGCCCCGCTCGACGCGGCGGGCGCGCACCCCGCGGCCGCCGCAGCCCAAGGAGCGGCCCAAGTGGCTGATCCCGGCCGCTGCCGTCGGAGCGGCTGCGCTCGTGGGTGCGATCCTCTTTGCCATGAAAGACAGTGGCGGCTCCGCTGGTCCGGGTGGGACGCCTCCGCCGGTGGGTTCGGGAAGCGCTGGTAGTGGCCAGGCCTCCGCCGATTCGCCGCGCCTTCGGCCGCGCGGCATGTCCAGCCTCAACGAAGCGGAGAAGAGCTACCTTTCCATTCTCGATAGCGCGCGCACGAAGATTGCCAGCGGCAAGCTGCCAGGCGCTCGCGCGCTCGTCGACACCGTCATGGGCCTCCCCCAGGTCGACGCGGAAGCGTTCTTGCTGCGCGGCGCCCTCTACTCGGCTCGCGGAAACGCCGATTCCGCCGCCACGGATCTGCGCGAGGCGATCTTTCGCGATCCGGCTTACGCGGAAGCCCACGCCGCCCTGGGCTGGGTCGAGCTCGACCGCGGGGCGACCGAAGCTGCCGCAGGACACTTTGAAACCGCGCTCGGCATCGACTCGAGCTACGGCGACGCCCTCGCGGGCCAGGGCGCGCTGCTCGCCGCGAAGGGTGAGGTCGACGAAGCCCAAGCGGCTTTCCGTCGGTCCGTCGAATCCGACCGAGATTGCTGGCGTGGCCACGTAGGGTTGGGCGACCTCATGGTCAGCGCTGGCACCTTCGATACGGCCATCGACAGCTACCAGAACGCTAAGCGAATTCGACCCGAGGACCCGGCGGTTCTGCTGGGCCTCGCGCGGGCCTACCGGGCAGCGGGGCGTGCGGATGACGCCGTACCCATGTACCTCCAAGTCTTGGGCTCCGACTCAGACCAGAAGGAAGCGCAGAACGGTCTGGTGGCGGCCTACTTCGACGCGGAGCGGTACGGCGACGTCGTCGACTTCCTGCAACCGATCGTGAGGCGCGGCAACGCCCCGGGCGAGCTTCGAGCGCTGCTCGGGGTCGCGCACTTCGAGATCGGCAACTACGAAGGGGCAGAACGTGCTTTGACCCGTGCCGTCGAGAGCGGCTTCCGGGATGCGCGGCCCCAGGCGCTCCTGGCTTGCATCAAGCTGGAGGCGGGTGAGGCGCAAGCTGCGCTCGAGCTTGCCGACGCCGCGCTCGACGACGATCCGCGCTCGGCCGACGGACACCTCTTCCGCGGCCTAGCGTTGTTCCAGCTCGAGCAGTTCGACGACGCGTCCGATGCCCTGCGCCGCGCCGTGAACCTCGACCCAACGTGCGCGCCGGCCTGGTTCACCCTGGCCGACCTAGGGCGTAACTACCTCGCTGACGGCAGGCAAGTTCGGAACGACCTGTTGAACTACCTCGAGCTCGGCGGCGAAGACCCGCGAGCCGAAGTGTGGTTCGCAGAGTTCGACTAAGGAACGCTTAGGGCCCGATGGCGGCGGAACCTGGCCACAGTCTCTTGGGCGCGCGGGTCCGTCGATGAGGTCGGACGCTCCCGAGCACCTCTTTGAGGACGGAAGCGCTACCGAGCCGGGCTGCATCGCGGGGGATCCCCGCTTCGTCGACGCGACCTACTCGGCCATCCTGAGCTAGAAAGGTACGACCCGTTAGCCGAAGCTTGGATCGCAGAAGCCGACAGGTCAGCGGCTCGGGCGTAGAGAAGCCAGCGCCAGAGCTCAGTTCCCGCGCCATCCACGGAACGCGCGGATCTCGGCGTCGAGGGCGTCTGTCTCTTCGGTCAACAAAGCGTGCACCGGATCGCCCTGGAGCTTTTCGCCCCGCACGGCCTTCCGCACGTACTTGTCGAAGCTGCCTGCTTCCACGAGCTTGAGACCGTTCAATTCCGAACGAGTGTCTTCCCGGAACATGCGAAGGTAGGTGATGGTCACGGCGAGCTGTACGTTGAAGAGCTCCACACGATCGACGTACGCGTCACGGTTCGCGGTGAGTAGCTCGCCCAGGGGGATCAATTGGCCCGCGTCGCGGAGCTGTTCGAAGCGGCTGAGCAGGAAGTCCCAGACCCAGAACGTTTCGGCGTAGGCACCCAGCCCCTGGGTCAGCGAGACCGGCAGATTCTGGCTCCCGAAAGCAGAGTGAATGAACTCCTGGCAGCTCGAACGCACCAGGTACATCCGCTGCAATGAATCGCTCTTGTCGAAGACCGTAGCGATCGCGCCGCCGGGGTTGTTCGGATCAAAGTAGCCTCCCCAGATGGAGGATCGCTCGTCGCTGTGATCGTCGCCGTACTGGCTGTAAGCCTCTTGCGTCGGGTGGATGAGCACCGGGACTCGCCTTTGCGGCAGCTTGTCCGTGTCGAAGAGCTCCTGGTAGATCGGGAGCATGCCCTCAAGCGTGTTGACCATCCGTACGCCGTAGGCGCGGGACGCTGTCGTGCGAAGTTCGTAGTGATCGGACTGGACCACCCACGGGTCTTCCCAGGAGGAGTGGTCGACGCTGAAGTCGAGCCCGTCGGCTTTGCTGCGCGCGAGGCTCAGCGCATGGGCGAAGGCCCGGTCCATCGACTCTCGCTCGGGCGCATCCATCTGGATCCCAGGAGCGGGTTCGCTGGGCAAGAGACCGGCGGCGGCCAGGAGGAAGAGATGGGTAGCGCGGAACATGGTCTTTCAGGATACGTGCGACACCGGGAATGTAGTCGAGCCATACCGATTCTTGACACGCTAGCGGAGCGAACTCTCGGCCCCGGTCCACCCGGCGATCGCTTGGCTCCAGGGCGGAGGAGTCCTCTCGGCATCCATTGGGACGGTCGGATCACCCACTTTCCAAGGCTCGGCACGAGGGGCGGAACTTGCCATGGGAATTCTGCGGAGCAAGCAGCAGCCGCCCAGGGTCATGGGCGGATCAGCAGCGGCAGCGAGTTCGTCCTGCGGCCAACTCCCGACGGAGCGGTGGTCCACGCCTGAAACCAGTAGATCGTCCCGGGGCGGGCACCGGTCGGAATCGTCAGCGTCACGGATGCCGAGCCGCTCGCCGGCACAACGCCCATCGGGAATACGCGTCCCGGTGTCACCAGACGCGGCACCGCAGATGCTCCGGTGAAGAGAACCGTGGGTCCCTCGCCGAGCTCCAAGCGAGCTTCATCGCCCGCTGCGCCGTCTACGACAAGGGTCACACTGGCCCCCGCGGTCGGTTCACCGATGAGTCGGAGCGAGGGATCTGGGGTCGGGGGTTCCGATAGGTCAACCGTCAGGCCAAGCCCAAGATCCGCGACCGATGGATCTTGGGCCTGAACGGTCACTCCGCTCAGCCTCAAGGAGCCCTCCTCCAAAACGAGGCCAGGCGAACCCGGGAGCGGAATGCACGAGTTGTACGCGCGGTCGCCGCCAATGAGGAAGTCCACGGGCAGCCCGGTCACGATGAGATCAGCCCAGTCTGCGCTGAGCCCCGGGGTGCTGTCGTAGAACTGCGAGCTGAAGCAAGTCGCGCTTCCCCATGCGTCGAAGCCAAAGAGCTTTGGATTAGAAACGAGGACCGTTGGATTCGATGCAGGCACGGACTGCTGATCAACACGAACGCCGAGCGTCGGCTCGGCGACCTCAGCCCAACTCGTCCCATCCGCGATCCTGATCGCTGCCCACCCAGCGCGCGCTCTGCTATCTGCGTTCCCGCGGAACTCCACGGGACCGAAACAGCGATCGAAGAGAACGACGCCTTGGTTCTGCCTAGCAAAACACCACGTGTCGAAGTCGAGATCCGCGAGCGCCGCCACTTCATCCGTCGCAACGGTCGAAACGAAGCCTGCACCGAGACCCGTAGGAAAGCCAAGGATGACGGTCGTGGGAGAAAGGGTCCCCCCGGCATTGACCGCAACGCTGCCGACGATCGAAAGCCCCTTGGTGAGATCGAAGCGATGATAGGTACCCGGCCCCACCAGAATCGTGTCGCCAGCAGCCGCTGCGTCGATCGCCGCCTGGATCTGATCGAAGTCGGGGCCTGCGAGGGGATCGCTGTCGACGATCCAGGTTGCCTGAGCGAACGAAGTCGGGACGGCAAGGAGCGAAAGGAGGAGCATCGCGGGAGTTCGAAGCATGCCGAACAGTGTGGCCCCCTCCCTGGCTCCCCGTAACCCTGATTCCTAGCCGCCCCGGGGGTCTCCTCAGCCATGGCGCACCATGGCCCCCGTCGCGCCGCTCTCCCCCACCGTGCTGGTTCAGAGCCCGCTGGCCCCGCCGGCGCTAGGGCAGACGGCGACAGAAACGCTCGGCTGAAACGCCCTGCTGGGGAAGGCGGCCCAGGGGCGGCTAGTAGTCGTCGAGCGGAACCATCAGCGCGTTCGACGTGTTGATCCTTCCCAACGGGCACGCCGACTGGCCTCTGTCTCGGTAGAGGACCTGCAGCGGGCGGAGTCCCGGATCGCCGAAGACCGGCGGGGGATGGGGAAGCTCTTCGTCAGTAAAGTACGCCGCGCCCGACCCGTTTGCTTGGCTGATCGCCAGGAGCGCCGGTGCCTGGAGGCACAGCAAGCCTGCCCCCGCCGTCGCAGCTGGAGGCGGAGGGTTGAAGAGGCGGTCTCCGTAGAAGAGCGCGCAGATCGTGTTCGGGGGCAGGCCCGTCACCTCCGCCCGCTGGACCGTGGATTCGACCCAGTAGCCCGTCATCTGAAACTTGGCGCCGGTGCCGCTGGAGTTGGGGCATCCCTCGTCGGCTACCGAACCAGGTCCGCAGGGGCACTGCGTTTCGCCGCCGCAAAAGGATCGCCCGTAGGTCCAGTCGCACGGATCCTCCAGGAGAGCGATGTCCGCGGAAACCACGGCCCCGACGCTGAAGACGAGCTGACCCGCTACGACCATGTCGCGCTGGTGAGCCGACGTCAGCACTTTGCCGCCTGCTGCGGCGAGGAAGTGCCCGTAGGCCGATTGGCCCCAGCCCTGCTGGGCGGTCACAAAGGGAGCACCGTGCCAGCGACCTCCACACTCACGGAAGGCGTAGGTCGTGCCGAATGAGTGCTGATCGCCGTTCGCGCTAGGGAGCTGCCCCACCTGCGAGCCGACAAAGAGCGTATCTTCGGCGTACGCCAGGCTGAACCCAAAGATCCCTTGGTCCAACGTTCCGCCCCAGGGGACGGAGGGAAGGATCGACTTGCTAAACCGCCACTCTGTTCCTTCTCTGTCGAAGACATCGACTCGCCCGGTGCGATACTGCGACGTCGGACCGGCGAAGGGAGCGCCGATGAAGAGCCGATTCCCTTCGACCAACATTGAAAGGCCGAACTGCTCCCCAAGGGGCGCGGTGGGACCGGTGGGGTTCTGAATGATCCCGGTCCTCTCCCAGCCCGTGGCCTGCTCTTCGAAGATGAACACAGCGCCGCCGCCGAGGCCAGTGCCATCGTGCCCGGAGATCGCGCTAGCCACGAGGAGCCTGTCACCGTCGAAGGCGAAGGACCAGCCGAAGCGGCGGCTGTACTCCCCGCCGCCGCCGTAGGGCACGCCGTTCTCGCGGCCAAAGATCGTGTCTACGTGTTCGAAGTCCCCCGCCGCATTGCGGTGGTACATCATGAGCGCTTGGTCCCACTGCCCTTGAGGATTGCGCACGCCCCGCGACTGGGCCACGAGCCAGTCACCGTGCAGCAAGAGCTTGCGGAGCCCGCTCGTTCCAGCAACAGCGAGCGTGTTCGGAACAGAACCTACGACCGACCAGCCGTTCGCATCTCTCTGAAGCACCTTGGGGTCATGGATCGATGTCCCCCCGATGATCAGGTTGCCTTCAGACGTCAACGGCCCGTCGACCGGTACCTGGAAGTCGACGTTGCTAAAGGACTGAGAACGCTCCCACTCGCCGCCGGCGCCACGCTCGAAGATCGTGATCCCGCGGGTGAACGACGTGGCGGTAGGAACGACGTCACGGACGCAAACGAAGTCCTGCGTTGCCGTCATTTCGTCCCCGAAGCCGGTGCTGCTCGTGAGCAGGATGGAGTTCATCTCTGGCTCCAACAGCTGAACGGCGGAATGGGGTAGCTGGGCGCTTGCACTCGCACTGCCCAACGTGAGCATCCATGCGGCGAGAAACCGCTGATCGAATCGTAGGTTCATAGTCATGGTTCTAGACCTGCGTAATGACGATCAAGAGGTCGTTAGAGGTCGGTACAACGTAACCGCTTAGCTGAGTGGGGTCGATGCTCACTCCATTGGGCTCGATCGTCGTCGAAGTGCCGATCGGCACCCCCGTCACTGGATCGTAGCATGTCACGGAATAAGAGATCCCCGATCCGGCGGTGTGGGCCATGTCGATCGTCCCAAGAACGACCGGACTGCTCAGCAGGTCCTTCTCTCGAATCTGCGGATAGTACACAGCGTGGTAGTTGAGGCCACGCCCGGCCGACAGGTCGGCGTTCTCGAATACGAGAGCCTGTCCCATAAACGAACCGTACTCACCGCTGACGCGGTCGTGGTTCGGGACCATGGTCCAGAACTCAGGCACAACCGTGAGGACTCTTCGGGCAACAAAGCAGGACTCCCACAGCTTCCCCCTCGAACGGAATTCGTTGGCGACATGGTCACCACCGCCGTACTCAGGGAACTGCGTGCTCTCGGAGCCACCGAAGTAGAACTCGATGCCTCCGCCAGAGAACAGGGCTTGATAGAGCACTAGCCTGCGACGGCCGTTGGGCGACGCGCCCCACGAGAGCCACTGGTTGACCTCCGCGGGATCTTCGTGGCGACCAGAGGACCCGAACTGCGGGCTCCCCTGCTCATCGACGTCGATCACGCCCTTCCGGCCAGCGTTCGCGAAGATCGTCGACATGTTCTGCACGGTGTCGCCGTAGATGTTCGACCCAAACGAGCGCTGGTTCGCAGGGTAGTCGTAGTCGATAGCGGCACCGCCGCCCACCTCGCCGGCGTGGATTTGGAACGACGTGGCATCGAGCCAGTCGCCACCTGCCCCGCTGAGAATCTGGGTGTAGAGGTCAAGGCCATTGTTGCTGTTCGACCTCACGGGGTCCGTGTGGACCGTGATGGGGTGATCCGCATAGGCGTCCCAACGCTCGATCCACTCGGCCATGGCCCGAAGCTCGCCGGGGAAGAACTCTCGATCCGATCCGCTCTCGCCCCAAGTGTTCTCTTCGCAGAGGTTCCACTTGACGCCGAGGTTGTGACCGAAGTGAGCCACCATTTGCTTGAGGTACAGACGCCGCGCCCAGGTCATGCTGCGCAGCTCGGCCTCGCTCGGATTGGCACCGAGCTCAGGGCTGTATCCCAGCCACTCGACGTTCGGGCGCTCCTGCTCATGCAGAACAAACTGGAGCATCAGCCCCTTCCGGTTGGCGAACTGGAAGACCGTGTTCCACTCCTGCATACGCTTGACGCTGTAGTTCATCAACAGCTGACGGTCGGATGGAGTGTTGCGGCTCGGCTCATTCTCCGGAATCACCGCAAACGGATGAACGTCGCGACCATCCCCACCGAGGTTCATGGGAAGCATGTACAGGGAGTTCATGCCCTGGTTAGAGAGATACTGGATCGCTCCGGCGATGGCCCTGCCAGCTTCAGGCTCGTTGGCACCACAGGACGCACTGTTAGAGAACGTCCAGAGCGTTCGAGGCCCAGACAGTCTCGACCACGAGCGAGTCGGCCAGGTGGGAGCGCCGTTCGGTGCATCGTCCAGGTGACCCGTTCCCTCGAACGTCTTGAGGTAGTTGTGGCGAATCCCGAGCCCTGCCACCTTGTCGGTTTCCCAGAAGCCCTCGTAAGCGAGAAAGTTCTCGGGGCTGTCGATCCCGGTCTTCAGGAAGTACTTCTCGCGGTCCGGCAGCGTCGGGTTCGAGAAGCTGTAGTACGGGTAGGGGTTGGACTGGTCCACGCGCAGGAATCCCTTCGATCGGAAACCGCTGGCCATTGGGTTAGGCCCGACGACGCTGAAGACGTAGCCCGCGGGAAGCGAATGAATCAGCGTCGCCGTGGGCGAAGGGAAGGCATCGTTCGAAACGTTGATGGGTCGACCATCCGACCCCATCCCCGACTCAAGGTGCATCTGCACCGTCCAAGTGCCCTGCCAATTCTCAGGGCTCAGGCGCGCCCCGAACGAACGTCCATCATCGATGAACCCGTCGCAGGGATCGCCCTTGGTTCCGTCTCCCTTGAAGAAGCCGGCCAGCTGAAACGGCTGGTGGGGAGCCGGTGGTGTGACCACCGCTGTGACGCGCAGGTACAGCCATGGATTGATGGTGCCAGTGGCTAGCCCGGAGGCGTCCGCGGTGCCGAACTCCGAGAGGGGGACCGGGAGCACGGACGCGGGAACGTCCATGGTCACTTCGATGGGTCGGTAGGCTGACTTCGTTGGCTCGGGTGTCAGCTGCGCTGCGGCCGGCACGGCGAACGTCGTCATGGTGGGGGGCGGTGCGATCGCTATGGCGAGCAGTGCCCCGAAAGAGAACATCATGTTTGATAGAAGAGTTAGCAACGGGGCCCGGACACTTCGGCGACACCGCCTTATGGCGCAGGTCCGAACCTGCCAGAGCTTCCGCTGAGGTTTAGAAATGCAAAGCATCGACCGGTTGCGATCGCGGCCGGCGCGAGCGGGCCGAGGTCTCCGGTCTTCAACGGCTCGCGTCACAGGGGCGAGAATCGAGACGACGAATCGCTATTTCTTTGATCGAGCCATACCCGTTGGCTCCTTGCGGCGCCGGAGATGGCGTGGGTGCAGTCGACGCTCCAGCCGGCTCTGGATAAGGACGCTGCCGTGAATAAGTCCAGATATCGTCATGTCTCAATAGCGCGGATGCCCATAGCGACATCGGCGGAGGCAGCGCGTGATCAGTGTCCATTGGGTGACACTTGAGACATGAATGCGGCCCATTTCGAGTCCCTCGGCCACATGGGGGAACTTCGCGAGGTCCCGGCGGAACTTTGGGGGCCGCCACACCTACTTACTTGGACACGCCTATCGAACGCCTCCGTCTCCCAAGGCGGGTAGGCTCAATTCGCGAGAGCATTCCTTCCCCGGGCCGCTCCCCGTAGTCCCTCTGATCCGGCGAACACGCCGCTTCCCCTCATGCGCTTCTCCTCATTCCAGTCCGCCGGATTCGGCGCTACCTTCGTCCTGGCGGCGCTTTCGCTGACCGCGCCCACCCTCGCGCAAGATGCGTTTGAGCCCAACGACGATTGCATTGCGCCCCCGCTGATTCCCCTCGGAACGACCACCGGTCTCACCTCGGGCCCCGACGACGATTTCTTTACGTTCGCCATTCCGGCCAACGCCGACATCACCATCAACGCGTTGGATGGGCTCGGCAACAGCCTCGACGTGGAGCTCTTTGAGACCACGTGCGGCGTGTCCATCGCTTCGGCGACCGCGGCCCCGCTCAACTTCTTCGACTGCGGAGGACTTGCCCGCGATGTCGTCGTGCAAGTGAGCGGCGCCGGATTGACGGACGAGGCATACACCCTCGAAGTGGTCGCGGCAGAGATCCTCGACGACATGAACGAGGACAATGACACCTGCAGCACAGGCGCCTTGGTTTCACTCAGCTCGTTCACCATGCCGGGCCTCGTGGTCACCGGTTGTGACGAGGACTACTACGTCGGTCGCCTGCAGAACGCCGGCGTCGAGATTCAGATCGACGTGCTGTTCAGCCACGATCAAGGGGACATCGACATCGAGCTCTATGACCTCGGCTGCAACACGCTCCTGGCGAGCTCGTTGTCCATGGATGACAACGAGTCGTTGCGCTACATGAACACAACGTTCCCCTCCATGCCTGAGGCCGTCGTTGTTCGCGTCTTCATGAAGAACGGAACGGGCTTCGGCGACTACAGCCTCACGGCTTGCTTTGGCAACGATCTACTTCCGACGATCGGCAACCAAGCGTGCACCGCGGTTCTGAACTCCACGAACCGCCCCGCCACGCTCTGCGCGCGCGGTAGCGATATCGCCCTCGACGACTCGGTCTTCCTCTATGTGGTCGACCTGCCGACGAACTCAGTGGGCTACTTCATCTCTTCGCCCATCTTCAAGCTCGCCCTGAACCCGGGCGGCTCACTCGGCAACCTTTGCCTCGATGTCCCCGGGCGCTACAACTTCAACCCGCTGTTCACCGGACCCGGCACCGCCGTGTTCTACCAGCCGGACCTGACGCAGACGCCGGTAGGCGGAGGTGGCTTCACGAGCCTCACTGCTGGAACCACCCAGCTCTGGCAGTTCTGGTACAGGGACTCGGTCGGCGGCAGCGCCGTGTCGAACTTCTCGACCGCGCTTGAGATCCCGTTCCTCTAGGGGAGCAGGAGCGACTCCGAAGCGCACTCGCGCAGCACCGTTCGGTGCACGGTCGATAGGAATAGGACGCCGCCCATGGCCGCGACGCGCAGCGTCTCGACCATGCTGCGGAGGTCCGAGTCGGAGAGCCCCGTTCCGGGTTGCTCAAGGAGACACAGCGTGCCGGGCGCGTGCTTCAACAGCCCGACGGCCAGCGCGAGGCGCTGTGCCTCGCCGCCCGAGAGCGTCGAGACGCGTCGCCCCAGGGCTAAATGGCCAAGGCCCAGGTCCAACATGACCTGGCGTGCCCGCTGAAGCCCGGCGGGCAGTGCCTCCGCGTGCTGTGAGAGGTCCACGACGGGCGTCCCCAAGAACGCGGCTACGTTCCATCCTTGCCAAGTAACTTCGAGGACCTCGGGGCGGTACCTCGTCCCGTCGCACGTTTCGCACGGCACATCCAGGTCCGCCATGAAGTCCAGCGCGATCCGGTTGGCCCCGCTGCCCGCACACGCAGGACAGCGCCCCTTCGGACTCATGAACGAGAAGGCGGCCCGCGGAAAGTCCGCGCCCTCGCTCGCTCCATGATAGAGCCTCTGCAGCTCGCCCATGAGGTCGAGCGCCGTCAGCGGCATCGTGGCCTGAACGCGCGCGCGAGCATCCACCGTTCGGCTCCAGCCACGCGCTCCCTGCACTTCTTGCCACAGGGACTCGACGGCGCCCGGTGATCCCTCGAGCGCAACGAACCCAGTGACTGGAACGCTAAGACCGGAGGGCAGCGCGACGCGTTCCGCGGCGCCTTCGATGGGCGTCGGCGGCTTGGCCGGTGACGGCTTCGCAGGGGGAACGATCTCGCCCCCGTCGCTCCCCGCGCCGGGGCCAAGGGTCAGTACATGATCGGCCGCAGAGATGACGGGCTCCCGGTGCGTCACCACCACCACGGTGTTGCCTTCCTGCGCCAGCTGCGCCATGCGCTCGGTCAAGCCCATGAGGTCAGCGTCCACCAGACCAGCGCCGGGCTCATCGAGCACGATGGTCGCGCCCGAGAGCCCAGAGAACAGAACGCTCGCCAGGCGAATCCGCTGCAGGTCGCTGACGGAGAGTCGATGGGACCTCGTCCCCAGTGCCAGCCCCCCAAGGCCGAGGGCTGCGAGGGAGTCCACCCGCTCGATGATCGTAGGTCCGAGCTCGCCCCATGCGGGGTGCCGGCCGGCGCACTTCTCCAGGTGCGGGACGAGCTCCGCCATCTTCAGCGCGAACACGTCACCGATCGTGAGGCTCCCCAAGCGCACGCGGCGCGGTTCGGGCCCGAGTCCAATTCCGTCGCAGTCCGAACAAGGTGTTGGCACCAGCGCTGCGAGCCAAGGCTTGCCCGTTTTGGTGGCGCCGCGCCGCTGCGCTTCGCGCTCAACGAGCGCCAAGAATCCTTCCCAGGGTCCCACGAAATGGTGAGTGCCTTCGCGTCCACCGCGCTTGAACGACCACGTCACATCGTGCTCCACCGCGCCCGTCCCGTGCATCGCGACGTCACGCACAGCGGCGGGCAGCTTCGACCACGGACCCGAGAGATCGTGCCCCGTCGCGACCCGAAGCGTGGCCAAGTACTGCCCTCCGGTCTCCGTGAAGAAGGCTCCGGCCTTGGTGCCGCCGAACGCGCCTTCGCCCAAGGACAGCGTCGGGTCGGTGACCAGCGTCTCGGGGAGCGCGCGCAGCCGCTCGCCCCGGCCCTCGCAGGCTAGGCAAGCCCCGACGGCGCGGTCGGGACTGAAGTGCGACTGCGTGAGCGTGCAAGGCGCACCGTCGAGCGTCCCAGCGCGCGCGAAGAGCAGGCGCACGAACGGCCCCAGCTCGGATTGCGTCGCCACGGTGGACCGCCCGCCCGGCGGATGCGAGGACTGCTTGAGCACGACGGTGGGCGTCAATCCATCGATGGAGTCCACGTGGGGGCGCGGCACCTGACTCATGTAGCGGCGCACTTGAAAGGGCAGCGTCTCGGCGTAGCGGTGCAGCGCTTCCGCGGCAAGGGTGCCGAAGGCGAGCGAGGACTTGCCGCTCCCGGAACCGCCCGTGATCGCAGTGACCGCACCGTGCGCGATGTCGACGTCGATCCCCTTGAGGTTGTGGGTACGGGCGCCGCGAATACGGATTCCGCTCGAGGCCGGCTTCGACGCCTTCGACGGCCGTCGCGGCGCCATTCCCAGTGAGCCTTCCACGTCGGCCCAGGTTACACGCGCCGCGCGGCCATCCTTCACTTCCGTCAGCGCGTCCGCCGCCCGCCAAACGTGCCGATGGTGAGAGATCGCCACCACGGTGTGCCCCCGCTCACAGAGCCCCCGAAGCGCAGTGACGAGCCTCTGGATGTCACCGGGATCCAGGCCGCGATCCGGCTCGTCGAACACAAAGAGCGACGGCGCCATGCGCTCTTTCGCCAGAAGCGTCGCCAGGCGAATACGCTGCGCCTCACCGCTCGAGAGCTGCGTGGACGGCGTACCGAGTCGCAGGTAGCCCACGCCGAGGTCGACCATCGCTTCGATGGGTCCACGCACCGACGCAGGCCACTCAGCCCCGTTCGGTCCGCTCGTCGCGAACACCTGCGCTGCGTCCTCGACGGATAGCGCCAGCATGTCAGCGATCGATAGGCCATCAAGGCGCACGCCGAGCACCTGATCCCCGTAGCGCTCCCCGCCGCAGGCACCGCATACCTGAACCGCGTCCTCCAAGAGGTGCAGACCGACGCGCACCGTCCCAACGCCTTCGCAGACGGTGCACCGGCCGCTCTTCGCGTTGAATGAGAAGTGGCTGGCCGTCAGCCCGGCCGCCTTGGCCCCGGCCGTCGCTGCGAACGCTTTGCGAATGCCGTCGAAGGCGCCGGACCAGGTGGCTGGCGTGCTTCGGGACGATCGCCCCATGGGCCGCGCGTCGACGGCCTCGACCCGGACGCCTTCGGAGAGCTTGAGACCCGCGTACGCGCCGCCACGCGCTCCCCGAAGCGCCGGAAGCAGGGTCCCGAGAACGAGCGAGGTCTTCCCTGCGCCGGAGGGGCCGACGACCACGTTGAGCACGCCGAGATCGATGTCGATGTCGGCCCGATCCAGGTTGTGCAGCGTGGCGCCACGCAGCTCGATGGTGCCGGTGGCGGCGCGCGGTGGCGCGGCCGTGGGCTCTTGGGCCAGGCTCCAGTTCGCACCCGAGCCGCCGCCGACGATCTCGCCCCCATGGGGCCCGGCCCCTGGACCCAACGCCACGACGTGGTCCGCACAGCGCACCATGTCGGGATCGTGCTCCACGACCACCAGCGTGTTGCGCTTCTGAACGAGCTCGTCCAGAAGGTCGCGCATCCCGGCGCGGTGACTCGGGTGCAGACCGAGGGTCGGCTCGTCGAGGGCGTAGAGCGCCCCGCCAAGACCGCCGGTGAGGTGGGCGGCGAGCCGCAGGCGCTTCGCCTCCCCCGCCGAGAGCGTCGTCGCGGACCGGTCGAAGGCGAGGTGGCCTAGCCCGAGCTGGGCCATGCGTTCCGCACGCGCCTGTAGCGACTCTCGGAGCGCCGTCAGCACGGGATCCTCCGGCAGGGCGCCCAGTGCGGCTACGAACTCGCCCGCCGGCACCGACAGGAGCGCCGGCAGCGACGTCTCCCCTACCAGGGCTTCCCGCCCCACCGCGCCGAGCCTGGTTCCGCGGCACGCCGCGCAGGGAACAGACTCCACGAAGCGCAGAATGTTGTCGTTGCGGCTGCGCTTGAGCGTTTCTTCGATGACGGGAATGAGCCCGCGGTAGTAACCCTCTTCCCGTGGACGCGCCGTGATGCCCTCCCACTTCATGCGGGACTCAAGCGCGTGCTTCCCAAACGGCACCTTGAGCTTCTTCGTGCCGTAGAACACAACGCACCGCTGTTCGTCCTTCAGCGCATCCCAGGGCGTGTCGACATCGAACCCGTGGGCGCGGGCGATCTGGTCCATGACGTCAAGGGTCACCTGGCTATAGACCGTGTAGCCGTTCTTCAGCGTCGGTACGAGCGCCCCGTCGCGGATCGACTTGGAGCCGTCGGCCACGAGCAAAGACGGTTCGACGCGATCTTCCACCCCAGATCCCGAGCAGGCTTCACAGGCGCCGAGGTCCGTATTGAAGCTGAAGTGACTGCGCGAAAGCTGCGACTCTTCAGGATGAACACCGGAGCGCGCGAAGAGAAGACGCAGGAGGTCGAGCACGCCGGACTGCGTGCCCACCGTCGAGCGCGGGTTGGAGGTGATCGAGCGATGCCCGACGGCAATGGGCACCGGGAGGCCGCTCAGTTCACGCACGTGACTGCGGCCGAGCTTCCCAAAGAACTGCCGCGCCTTGGCCGACAGCGCACCGAGATAGCGGCGTTCGCCTTCGCGCACCAGCGTCTCGAACACCAGCGTCGATTTGCCCGAGCCAGACGGTCCCACCACCGACGTCCACGCACCGTGGGAAATCTCCAGGTCGACCGCCTTGAGGTTGTGGTCGGAAGCGCCCCCCACGCGGATGACGGCTGGTTCGCGGCTCCCCTTCTCCATCGCGGAAGGCTACGACTTCGGGGGAGGAACCTGAAGCTCCGCCGCCGAGAACGGCCCGCCCAGAGACGCGAACCCGGAAGTTCTTGAGAATGCACTCGCGCCCTTCGCTTCCCCGGGAACAGTAAGGCTGTGAGCCCCCGCCCTTCCTCCCCTAAGCCCCCCGGCCTGCCATTGGAGCCGGGAGACCTCGTGTGGCTGCGCGACCTGGCGCGCACGCTGCTGCGCGACATGGGGCGCGCGGACGACCTGGTCCAGGACACCGTGATGGCCGCGCTCCGTACGGTGCCTGGGGACGTGCGCTCCAAGCGCGACTGGCTCGGCTCCGTGGCGCGCCGCCTGGCCCGGCGTCAGCAGCGCGATGAGATCCGGCGGCGGGACCATGAGTCCCTTGCCCTCACCCGAGGCGACGCCCCTTCGAGCGAAACCCTCGTGGCCGCTGCGGAAGCCGCGGAACGGGTCGCCGCCATCGCGCGGGGACTGGCGGAGCCGCTCCGGAGGACCGTGCTAGAGCGCTTCCTTGAGGGACTGTCCGTCCAGGAGATCGCCGAGCGCTCGGGGGTCAAGCAGGACACCGTTCGTTGGCGACTCAGGCGCGGGCTCGCCCAGATGCGCTCCGAGCTCGCATCGTCCACCTCCGACGACTCGGCCACACAGGATCACTGGGCGCTCGCGCTTGTTCCCCTGGCCGCGCTTCCAGGTCCCCAAGCCGCCTTGGTGAGCGCTGGCGCGACAGCGGCTCTCCCCACAGCCATTATGAGCATCAAGACACTAACACTCGCCACTGCGCTGCTCCTCGTCGCCGGTCTGCTGTGGGTACAGCGCTCCGGCACGGGACCGTTGCCCGAAACCGACGTCATCGAACCCGAGGCGGCCCCCCTGGTCGAAATCGCCGCGGCCAGTCCCCCTGGGCCGGAGCGGATCGCCCTCGAGCCGGAGCAAAGTACAGGCCCAGCGGACACCGTCGACGAGGAGCCCTCGAAGGCGAGGGTCGCATTCGAGGGACGCGTGGTCGACGAGCGCGGCCGCGGCGTGGAAGGCGCGACGGTTTACCTCGTGGACCCCCTGGACAGCGACCTTGGTCGAACCTCCGAGCTACCAAGAACCGTCACGGACCGGCGCGGCCAGTTTGCGATGACGGAGATCGCGCGATGGCTGAAGGAGCATCCCCAAGAGATCTGGCTGCGCGCGGTGGCGAACGGCTACCTGCGGTCCGATGGGATCCCCATCGTTCGCGGCGAGGAGATGGCGGATTTGAAGATCGTTCTCCGTCGAGGCCTCACGATCCAGGGGCGAGTCCTGGACGAGGACGGCCTACCCGTGGAGGACCTTCCGCTCTTGGCTCACTCGCCCTTTGCTGGCGACGACAGCATCAGCATCAGCCGCGTGGCGGCGAGCGCTGCTCTGCGTCACCTCTCGCCCGCTGAAGGCTGGCCGCACCAGCAGTGCGAAAGCGTTACGGGACGAGGAGGGTCGGTCACGTTCGAAGGGCTCGACTCCGGTGACTACATCGTGCGTTCCCTCGACCCAGGCTGGGAACTCCTCCCACCACGTGAGGCGCGGGGCGGCGGCACCGGCCAGGAGTGGACTGCCGTAAGGCGCTACAGCGTTCGGCTGGTGTCAGCGGTCAGGGGACAGAAGCGCAGGGCGCTCGACAAGATCCCCTTCCTCGACCGGCCCATGCTCCGCGCCACGTTCCGGATCAAGCTCAGGCTGCAGGATGGTACGGCCGTCGATACGGGGCAGTGGTTCGGACGGGGGCTCGGTGAGATCAGCTTCGCGCTCACTCCAGACCTGGTTCCCGATGTAGCACGAGCGGATATTTTGAGCGTGCAGTTTTATGGCACGGCGCGGCTCGACGGTGAGGAAGTCGAGTGGCGGTCTAAGGTGGTTGACGAAGAGACGATGCGGAGCGGCGACGTGGAGGAGGTGACGGTGAAGTTTCGGGGCAAGGCCTCGCGTGGGCGCTCGTCTGTGGAGTCTGGGCAGACGGAAGCACCTAAGCCGAAGAACGTTCCGATCGAGCTCGACGTTCGCTATCGGGGGAGCGGCGCGCCCTTCTCGGGGCCGCTCTTTGTTGACTGGACCGCAAGAACATCCACTGGCTCGACCCTCAGCGGCGACACGCGCGGCAAGCGACTCTCCAACGGTCGCTATCGGGTGTACGTCCCCGCCGGTAAGGTCGATCTCACGCTGAAAGACGCGAATGCCTCCGGCAGCCTCCCCAGCTGGGCCGGCCAGCGAACCGTCAAGAAGTCCGGATCTAGGGTGATCTTCGCTGAGCTTACCGAGGGAGCCGCGGTGGACCTCCAGCGGCCCACGGGCTGGCGACAGGAGTGGTTTGTGCGCGCTTCCTATCGGGAGAACCCGGACGAGCCCTGGTTCGGGAGCTGGAACTACAGCTCGCCGACCGAGACGCTGCGGCTGAGCAGCCTCAAGCCCGCGGAGTGGCGCTTCGAGGTCCGCCAGTCGCCGAGCGCGGCCCCCCAGGAGACGCGGATCGTTACGCTGCTGCCGGGCGACGACCTCACGGTCGACTAGCTCCATCGGAGACGTGGATCAGCCTCGGCCGCGCTTCGCTACGCGCAGCGAATCCGTGCTAGCCTAGCGCCATGCAAAGCAAGGCCACCACCCCCAAGGAGTACCTCGCGAGCCTCGAGCCCGAGCGCCGCAAGGCCATCGAAGCCGTTCGCAAGGTCGTCAAGGCGAACCTCGACCCCAAGATCAAAGAGATCATGAGCTACGGGATGCTCGGGTACTGCATCCCTCGCAGCGTCTACAAGTACGGCTACCACTGCAATCCCGACCAGCCGCTGCCGTTCATCAACCTTGGTTCGCAGAAGAACCACATGGCCCTCTACCTCTTCTGCATCTACGGCAACGACAAAGAAGTCGCGTGGTTCGAGAAGGCCTGGAAGAAGACCGGCAAGAAGCTCGACATGGGCAAGTCCTGCCTCCGCTTCAAGAAGCTTGAGGACATCTCCCTCGAGGTCATCGGTGAAGCCGTGAGCCGAATGTCAGCGGAGAAGTTCATCGAACAGTACGAGGCCGCCCTCGAGGGAACCGCGGCGGGCAAGAAGCTCGCGAAGCTTCGCGCCAAGGAAGAGGGTGGCGCGGCCCCCGCCAAGAAGACGGCAGCGAAGAAGAAGGCGGCCACGAAGAAGGCGGCCAAGAAGGCCGCGAAGAAGGCACCCGCGAGGAAGAAGGCCCCAGCTAAGAAGAAGGCTGCGAAGAAGACCGCCGCCAAGAAGGCACCCGCGAGAAAGAAAACTGCTAAGAAGGCCGCCAAGAAGACTGCAGCTCGGAAGAAGAAGAGCTAAGAACTGGGCACTATGAGTTCATCACGCGAGATCACGCTTCCGAACGACCCGGCCGAGGCAGTCGCTGCACTTCGGACGGCGTCGACCGAGACCGACGTCGTCGTCTTCAAGAAGAGCCCCATTTGCCCCGTCAGTACCCGAGCCGAGTTCGAGTTCAAGACCTGGCTCAAGGGCGTCCCTGAGTCGAGCTCGACCCGCTTCGCGATGATCGACGTCATCGCGGAGAAGCCCCTCGCCCGTGGGCTGACGGCCGAGCTCGGGATCGAACACCAGTCACCCCAGGCGCTCTGGTTCTCCGGCGGCGACGTCGTTTGGCACGACAGCCACGGGGCGTTGACGGCGAGCCGCTTCGCTGCCGGCGCGACCGCCTGATCACCAGCACCTCAGAGCACTCAAACCAGCGGCGGCCGCTATCATGGAGCCATGAAAGCCTCCCGCCGTCAGTTTGTGCAGGGCCTCGGCCTCGCCGCCCCAGCTCTCCTTACCGCTAGCGCCTCTGCCCAGGAGCCGGCGAAGGAAGCGTCGCCCTCGAAGCTCCAGGCCGTCCTAATCCTGGTGCGCCACACGGAGAAGGCAAAAGACGATCGCGTCAACCCTAGCCTCTCCGAAGAGGGCATGGCGCGCGCCAAGGAGCTAGCGCGCCTCGTGGGCTCGAACGGCGTCACAAGCCTCCTCCACACCGAGTACAAGCGCACGAAGAACACCCTCGCGCCGCTCGCTGAGGCTCTTTCACTGGAGAGCGAGACGATCGGTGCGAACGAGATGCCCAAGCTCATTGAGCGCCTTCGCTCTGCCAAGGCAGGCGAGGTCATCGCCGTCGCAGGTCACTCCAACACGATCCCGGCTATCGCCTACGCCATGGGCGTCCTGCTGCCGGATCTCGACCCGGTCCCCAAAGGGTCGAAGGCCCCGCACGGGTACCTGCCCCACGGCGCCTACGACCGCGTCCACGTGCTGACGCCAGGCGCGGACGGCGCCAACCTCGTGGAGCTCCGCTACGGCGAGCCGAGCGAGGGATAAGAGCCAGGATCAGGCCGGAGAGTCCGGCTCGTTGCTCTGGGTGAGGTGCGCCCGAGCAACGCCCCCCACAGGCTATGGACGGCTTGCCGACGCTTCCGAACGTCCGAAGAGGACGCTCACGCACACGGCGAACATGCAGAGGTAGCCGGCTCTCACCCATGGGCTATCCGAGGGCAGGCGGTCCGCGATCGACATGAAGATGACGACCAGGGCGTAGAGACTCGCCATGATCAGGACCAAGCGGAGGTAGGGCGGCAGTGGGGCTTGCATAGCAGTCAGTGCGGGGGACTCATGGAGCGCCAAGAAATCCTGCATCGGTTCACGGAACTCGCCACCCCGTTTCCCGAGAGTTACCGAACTGTTGCTCCATCGCCATGAAGCTCTGACGCGTGAGCGGAGCGATGCCTCTCGACGATCGAGCTCCTTGCCACAGAGATGCGCCTCGCTAGATCAAGTTCGAGCCGCTGAGTCCTGCGCACGGGCGGCGGCGACTCTTCTCCGCGCGACGAAGGGCGACTGACCTACACTGGGAACCAACCCAACACGATGGACCGCCGAGCCGCCTACCGACTCGCTCAGCTAGAGCTAGAGTCCCTCAAGGACGAGCCCTTCGAAGCATTGCTTGAGCGACTGAACGAAGTCCGGAGCCAGCACGTCGCTGAGCTCGGGCAACAGTTCATCGTCGAGAGCACGGTCTCGTGGGCCGCACGGACGAAGACCCTGCGCCTCGATGTCACCGTCGACGCGGCCAGCACCCAGCGATTCGGGAGGGTCGAAGAGTTCGCGCTCGTACCGTCGCCCGATCAAGGGCGAAGCGCAGCCGACGAGTGATCGGCGACGGCCCGTCGAGCGGAGACTCGGAGCTTGTGGGTCAAGACTCGTGGGAGCAGCGGAGCCAGTCGCCCCCCCCGCTCCTTCTCTGCAACGAGGGCGGCGGTCCTACCGCGCGTCGATCGTGAGGGGATCCATCGGCTCGGTGAACGTCAGCGCGTCAACTCTCGTCTCGATCCCTGAGTTCGCGCCGTCGATCCAAACCTCGATGCGCGCCGGACCGATGGGCGCAGCCTCCCGGAAGCGTAGCTTGTCCTCATCGTTGAGCTCGCTCTTCTCACGCACTCGACTCACTTGCACCAGCTCGTTCGATCCAGAGTAGAACCGCAGCTCGACTTCGCTCCAATCCGCGTCCGGATCCATGAGCGCCCAGATCTTCATCGGGCGACCCACAAGGGCCTGGACTTCCGATTCGACCTCCACGCCCGCTTCGATCGTGACAGGGACACGCGGGATACAGAGCACCTCGCCCCGGCGACGCCGCAGCTCGTAGGTGCCAGCCGGCATCGGGTGGAACGTGCGCCATCCGCTCTCCGTGCTCTCCATCTCGTACCGCAGCTCTTTCACGGAATCTCCTCCGATCCGAGCCAAGGCCTGTCAGCGGATCGGCAGGTTCAGCTCGCCGAGCTCGCCGGCAATGGGAAGGGCCCCGCTGCCAGCATCCAGGTCCACCCAGTAGAGCGGCGCGAACTGGTCGGGCACCTGCGACACGTCACGATCCGCCAGGAAGAGCTGGTTGCCCATCGGGGCAAGGGTGAGCTCTGCGTCCTGGGTGGCGGCGTTGTAGATCACCTGCCCGCTAGTGAGCGGACCGTTCGCAGGGTCGCCGCGGCGCAAGACGTAGACGTCCCCTCCCACACCCACCATCGTGATCGCCTCGAGAGCGCGCGCGCTCGCGCCGGTGAGCACATCGGAGACGAACGGTTCGCGCAGGCGATAGCCCGCGAGCTGATCTGAGGTTGAGGTGCTCGGCGGGGAGAGGCTCAGGACGGAGGGATCGGCGGTTCCGAAGTAGATGACGCCGTTCATCGCCTGGGCGGTGTCCACGTCGTAGTTGTCCGCGTCCGGTGACGCGACGAGCAGCTCGAACACGCCACCAGCCTTCGGCACAGACATCACGCGGCGCGTTCCGCTGCCCCCGCGCATGGAAAAGACGACGTAGTCACCCACGGGAACGAGGTCGCTGAAAGCGGCGCCGCCCGCGCCTACGCTTGAGGTCTGGGCCAGGTCAACGAGGGCGCCGCCCGGCTCGCGGCTGACGATCGATGCGCCCGTCACGTCCTCGCGAGTTCCAAACGCGCGCTCGCCGTCAAAGCGGCCGAGGGTGTAGCTCGCGTCGAGGGCCGTGTCGAGCACCGTGGGCACCGTCTCGCCCGCATCGATCACGGCCAGCTGGCCCGTGCGCGCGTAGTAAAGCGCACCCGCGGGGCTGACGGCGGCGGCGGTCACTCCGGTCGCGATCAGCTCGGAGCTCTGCTCGACCGAGAGGCGTCGCAGCTCGCTACCCGCGGCCACCAACGTCGCCATCCCGCGGTACTGACCATTGGAATCCATGAGCATCCCAAGCACCTCGGTCGAGCTGCTGAGGAGCGCCGATGCAGACGTGGGCGCCACGATTCCGAGCTCGATCATGAAGCGGTCACTCGCACGGTCGCCGACCACCACCGTAGTGGACTGGGCGCGATCCACAAACACCGTGAGGTCCTCGATCGTCGTACCGTTACCCGTGAAGACCTTGACCGGCGGCAAAACGATCCGGCCGCCGTCGACGTCGAAGCGCTGGGCGAGATCCACCCAGTAGATGTCGCCCCCGGCGGTGTAAACCATCGCGTCGCGCTGCATCGTGATCGTGCCGCTGCCGTCGGACGCCACGACCGGCCTCTCCACGATCTCGGCGAAGCTCGCCGCCTCCGCGGCGGTTGCACCCGCCCCGAGGGACTCACTGTCGAGGCTGTCCACGAGGACCACCGCGGTGGAAGACGAAGTCGGGTCATCCGGGCGAACTCCCATCAGCGTTTGAGTCCCTTCGACGTCCCTCACGAACGGCTGAAGCGGCGAGCCAACGGCGGGCCGGACACCCGTCAGGTTCGCGGAGTAATCGCAGGCGTCCGTGCCAGAAACGGAGACGTTGAACTCCCCCTGGGCCGCTGCGCCGCCGGCCGCGATGGTCAGGAACGAGGGCGCGTTGAACTTGAACTCGTCCCCGTTCGCGAGAAGATCCGCACCGAACACATCGAGGCGGGAGCCGCTGACGGAAGCGTCGAACTGAAGCCGCTCGCCGCTCGGCAGGCCGAGGTCGAGCACGAACTGGTTCTGACGCTTTGGC
>CALHGQ010000580.1 GCA_938030175.1 uncultured bacterium | reverse complement strand
ACCAGCCTCTTCCCTTGAGCAAGACTCGGACATACTCACGCGCGTCTAGCGCGTTCGACTCTTGACCGTACCGTCCGTCTCGCATACTTCGCTGTGCCCTCTGCTTTGCTACGGGGGTGTTCCCCCTTTCACAGCCGTGTGCCCTGCGACGCCGTCAGACAACCGATTGGTTCTCGAGTGTCGACTCAACCAACTAATCTGATGAGCTCACGCCTTTTTGTCGGGAACCTCTCCTGGGAAACGACCACCGATACTCTCCGCCAGGCCTTTGAGGCCGGCGGCCACACCGTCAACGATGTCCACATCGTGCTCGACCGCGACACCGGCCGCCCCCGCGGCTTCGGCTTCGTGGAGCTCGGCGACGACAACGCCGCGCAAAACGCCATGGCCACCATGGAGGGCCACAACGTCGACGGGCGTCCGATTCGCATCAGCGAAGCTCGCGACCGCGCACCTCGCCGCTAGAAGTCACCGCGAGCGAACTAGCCAGATCTCAAGACCATAGATCTGGCACAATCGGCGGCGATGAAAATCGCCCTCGCTCAAATCGCTCCGGTCTTCCTTGACCGCGCCGCTACGTCCGCCAAAATCGCGCAAGCGATTGATGAGGCAGGACGTGGCGGCGCTTCTTTTGTGGTCTTTGGCGAGACCCTCTTGCCTGGCTACCCCAACTGGATCGCGCGCACGGACGGTGCGCGCTTCAACGCCCAGGATCAAAAGGAGCTGCACGCCCACTACCTCGACCAGGCGGTCGACATCGCCGCCGGCCAGCTCGACGTGGTCTGCCGCGCCGCCGCCGAGCACGGCGTCGCCGTGTGCCTCGGGATCGCGGAGCGCGAGGCCTACTCCGTCTTCGCCTCCCGCGTCATGATCGACGCGAGGGGCACCATCCTCAGCGTCCACCGCAAGCTGCGCCCCACCTACGAAGAGAGAATGTCCTGGTCCCCCGGTGACGGCGCCGGACTCGTGGTGCACGGCATCGAAGAGTTCACGGTCGGCGCCCTCAACTGCTGGGAGAACTGGATGCCCCTCGCCAGGGCCAGCCTTTACGCCCAAGGCGAGGACCTGCACTGCATGCTCTGGCCTGGCGCCCACCGCAACACCGTGGACCTGACGCCCGTGGTCGCGAAGGAATCCCGAAGCTTCGTCGTGTCGGTCTCAGGGCTCCTGCGCGAAAGCGATGTCCCGTCGGACTTCCCCTATCGCTCGCGCTTCGTCCCCGAAGCGGGAGAGCTACTGAATGACGGTGGCAGCTGCCTCGCAGCCCCAGACGGCTCCTGGATCATCGAGCCCATCGTCGGCAAGGAAGCGGTCGTGGTCGCCGAGATCGACATCGCGCGGGTGCGCGAGGAGCGCCAAAACTTCGATCCCTCCGGCCACTACGCACGGCCTGACGTACTCGAACTGCGCGTTCGACGCGAGCGGCAGGCGGGCGCGAAGTTCGACGACGGACCGGCGTGAGAGGGGGCGTGAGAGGAGGCGTCAGTCGCTGAACAGCTCGCCGCCCACCACCGTCCCCGTCACCCGAAGCGAGTCGTCCAACAGCGTGAAGTCGGCGCGCAGGCCGGCTCGCAGCGATCCGATCTCATCCTCTAGGCCGAGGAACCGAGCGGGGCTGCGTGTCGCCAGCCAGACCGCCTCCTCGAGATCGAGACCGAGGTGCTGCACGGCGTTTCGAATCGCGCTCGCCATATCGAGGGCCGAGCCCGCCAGATTCCCCTCTTCGTTGACGCAGCGCGCCCCTTCCAGCCGAACGCGCTGACCTCCGAGCATGAATTCCTTGAGGTCGGTGCCCACGGGCTGAACCGCATCCGTGACGAGCATCAGCCGATCCCGGCCCAGCGCCCGATGGGCCACCCGGGCGGCGCCGTAGCTGACGTGCACGCCGTCGAGAATCAGGCCGCAGCTGACGCGGTCCGAGGCTAGGGCTGCCCCCACGAGTCCGGGCGCGCGGCTCTCCAGAGGGCTCATCGCGTTGTAGAGGTGCGTGGCCCCGGTAGCCCCGCGGGAGAAAGCTTGGACCGCCTCGTCGTAGGTCGACGCGCAGTGACCGAGGCATACGATGACCCCCGCCTCGCGCAGCGTGCCCGCGACCTCCTGGGTGTATCGATTCGCGCTGAGCGTGAGCACGGTTACGCCCTCGGATCCCTGGGTCACGATTTCCATGTCTTCTGGGCCCGGGGCGCGCACATGCTCCCGGTCATGGGCGCCGGTCTTGCGCTCGTCGAGGAAAGGGCCCTCGAAATGAACCCCCAGCACCCCTGGCTCGCCGCTCCCGAGGCACTCCTCGATCGCCGCCCGGGCTTTGCCCATCGCCGTAGCCCCGTCGGTAATGAAGGTCGGGAGAAGCGACGTGGTCCCAAAGCGGCGATGGGCGCGCACGATCGTCCGGATCCCGTCCACACTCGGTGTCTCGTTGAAGAGCGCCCCGCCGCCCCCGTTGACCTGAACGTCGATGAAGCCGGGGACGAGATCCGCCTCGCCGAAGTCGTGGGTCGGGACCCCCTTCGGGACCTGGTCCACCGGGACGATCCCCTCGATCCGGCCCCCGCGCACCACGATGGCGTGGTCCAGGAGCGAACCACCGCCCGGCTCAGAGAGCGGCCGAATACGGGCCGCTCGGAACGCGGTCGCATCCGCGGTCGGTGGGGAAGCAGAGTCTGCCATGGGGCATGAGTGTAGCGCCCCATGCGTGGACAAGCCTTGTGTAGCTGCGCGTTGGTTCTTGCACCCGGGCGCCCAGGCCCCGAAAGTCACGGGGTATGTCCGAAGAGTCGCGCCCCCATCTCGCCTGGACCGCAGCCGTCCTCGTGGCGGTCGCGGCGCTATCCGCAGCTGCGTGGTGGCTCTGGTCTGACTCTGACGAAGGAGCTCTGGAGTCTGGGGAAGGATCGACCACCGAGACACCGGCGGGTGGCACCGCGCCCGTGGACGCCGAGGCCCAGCGAAAGGCTGCGATCGAAGCAGCAGACCGGGCCATGGAGGAGGGCCGCTTCCAAGCCGCCAACAAGGCCCTCGACCAGGCCGAGGACCGCTTCGGCTGGTCCGAGGACCTCGGCGCCACCGCGGCACGCCTGGCCCTGCGGGAGACATCCTTCCGTGAAGCCCTGCGCCCCATCGAGTTCCGCATCGAGTCCGTCGTGGTGGGGCCTGAGGATGAGGACGCCGAGCTCTACGCTCGCTACAGCATCGAGGGCGTTCCCGTCTTCGCCAGTGAGCTTCTCGCCCTGACGACCCACGAACAATCCGTGGACGGCGGGCACTCCTTCGAGCGCAGCCACGTCGCCGTGCTGCGCACCTCCTTCGCGCGGGGTGCGAGCCTCGAGATCGTCGAGCCCGGTGGCATCTTCGATCGCGACGAGGTCCTCTTCGGGCCGATCCCCCTCAGCCCCCTACCGAACACCGAGGGCGGGCAGCGCGACTACCCAGACGCCGACGCGCGCGTGCGATTGATCTCCGTGAGCTATCGCCCCAGCCCGTTCGAGCCCGGCGTCCACATCGACGATCGGCCCTCGCTGCCCCCCGCCGACGCCACCGCTGCGCGATTGGTCGACGGCTTCACGGCAGCCCTTCAGCGGGACGACCTTGAGATCGCGACGGCCCTGAACGAGCGCCTCGGATCAGAGTTCCCCGGGCACCGAGACCTCGAGTACCACTCGGAGCGCATCGCCGAACGCGCAGACATACTTCGGCAAAACCACACCACGGCCACCTTCACCATCCTAGAGCTCGCGGTGGACCCACGGCCGGATGGCGACGACGGGATGACTCTCTGGGCGTCCGGCGGCGAGGCTCCGGCCTTCCGCACCTCGATTCGCACCACCGACGACCAGGTGCTCGCCGCTGTCAAGGACGCCAAGACCGCGCCCTACTTGATCCCGGGCGGCACCGCGCCCGCCCCGGACGGCAACGTGCTCCACGTCTTTGCCCGGGGCTCGGCTCCCTTGGTGCTCGTGGTCAAGGACAGCTCCCCTAGGTTCTCATCGCGCGTCGTGGGCGACATCGACCTACCCGTGACCCTGAGCGAGCTTCCACGGGGCTCTGGGACCATCGTTCTAGAGCGGCAGCCGAGGGTCCTCGTCCAGCCAGGGAGCGAGCCCAACCGCATCCGCCGGGTCGTGCTGCGTTGGAACGTGACGCGCTGAGACTGCGCGATCAGCTCTCCTGATCCTTGAGCTGGTCCTCGTCGCTCTGCAGTTCTTCCTTGAGCCGGTTCGCTTCGGCCTGAACGCGGTCGCGCTCCCTTTCCACGGCGGCCTTGGCTTCGTCCTTCGTGGAGCTAACGCGCTTCTCTAGCTCGGCGGTCTTCGCCTCTAGCTCTGCGATCGCAGCGCGCTTGGCCTCGATCCCCTGGGCGACGTCGGCCTTGTCGAACGCAACCTCCTCGGGGGCGACCGCCCCTTCACGTCCGTCGCCGATCTCCTTCGGGATCACGGGCGCCGGAGCCTCCCGGTGCAAGATGTTCATGAACTTCGGCGACATGATCTCGATGCCGTCCTCGTGGAGCGCGTCGAGCATCGCACGGCGCAGCTTAGAGCGGCGGGAGATCAGTCGGTCGACCTCCCCCAGCTTGCCCGCGACGCGGTAGGTGACGGCAAAGTCCCCCAGCTCCTTGACCGCCACGAAGGCGTCTTCAAGCTCGATCTTGGCCGCGGCCCGCAGCAGCGAAGTCTCCACGCGGGCGTGGGGAACGTCGTAGCCGATCCCGACGACGGCGCCAATGATCGTACCCGACCGACGCACGACCTTGACCGGATGGGTCGCGAGCAGGAGGTTCGGAAGCGTCGTGAGGTCGCGGTCCTCCGTTTGGATTTCCGTGTGCAGTAGGCCGCGCTCCGTCACCCGGCCGAAGTGTCCTTCCACGCGCACCCAGTCCCCCAGCTCGAAGTGCCGGATGGTCCGCAGCATCCCGCCCGCGATCAAGTTGCCGAGGAATGTCGTCGACGAAAGCGCGACGGCGGCAGAAAGCACGAGCCCCACAAGCTGGAAGACCTGTCCGCGGAGGCTGTCCTCTAGCGGCAGAGCGATCAGCACCGCCAGAAGCCCCAGGGTGACCACGATGAAAATCACCAGCTGGCCGCGGTAGCCGCCGCGTTCGGGCAGCGAGAGCACGAACTTGCGGACGCCTGCGGCCACCAGGAGGAAGACGAGGAACGTCACCGCGAAGGCGGGCAGCGCGGCCGGATCGAAGCGAGGTTCAGGGAGGACCATGGGCCTTCGAGGGTAAGCGATTCGTTGGGCTCACCGAACCGTCCCCTGCTCGAACCCGATTCCTCGGGGAGAGCACGAGCGAATCCATGGGCCGGGTGTTTCGGTGTGAGCATCTGGCACCGGAGAATCCATGGAGCACCGAATCCCTCTTGCGGCGCCGCCACGGGGCCCGGATGATCTCCGCCATGGGACTCTTCCAACGCGCCTCTCTACAGGCCGCGCTGTCCGGAGTACTGGCTATGGCTGCGCTCGTCCCACTTGGCGCGGCCCAGGGTCAGATCTGGATGCGGCAGCTCGGTTCGTCCGGCGACGATACCGCCATGGCCTGCGCGGCCGATGGCTCCGGTGGCCTCTTTGTCACTGGCTACACGACGGGCGACTTCGGAGCTCCGCGGAGGGGCCAGCGCGACGCTTGGCTCGCGCGCTTCGATGAGTCCGGCGACCTCGCCTGGATCAACCAGTTCGGATCACCCAAGCGCGATGATGCCCTGAGCGTCGCCGCGGACGGTCGCGGCGGCGTGTACGCCTGCGGGCTGACCCACGGAAGCCTCGGCACGAGCAACAAGGGCCTCGGCGACGCGTGGCTCGCGCACTACGACTACGACGGGCGAAAGAGCTGGATGACGCAGATCGGAACGCCGGGTAGCGACGGCGCCTACACCGTTGCCTCGGACGGAGCGGGCGGCGTCTTCGTGAGCGGCGTCACCCATGGGCGCATCGGCGGCATGCACGCGGGCGGGGGTGACGTTTGGCTCGCGCGCTACGACGCCGAGGGCACGCTCCTTTGGACCGAACAGTTCGGCACGCTCGTCATCGACACGAACTTCGCGATGGCCCCCGATGGAAAGGGTGGCGTTTTCGTGGCAGGCGACACCGGCGACACCCTCGACGGGCACAACGCGGGCGACATGGACGTCTGGATTGCACGCTACAACAGTCGCGGAGAAAGGCACTGGATCCGCCAGATCGGAACGAAGTGGGGCGACTTCGTCAAAGCGGCTGCACCCGACGGCGAGGGCGGCGTGTACCTCAGCGGGCGCACGTTCGGAAGCCTCGCATCAGACAGCGCGGGCGGCTCGGACATCTGGGTCGCGCGCTACAGCGCGCGCGGCGACCAGCTCTGGATCCGTCAGTTCGGCACGTACGCCGAAGAGGCAGCGTGCGGCATCGCCCACGACGCCACCGGTGGCGCCTTCGTCATTGGATGGAGCCAAGGCAACGTGGGCGGCGACCAGGTGCTGTTCAACGAGGATCAGGACTTCTGGCTCGCCCGGTACGACAGCGCTGGCAACCAGAGCTGGATCCGCCAGGACGGAACCCATAAGCAGGACAACGGACGTGATGTCCTGTCGGATGGCATCGGCGGGTTCATCGTGACCGGCTTCACGACCGGGCGACTGGGAACCAACAGCTACGGCGGACGCGACGCGTGGATCGCGCGCTACGACGGGAGCCTCGCGACGAACGCGTACTGTGACACGCTGGGACTCAACTCCATCCAGTGCCAGGGAGCCATCTACGCCACGGGATCGAACGCGGTCAGCGGTAACGAACTAGAGATGCAGGCGGATCTCCTGCCCCCGGGCTCCCTGGGGTTCATCATGCACTCCAGTACGTACGGCTCACCGGACGTCCCCGCGTGGGGCGAGAGCCCCATGTGCGTTGGGTCATCCCAAAGCGCGATCGTGCGACAGTCCGTTCTGCAGGAGACCAACGAGGCGGGGCGCTTCACGCTCCCGGTCGATCTCACGGCGGCGCCGAACGATCTGGACAACCTGCCGATCCAGGCGGGCGAGACCTGGAGCTTCCGCGCGTGGTACCGCGATTCGCGCAACTACGAGGTGGCCTCCAACCTCACCACGATCATCGCGATTCAGTTCCACTAGCGAGCCCCTGCCCAGAGGCAGACACTCGAGGACGACAGGCCACTGCGGGCTCTAGCGTCGCACCAGCGCCCCTTGCATTGTCCCCTGGGACTGACCCGTCAGGGGGCAGACTTCCGGGAACGCCCTCCGTCACGTACATTCGGGGCATGCAAAATTCCCAACGCAAACCACTCGCTGCGCTGCCGCTCGCACTGGCCGCTTCCCTCGCAGCGCCCGCCTTCGGCCAGTTCGAAGACATCGGCGCCCAAGACCCCGTGGGTTTCCTGATCACTGGGGACGGAGAGGTGGGCTACGGCCAGTTCATCTCCGGTGACCTGGTGATCGAGCCCCACCGATGGACCTCGGCCGGGGGCATCGAGACCTTGATCAACCCAGCGTCGCCCATTGGCTTCGCGAACGCTGCTAGCCACGACGGCTCGGTCGTCGTCGGCTACGCGTCCGTGAACGACAGCGGATTCATCGACCCGAGGGCGCTCCGCTGGGACGCTTCGGGAACCGTGACCGAGCTCACACCCGCGGCCGGAGCCATCTCCGAAGCATTCCAGATCAGCGGCGACGGCTCGGTCGCTGCCGGAGTCTACAGCGACGGCACCACCAACTTCCACGCCTGCGTCTGGGACGCAGCCGGAACGCTGACCGACATCCACCCAACGTTCGGCGACTCATACTCCACGGTTATCGCGCTCAGCGACGACGGGTCGACCGTCCTGGGACGAACCTTTGATCCCGTGGGTTCGTTCGCTCGCTACTTCGTTTGGACAGCAGCGACCGGCTCGGTCGAGCTGCCGCTCTTCGGCGGCCTCACGATCTCCCCCGAGAGCATCTCGGGCGACGGGTCGGCCATCGTCGGGCGCGTCAGCCTGCCCACCTTCAACGACTTCGGCATCTTCTATTGGTCCCAGGCCACGGGCTACATCATTGACGACCCGAGCACCGGCGAGCCCAGCCAAGTCCGCATCAGCCGGGATGGCAACCGCGTATACGGCCTTGTGAGTTTCAGCGTGTTCACGGACGAAGCCGCCATCTTCACCTGGACCCCCGCGGCGAGCTTCCAGTTCGATCAGCCCAACATGGAGCTCTCGCTTTACGGCGCAAGCTTCGACGGCTCAGTCCTTGTGGGCGCCATGGGCGGCGCCGGCCTTGACAGGCGCGCCTTCAGGTGGAGTAGCGGCACAAGCTTCGTGGAGCTGGCTGCCCCGACGAGTCGATCGTTTGCGACCTCTGTGTCCCTCGATGGCACGGTGGTCGGCGGCGCCTTCATCGCCGACTCGGGCGAACGGCGCAGCGTCGTTTGGAGAAGCTCGAACCAGATCGGAACGAACTACTGCGGCCCCGCTGTACCCAACAGCACAGGATCCGGCGCCAAGATCGAAATGCGGGGCAGCAACGTCTCGGAGCTCCAGGCCTTGACCCTCACCGCGATCGACATGCCCCAGAACGCCTTCGGGATGTTCATCGCAGCGAACCAAGACGGCTTTGTCATGACCCCCGGCGGATCCCTGGGCAATCTCTGCGTGACCGGCCCCGCCGTCGTCCGCCTGGACGACCCGGGCGAGGTGTTCAACACCGGCCTGTTCGGTTCGGCCACGATCACGTTGGACCCGAGCAGCTTTGATGGACCCAACGGCCCCATCATCCCAACGTTCGGAGAGCGCTGGTACTTCCAGGCCTGGTTCCGCGACGCGAACCCGACCGCAGGGTCGAACTTCACCGACGGCGCGTCCGTCCCGATCTTCTAGACCCGAGTCGACGCTGGATGGAAGTCCAGGCTTCGCTCCCGGGGCTTGTGACTCCGCGAGACGCTCCTAGCAGCCCGTTGAAGAAGGCCGCACTATCGGGCAGCGCCCCTCGAAGCCCTGACTGCGTTGCTTGAGGGGCCCCGGTTAGGCCTAGGCCGTGATGACCTCGACTCCATCAGGACCGATGTAGAGCGTGTGCTCCGTCTGGGCGACAAGCACGCCCTCTTTCTCCACGAGAGGTGGGTAACGCACCAGAACGCCCTGGCGAGCTAGCTTCGAGATCGTGTCCTCCACAGCGTCCGTGGGCAGGTGCTGGAAGTACCGACGCGCGATCGGCAAGCCGTTCCAAGACTGCATCGCCCGCAGCACTTCCTTGTCGATGCCCTTGGCCTTGCGCGGCGGACGCACCAGCATAAAAACCTCGGCCCGGCCGGCTTCATGAATGAGGCCCCGACCCGTGCAGGCGAACGGCTCAATGGCAATGACCATGCCCTCCGCCAACTTCGCCGTGGTTCGCTCGCCGTAGTTGGGAATCTGCGGGGCGCAGTGGACCTTCCACTGGTCCAGGCCGTGACCCGTGAGATTGCGAACCGGCTCGAAGCCAGCCTTGGTGATCGTTCGCTCGACCGCCGCACCGATCTCGGCCACCGCACGACCCGGCTCGACCAGCCCAATGGCAGCGGCCAGCGCATCCGCCGAGGCCTTGATCAGCGGCTCGTTCTGCTTCGACTCTGAGAGATCAACGGTGCAGGCCGTGTCCGCAATCCAGCCGTCGATGTGGACCCCCATGTCGACTTTTACAACATCCCCCTCCTCATAGACGGTCTCGTCGTCGGGGCTCGAGCAGTAGTGAGCGGCGCATTCGTTGCGCGACGTCTGGGACGGGAAGGCTGGCTGCCCCCCCTCCTGGCGGATCGTCTCCTCGATGGTCTCGAGGATCTCGCGGAGGCGGACCCCCGGCTTGATCGCCCCTCGGGCCCACTCACGGCACTGCGCAGCAATCTTTCCGGCTCTGCGCGTCTTTTCCAGTCCTTCGGCGTTCATCGCCGGGATGGTACCGCCGATGGCATGTCCTCCGGGCAACCAGTCGCCGTTGCAGCTTGCAATGCGGCCAATTTCTCCCCGCCCTGCCCCATCCCAGCCTTGTCCTCACTCTCATTCTCATCGCCCGGGCCGGTGCGTCGGCCCGCCCTGGGACTCCCGCGCCTCTTGGGTGCGGCGACACTCCTCGTCCTCAGCGGCTGCGTGACGACCACGACCAGCCAGCCGGTGGGCCTCGATCGCGCCGTCCTGCACTCGATCCCCGTCTCTCGGGCGTGGATCGTCAAGGAGGGCTCAGAGGTCGTCGGCTCCGTCGTCCGCTACAGCGAGCGCGGCAGCGCGGGAAGATTCCTCTACGTGGTCAGAAACATCTGGGACCAGGACCTCGGGGTGATCGACGAGCGCGGCCGTGCGTGGCGGCGAGTTCCCCATGCGGAGGACCGCTGGATCGGCACCGGAACCGTCGTTCATGGGGTTCGACAAATTTTAGACACAGGATCGAACTCCCAAATGGTCGAGCAGCCGATTGACGAGGTCGAGGCCGCCACAGCCACTGCAAGGGCTGGGTAAGGGCGATTCGGACCAAATCCGAATCCCACATTCAACTCTTTCACGCCAGAAATTGCCCTGGCAAGGCCGCCAAGTGCGGAGAAGGAAAGCAATGCCACGTCGGTTTTCCTCAATCCGAAACGCCTTTCGCTCGATGAACACGGTGCGAAAGCACCCGTCCCCGACCTCCCCCAGAGCGCCCAGAGCTCTCGTCGCTCCCCCAGAGCGACCAAGCCCTGACCCTCTACCCCAGAACTGCTCACTCACCTCGTCCGAGGCACCCTGATGATCAAGCTTGAAGCCGGCGAACGAATCGGCGCTTACCGCGTGAT
>CALHGQ010000579.1 GCA_938030175.1 uncultured bacterium | reverse complement strand
CGACGACAGCCGCATCCGCGGCGTCGAAGACAAGCTGAGCGCCGTGGGCGATCAGATGGCAGAGGTCAGCGAGCAGGTCGAGGGCATCGACGCACGCTTCGGCGGCATCGAAACCTGGGTCAGCGGCGTCGAGTCCAAGGTCGGGCAGCTTGAAGCTGGCGCCGTCCAAGCGAGCGACCTCCAGCGCATCGAAGAGCAGCGCATGAGCGACCTCGAGCGCGCGGTCGACATGGAACGCTTCGAGGAAGTCGAGCGCCAGGTCATGGACATCGCTTCTACGCCTGACGACGACAGCCGTATCCGCGGCGTCGAGGACCAGCTGAGCGCTGTCAACGAGCACGTTAGCCAGGTCGACTCGAAGGTCGGAGAAGTCGAAGGCCGCGTCGTTGGCTTCGAGGCCCGCGTCGACGGCGTCGAAGCCCGAGTCGGTGAAGTGGTCCAAGGCTCCGTGAGCCAAGAGGACCTTGAGCGACTGGAGCAGGAGCACAAGGCAGCGGTCGCCAACGCTATCGATACCGAGCGCTTCGAAGAGTTCGAGCGCCAGGTCATGGACATCGCGTCGGCGCCCCAGGACGACAGCCGAATCGACGGCCTCGCCGAGCAGGTCAGCCATGTGCGAGAGCACATGCAAGAGATCAGCTCCAAGACCGACGAGACAGCGAAGCGCGTTGCGGCCTTCGAGGGCCGTGTGAGCGACGTCGAGGCCCAGGTCAGCGAGGCCACCCAAGGGATGGTGGCGACGGACGAACTCGAGCGCTTCGAGCAGCAAGTGCTTGAGTACATGACGCGACCGTCGGACGTTCTGACCGGTGAGACGCTCGACGAGCGCATCAATCAGGTCACCGACCTCGTCATGCGCGTCGACCACCGCGTCAGCGATGTCAGGAGCGAAGTGGAAAGGCTCGGCCTGGACACCGGTGAAACGGATCGCATCGAGCGCGTCGAAGAGGCCATGGAGCTGCTTCGCGTCAGCTGCATCAACGAGGAGCGCATCGAGCGCTTGGAGGAGGGCCAAGACAACCGCGAGGTGCAGTCGATCATCGAGGACCTCGCAGAGATCGCAGAGATCACAGAGCCCGAGTATGAAGAGGTCATGGAACCCGACGACCTCCAGCAGATCCGCGGCATCGGCAAGGTGATCGAGGGCATTCTCAATGAGAAGGGTCTCTACACCTTCGAGCAAGTCGCCGCGCTCGGCGTCGATGAGATCGAAGCCCTTTCCAACGACCTGAAGCACTTCGCGGACCGCGTCGGGCGCGATCGCTGGATCGAGCAGGCCCGAGAGCTCGCGGCGTCCAAGAGCTAAGGTCGCGACAGAAAAGAGTCCAGCGCTAGCCCCGTCCAAAGGGACAAGACTAGCGCTGGACTCTTTCTCTCCGAACGCCGGAGAGTAGCTACGGCGCCCGGCCTCTCAAGGCCGGGCGCCGCTTCCTTTTCCACAGTAGTCGCCGGGGCCTTGGGGCAACGCAGCCCACCGGAATGGGGCGCGTGCTACGCGGATTCAGCTATGCGCGACCGACTCCTAGGGGAACGAAACCGCCACCCCGTCGGAGAAGTTCGAGGTCGGAACGCCGGCGAGGGCATCGCGGTGCCAAGCCTGGAAGTTCCGGGTCTCACCCGCCATCACGGACGTCGTACCGAACGGAGTTGGGATCACGTCGAGGTCCACCAGCGTGCCGAAGGACCCAGTCGAGCCCGTCGTCAAAATACCGGCGCCGACGCCGCGTCCGATGTCACCGCCCACACAGAGGTTGCCGGCGCTTCCGCCTGCGTTGGGCACGAAGGCCTGGGTCGTCGAGGTGATGAAGAAGCCGAACGCGTTGGTCGGCATGTTCACCGCGTCAAGATCCATCGTCCGACCGACGAGGTCGATGTTGGTCGCGCTGATCGACGTCGAAGTGCCCGTCGAGTTCGCGTTGGCGCTGCAGTAGTTCGTCACCGTCGGTCCGCCGCTACCATCCATGGGCGCGATCACGTCCATGCTCTGAGTGCCGGGGTTGCCCGGCTTGAACAGCCCGAGCGACGCCGTACGGGTCTCTGGCGCGGTGTTAGCCGTGAACCAGAAGCTGTAAACGGTGCCCCAGCGAAGCGCGTTCGCGTTGGGGTCCTGGAGGAACAGCTCACTGGACCAGGAGACCGATGTCCCCGTAACCGCCGTGGTCCAGGGGAGGTTCGAGTAGGGCTCGCCCGAGTGGTAGGCGGGGAAGCTCATCCCGGCGCCGGTCACGTTCACGCCGCTGCCGATGAACACGCTGAAGGCACGACCTGAGAAGTCGCTGTTCAAGTTGTGGATCGCGTACTCGTAGCGCCACGTCCCATCGCCGTTGTCGTAGGCATTGGAAGCCACCTTGAAGAGGCCCTCACCGGGAATCGCGACGTCCTGAAGGTTCACCGTCGGGTCGGTGTCCTTCCAAGCCTGAATCGCCGGCTCGGTCCGGACGGTCGCGCCCGTCATGGTCATCCCAAAGCCGCCGTTCAGCGCGCCCGTCACGGACATAGCCCGATAGGAAGCGTTGTTGAACCCGTTGCCCGCTTGGGCGTCATCGGGGGTCACGTAGTGGCCTTCCCCAAAGTAAAGCGCGCTGGGACGCTGGCCTGGATCGATGTCACTGTTCTCCACTTGGATGCGCTTGTACACGCGATCGCCCGTCTGGTTGAAGCCGATGTTGAACGGGTACGGGAACGTACCGTCGTAGGCGTTCACCTCAGAGCGCGGCCCCAGGCTCCCCTGCTGGCCGTTCAACGAAGCAGAGTATGGGTCCGAGCAGCCAACGCCGAGGCGCGACCCCGTCCCGGACGAGATGCACGTGCAGCAAACGCTGCCCTGCAGCGCCGTGAAGCCGTGCTTGAGCCACCCCATGCCGATCTGCTCGAAGCGCCCGTTCTCAAGTCGGTAGATGTTCTGGCTGATCACCGGGTGCTCGTTGGTGCTAGCGATCCAGAGAAGCTCGTCAGAACCCACGTTGCACGAGGTGGTGCCGATCGCAAAGGAGCTCTGGTTACCGAGTCCACCGTAGCTCTCCACGCCGATCAACTCACCGATGATGACGTCCGCGCCCGAGGCGGGATTCGCACAGGAGCCACCGCCCCCCGCGTCGATCGAAAACGTTCCCATGCCCGCTGCCGCCCCGGGGAAGGTGCCGATGCGTACGAGGTACGTCGCCCCCACCGAAGCCTGGAAGTTCACCGAGCTCTGCAGGGCGCAAGCGTCATCGTTACAGGCGATCGGAGCCGTCGCGGGGCATGAAGTGCCGTCGTAAACCGCGATCTTCGTGTCCACTCCCGTCTGCCCACAGGTCTGCAGCGTGAAAGAGTCATCGGACGTGGCGGTCCAAGCGAACCAGATGTCGCTGTCGATCTGAGTCTGCCCGAAGAAGTCGCAGGCGCCGTCGGCCAAGCCGTCGGTTGTCGCGCTGCTGTTATCGAACGCAAATGTTCCGGTGCCTGAGATCGGCTCGGCGTTCGCACAGTCGTCAGCACCGGTCCCGGCGCCCCCGCCTGGCTCGACCACATGGATCTGACCACCGCCAACGGCGGCGCCCGGGTACGTCCCTACGCGAATGAGGTAGGCCTGACCGGCCGTCGCGGGGAAGCTCAACCGTGACTGCAGCCCGCAGTCCGCGTCGTCGTTACACGCGATCGGCGATCCGCTGCAGCTTGTTCCTGCGTAGACAGCCACCTTCGTGTCGACCGTCGACGTCACGCAGGTATCAAGGGCGATGGAGCCGGAGACCGTTGCGGTCCACTCGAACCAGACGTCGTTCTCGATCTGCTGCTGGCCGAAGAAATCGCACACGCCGTCGGGGGACCCGTCCGTCGTCGCCGTGAAGAGCAAGAAGTTCCAGTCGCCGGTACCGGTGATCACCTGGGCGTTCGCGCAGTCGTCCGCGCCTTGGGCAGCCGAGGAGCCGATCAGGGCAGCACAGGAGAGAGCCGCCGTTGCGGCGCGTCTCACGAATTCGAATTGCATGGAATGAACTCCTGCGTCCCCGAGGGGGCACGCAGTTAGAGAGAGAGGGACAGAGAGCAGCCGCGGAGCCAACGCGGCCATCTCAACCCTACTCTTCGCGCATGAATATCGAAGGGCCAGGGCCCGATCTGCGGCTCCTGCGGGGCCCTTGGCTGGGACTGAGCTCTCTCGATGAAGCACCGGGCGCCCCCCGCTTGACGGGCAGGCCTGATCTCCACGTCCAGAAACGGGCCCCGCGACGGTCATAGGAAGAGCGATGAACAACTCACCCCGACTAGGACCACCTACTGGCTCGCGAGCCCGAAGGAGGACTCCCAGTATTGCAACTACTTCCCCTTATCAAACGCACCAAGAAGGCCCTCAACACGGGTTGCCACTAGTAACGTTACCCAGAAAACCGCCGGGCACCGATTTCCCATTTCCGAGACACGCATTTCAAGCGCGTGGAGGAAGTAGCTTCTCCCCCTCCGTTAGTGAAAGTGCTTCAGTTCGTAACGGCCTGCCCGGCGAACGATCCGGCCCTGCTCAAGCGCGGCGAGCTGCCCTCAAACGCCTCTCACAGACGAAAGGGCCCACGTTAGCCCAAAAAATTGGAGGCAATTTGTCGAGCTTAGGGCCCAGGGTAGTTTCCCAGGTTGCGCATTCCGTTTCCCACTAGCGAGACTGCGAACCTAACACGCCATCCAGCATTGACTAACCACCGAAGAGCGAACGATCGACACACATCAATCATTCACTTTCCCGGATTTGAGACCACTTCACTAGGCATATTCCTGTCGCACGAAACCCCTAATTAGGACTAGCCTCGGCTTCTCACTTCGACCCCATCCACTTCAGGAGGAATCGTGATACGCAATCTGACTCTTGCCGCTTCCATCGGCTTCTATATTGCTCTTTCGTCGGGCGCATCGGCCCAGAACTGCATCGTCGGCGACGACAGTCTCTTCACCGGGGACTGCTGCGACTTCGTGTCGCCGGACATTCCGGACTTCCCAGCCTGGGACTCAGACGCCCAGTGGCTCTCTATCCGCGCCTGTGACCCTGAGATTCGCGAGCCAGGCCGGCTCGAGATCTCGGCGCCCAACTTCATCAACTGCGATACGGCCCGCTACCAAGCGAGGTTCGGCGTGGACTTCGGCTTCGGGCAAACCGTCGAGTGGGAGGGACGCTTGATCGCGAAGTACGCACGTACGTTCGGGCACCTGACCACCACCAACCGCAGCCTCCAAGTGTGGAGGTTCATCGTCAACGGGGACTTCCGCATCTCCCAAAGCACGTTCATTCCGAACGATGCTCAGGTCCCGCCCAGCATCGCGCTCTTCGACCGCGTGCACTTCGTGGGACACATCGACTACGCCTGTGACGGGCAGGGCGGCTACGACGTTTCGCTCTCCCTTCAGCATCTACCGGGCTGCATTGCCCACGGCGCGCTCAGTGATCGTCCTGCCATGGGCCCGCTGAGCCACCCTGATCGCAACTACTACCTGGTGGCTCCCCAGGCGTTCAACGTCGGGGCAGCACAGGGCACGGAGCCCCAGGGAACGCTTGAAGGCGACGACATGCGTTTCTCGACCACGCCGTTCGAGCGCTGCTACAGCGAGCAGGAAATCCGGCAGACGACTATCGAGTCCATCTTCCGCGGTTGCCCATGCCTGGGCCCCTTCGGATCGATGCCCTGGTACACCCAGGAAACGCGACTCGCTGGCATCTGCGCCGGACAGACCACGGTATTCAGCCCGATCGCTGTGGGACCCACCGTGCCCGCAGGTCTCAACCTCCAGGTCGTAGGCCAATGGGCGCTGCCCGCAGGGCAGTACCCGGAGCGACAGACGCTGATTCACTACCAGGCCGTCGTTGAGCCATCCACCCCCGTTGCCTGCAACCCAGCCCTCGAGGAAAGGCACTTCATGTACGGCGTGGGCACCAAGGGCAACAAGCACTGGAGCCTGCACCCCAACACCAACAACGTGAGCTACAACAATGCGATCGACCTCGTCAACGCAGTGAACCGCAACACGCAGGTGTTCCGCTGGGGACGCCCGTCCTTCGCGAGCATCCACGTCGGGCTCTTCGTGGACTAGTTCAGCGACTGATTCGCCAACTAGGTGAATCGCCGTAGCGCGGCGCCGGGCAGGCCACTGGCTCGGCGCCCCAAGGACCGCTGGGGGCTGCTCCGTGCAGAGCCCGGCGGTTTCTTCCTAGTCATTGGCACCACCCACTTCACTCGGCGCGCACGCGAATCTGATACGCGTCCACTTCGTTAGGCTCCCCCGAGGCCAGCCCGGCGACCGTCACGCTCAATCGTTCGCCGACGCTAAGTGAGTCGAAGAGCGCAAAGAACTCGGCTCGGGTCAAGGCGTCCCCCTCGAACACCGCGCTCGAAGAGATCCTCACCGTGAAGGGCGGCGAGCTCGTCTCCCCGCCAAAGGGAGCATCGATCGAGTCCACCGTGGCGTCGAAGGTGCCACTCGACTCGGACGCCGCGGAAACGAAACCGCGGAAGCGGCCGGGCCGTACGGTGATCGCTCCAGACTCGATCTTTGGGTTGTCGGCGGGACCCGTGATGCGGCCCCGGACCACGGTCCGAACGCCGGGCAGGAGCGCCCGGACAAGCACCAAAGGTGCGCCCTGCACGTCGACCGTAGCGAAGAGGCTATTCGCCTCCACCTCCACGAGCGTCTCCTCGGTGGCGACAAGCCCGGACGCGATCGCTGCCGCCCTTGGGCCAAGTCGCAAGCTCGCGACGCTGTCGAGGGACTGCCGCTCCGCAATGTGTCCGTGGTGCTCGGCGCGGCCCTGGGAAACGGCACGAAGCGCTTCGAACGGCTCGGTGACAAAGCTCGGAAAGTGAAGCTTCACCCGCATGCCGACCCGAACGTCAGCGCGGCTGCTGAGAAACCCCGAGGCATTGATCACGGCGGCCGACGGCCCAAGGCGCACCCGCCACTCCAGCGGGTCATCGATCAGCTCAAGGGCCCCTCCGACCTCCTCCACGCCGCGCTCCACCTCGAGCAGCCGAACCACGAACACGCCGTCCGGCTCCACTCCAACGACGCGTACCTCGGTGACAACGGCCGCGTCGCTGCCATTCGCGGGCATCAGGCTATCGAGGAGCACGCTACCGGCACGCAGCTCGGGAAGATAGGAGTGAGCGCTCCGGGCGTAGTCACCGCGAACCCAAAAGCGCGCGTCCAGTAGCTCAGGGATCGACGAGAGGCCCGGCAGGCTCGTCACAGGCACGCCGTTGGGCTGCAGCAGAAGCGTCGCAGACGTCACGAGAACCGACGCGACCGCGGCACGGTCTCCGGAGGTCCGCTCCACATCGGACGCCACCTCTAGGCGTCGATAGTCCTCCGATGCCGCGACTAGCCCACCCCAGTAGTCGTCCGCTGGGACGGTCTCGGTCCCCGTCAGCACACGGGCACGCACGACCGGTTGGAAGCGATGAACGACTCCGCCGGAAACATCCTCAACCCGGACGATGGACTCGTCGGGGCTCATGTGCAGCACCAGCGAGTGGTTCAACGAGCCATCGCGGTCGACGACGAACGGCGAAGGCAGCTCGACCAGCTGCGAGGACGTGCCTGCGGGTGTCCATATGATCTCTTGACCATCGTGGCCCACCGCCCCCACGGGCTCGGCCCCCAGGTCAAGCCGCACGTGGGTGAAGACGCCGTCGCCGTAGTAGCGCGTCGTCAGGAGCCTGGCTCGGCCCTCAAGGCCAAGGAGCTCAACGGCCACGGGCTCGGGCAGCGAGCCGACGCCGTCGAGGCCATCGGCCACGTCCTCTTCGCGCAGCAGTCGGACATCGCGCACCGTCAGGAAGAGAGACTGCAGCTCGTCCGCTCCGCCCCCTTCCATGAGGTAGGTGACCGAGAGTGGCGGACCGTCGGCGTTGCGGCGGAACAGATCCACCGTCGTCTCGCCGCACGAGGGAGACCAGAGGGCGCAGGCAAAAACGAAAAGGGCGAAGCCTCGGGCCATGGGAGAATCTCCTTCGCGAGTCTGGATACGTGTGCGACAACCGTGCGCATTCGCACGCCGAGGCACCGGGAACATCCTGCGCTAGGGCGATAGCGCGGGACTCCCTAGCATGCAGGGGATTTGCAAATCCCGTTCCGGATCTCCGTTGAGCGCACGGGAGGCTCCCCCCGCGACCCGATTCAGTCCCCCATGAGGGCCGTGAGCGCCTCGCGCAGGTCCCCCGGGATCGGGCAGCTTTCCATGGTCTTAGGGTCGTAGCACACAAGCACCGCCTCGGCCTCAGCCCAGGGGTCCCCCCCTTCCGGACGGACCCGGTACGCCTGCTTGAACGACGACTTGCCGACCTCCGTCGTCGAGACTTCGACGCGCACCGTTGCGCCGCCGCGGCCAGGCCTCAGGAAGCGCACGTTCGTCTGGGCCAGAAGGAAGGGGAAGTTCCCGTCTTGGAGCGCTTCGGTCATGCGACTGAACCCAAGTCGTGCTTCCTCGAAGAGCGTCATGTACACGGCGTTGTTCAGAACACCTTGGCGGTCTTCGTCGGACCAGCGCGTGATCGTCTCGTGAACGAAGTGAGGAAAGTCGGGGATGCTGGGGGTATCCATGTTGAATCAGGCGTCGTGGCAGCCGGTGCTGCCGAGTCACTTAGCTAGTTTTGAAGGCGCGCGTGTTAGAAGGAACCGAGGGTCGGGGCCCAGCCCGCTTGACGACAAGCGCCATCCCGATGAAAAGGCCGATGGCCGCGAGGCCAAGCGCCGGCGTAGGCACCTCCCGCAGGAGCGCCCAGGCAGCCAGCGCGGTGATGACCGGCTGCGCGAAGACGAAGAAGGCCGTGGTCGAAGCCTCGACCCGTGCCAGCGCATAGGTGTTCAACGCGTAGGCGAGGATGGTCGGAAAGACGATGACGTAGACCAGGGACCACCAGGCTCCGGTCGACGCCGCCCGTGGCGCGAGCTCGTTACCCCATGCGAACAGCGGCAGCCAAGGGAGGGACAGGACGTACACCCACGCCACGAGCACGAGGGGGGGCATGCGCTTGAGCAGCGGCTTGCTGTACACGAGGTAAACCGCATAGCAGAGCGCGTTGCCCGCCATGAGGAGGTTGCCGAACGCATGCTCCGCGCCGAGGTCCGCGCCGCGGGCCACGAAGAGAGGAATGGCCCCTGCCAACGCGACGACCACGCCCAAGGCGCGCCGCGGATGGAATGCCTCGCGCTTCCCTAGTACCGCGACCGAGTAAGCGAAGACGGGGATCAAGCAGATGACGAGCCCCGCGTTCATCGGGGTGGAGCGCTGGAGCCCTACCAGGAAGAGCCCCTGGTTCAGCACGATGCCAAGGAACGCAAAGAACGCAAGCGGCAGGAGATCCGCGCGATGTGGAAGGGCGCGTCGGCCAAAGAGCACGAGCGAAAGGGGCAGAAGCACCGCTGAACCGATGCCGATGCGCCAGCACGCCACGGCGAACGGCGCAAAGCCCGCCACGGGATCCATGGCGAGCCCGCCGAAGACCGGGAAGAGCCCAAAGCACAGCTGGACCGCACCGAGCGCGATCAGGCCGCGCTTCACTTCGTCGCGGGCGGATCCGTCGCGAAGGGCGTCGCCGTTCGGCGGCTGAGCGGGCCCGGAAGGTGGGGAGTGGTCTGCCATGGGGGGCGATGAGGGTAGTTTCCCTCCCCCGGAAGGAGCGGAATCGAAGGGGAAATCGACGCCGATCTACGGACCTTCCAACGCACCGCGGTGGACGGGTGGCAAATGGAGCCCGGGTGGCCTACCGTTCCCCCATGAGCGAGCCCTCCGACTCGACCGATCCGGCATCCACGCCGCGCCCCTGGCCGCGGCATGGCAGCCGCATCGGCGCTGAATACCGCATCTTCCGGTCTCGATTCGACGACCTTGAGAATCCGCGGACGGGGCAGCGCATGGAACGAGTCGTGCTCGAAACGCCGGACTGGGTCAACGTCATCGCGCTCACGAAAGACTCGCAGGAAATCGTCATCGTCAAGCAGCACCGCTTCGGCAGCGGAGGCAACACGATCGAGATCCCCGGAGGCATGATCGACCCGGGCGAGGAGCCGCTCGTGGCCGCCAAGCGAGAGCTGCGAGAAGAGACGGGTTATGTCGCGACCAAGTGGACGGCCCTGCAGGCGGTCGCGCCCAACCCGGCCTTCCTCGACAATCACTGCCATCACTTCCTCGCCGAAGGTGCCGCCCTCGACGAAACCCAGGAGCTCGACGCAGGCGAGGACATCGTGGTCACCACGATGACCCAGGCCGAGGCGATCGAGGCCGTGCATTCGGGAGCGATCTCCCACGCTCTGGTGGTCACCGCCTTTGCCCAGGTCTTCGACCTCCGGCGCAACGGCATCGAACGAAGTCTAGGCCGCTGAAGTGACCGTGTCTGGAGCCAAGCATGTCGCCATCATCGGCGGCGGAATCGGCGGCCTCGCCACAGCGTTCTTCTTGGGCGCGGAGGAGGACGTGGAGGTGACGCTGTTCGAGCGCGAGCCTCGGCACAACGCGCACTCGTCCGGCCGTAGCGCCGAGATCCTGCGCACCGCCATCGACGACCCCGTCACCGAGGCGTTAGCACTCGCGACGGCGCGGATCCTGCACGATCCGACAAGCGTGGGACTGTCCGCTACGGCTGACCTTGCAGACCACCGCGGGCTCTTCGTCCTGACGGAGGCGGACCAGGACTCCCCGTGGATCGAACGTCACCTCAGCGCGGGTGCAGCGAGGGAGTCGTCGCGAAAGGAGCTCCATCGGGTGGCGCCGCATTTTGCGCCCCACGGTAAGCGCATCCTACACCTCGCCGCGGGCGGGCGGATCCACGGCGATCGCCTGCTGGCAGCGCTGGCGCGCGGTGCGCTCCGGCGCGGCGTACGCATCCAAAGGTCCACGGGCGACGCGGTCCCCCGGACCGTGGACGGCCGGATCGTCGGCGTCGAACTCGACGGCGGCTGCGCGCCCTTCGACGCGGTGCTGGTCGCCGCAGGCGCATGGTCCGGACCCATCGGCGAGGCCATGGGCGCGCCGCTTCCTTTGCGAACCACAAGGCGGCACATGTGGGTCACCTCCCCCGACCCACAGGCTCCGGTAGACGCCCCGATCGTTTGGGACGACGCCACCGGGTTCTACGTGCGGCCTGACACGGGCCAGCACGGTGCGACGGGCTGGGCGTTCTCAGCAACGGACCTCGACGAGCACCGCGCAGGCTCCGACCAGGAGGGACGCCGCGCCGCCTACGCCGTTGCAGAAACGGTGAAGGCGCAGGCCCTGGCGGCCGCGAGGGAGCACTTGCCCCGCGTGAACCTGACGGGGCTTCGGGGCTGGCGCGGGTTCCGCGACCTGAGCCCCGACGACCGACCGATCATCGGCGCCGACCCACGGGTCTTGGGCCTCCACTGGTGCGCCGGACTCGGCGGGCACGGAATGACGATGTCCATGGCGGTGGGCCGGCTTGCGGCGGACGCCGTGATGGAGCGCCGCGACACGCTAGGAAGCCAATGCAAGGTCGGTCGGTTCTTAGGCGTAGCGAGCCGTCCGAGCTAGGCCCAAAGAGCCAGTTCGCGAAAGGCTTGCCCCGGCTCGCCGCACTAAGCGCTAGGACAGATCGGGAATCTCGAACCCCGGTGCGTAGCTTCCGCGCATTCGCTTGGCGGCCGCCTCGTTGCCGACGTACTCCCCCTTCGCAACGTCGAACCGGAGCGTCGCCCCGAAGGTCAGCGGAGTCTGGCCAAGGTCGATCTCGTTCGCATCGAGGTGGGCCATCAGTCGATCGAACGCGCCGTGGCCAACGAACCCGCCCTTGCGCACGCGTTCGATCTCGCCGCGCGTCGAAGCCTCACCGAGGGCCAACGAGTCGTTGCCCATGTGACACAGAGCAGCCGACACGTGGCCGTCTTCGATGCTGGCGTTGATGAGGCTCTCGTCGCGCTCGCGGACCGCGTCCACGAAGTTTTGGATGTGGTTGTCGGCGCCGTCCCAGCGCATGACGTCCTTTCCCGCGTCGTCGTAGGCGCGGGCGGACGAGTAGTTCGGAAAGAGCAGATGGCCCCCCTCCGCGTGAATGACGGCGCCGACGCTGGCGCCGAGCCGCCGATCCATGGACTTTCGCCACTCGCCGCCATCCGCCCGGGCGGCCGCGTTCTTCGGCAGCCCTCGCACTTCGAACATCAGAGGCGCAGGCTGGTAGTCAAACAGCGTGACCATGGTGTTGGGCGTATCGCCATCGTCGTCGTACCCGAAGCGTCCACCGATGGAAACCGCCACCGGCGCGATGTCCCCCATGCCGAGCGCCCAGCGAGCCTGATCCATCTGGTGCACCCCTTGGTTGCCGAGGTCACCATTGCCCGTGGCCCCCTGCCAGTGCCAGTCGTAGTGCAGCTGCCGCCGCTCGAGTGCTTGCTCGCCGCGCGGCCCCATGTAGAGCTTCCAGTCGACCCCGTCAGGAATCGGCTGGGGCCCATCGACCTTGCCGATGGACATGCGCGGCTTAAAGCAGGTACCCCACCCCAGCTTGCGAGCACCGATAGCGCCCGACTCAAGCCAAGCGATCGCGTCCCGGAGCGCTTGGCTCGAACGTGACTGCGTACCGCTTTGCACGATGCGGCCGTGCTTCCTCGCGGCGGCCACCATCTGCTGCCCCTCCCAGATGTTGTGGGACACCGGCTTTTCCACGTAGACGTCCTTGCCGGCCACCACGGACCAGATCGTGTGCAGCGCGTGAAGGTGGTTGGGCGTTGCGATCCCAACGGCATCAATCTGCCCTTTGTCGAGCATCTCACGCAGATCGGTGAACGTGGCGATCTCTCGGCCGCTCTTCTTTCCGAGCTCCGCCGCCCTCGTCGCGAGAACGCCGCTGTCCACGTCGCACAGCGCGACCACCTCGACGCCCTCGCGGTCCTCAAAGCCGTTCAAGAGATGGTTGCCGCGCCCTCGTACACCCGCAACGCCCACCCGCAGGAGGTCGGAGCGCTTCTGCCCGACGCGAATGGACGGCGCTGCGACAAACGCGGCAGTCGCGGCGCTCTGACGGAGAAACTGGCGGCGGCTGGACGGTGGCATCATGGGGACCCGGAGAATGAAAGGAGTGAGCGCAGCGAGAACACCGTCGCGCGTGGACGAGTGATGAGAGCCTACTCCGAATCGAAGCGAGCCGCTCCTTGGAAGGACTATCGAACGGGCCCAAGCGCCGCAGCCCCATCACGGCGCAACAGAACCCACCACCGGTAGACTGCGGCGATCGCTGGAAGCGGCATTGCCCGATCTCCTTCGCCTTTCGCCAGAACCACGAGGTAGCGCTGGGTGAGCGAACGGCCTGGTTCCAGACGGTAGTCACCGGCGCCGGCCTCCGCACCCCCAAGGCCATGCGCGCCAAACGGGTTCGCGGCCACGAGGCCGTAGTCGCGCGCATGCCACCAGGTGGGATGTCGAAGGTTCTTCGTGTGGTCCATCAGCGTGACGCTCACGCGGTGATCGACGAGCGGCGCGTCGTACGTCACCCACTGGGCACGCTGCCCCCAACAGTCGCCGTCCACCTGTCCTTCGGAGTTGAAGATCGTCGCTGCTGCCACAGGACCCTTGAGGCGCAGCTCCGGGCGCAAGCGCATCCCGAACGTGCCTTCCTTGGTATCGCCAATCAGCACACCGTCCGGATCCGACTCCGCGGAAGGGGCGGTCAAGGTGGACTCGAATTGCACGAGCCGTAGGTCCCTCCCGGCTGAAAAGCGGTAGGTGCGCTTCTCGTACAGAAGCGCGGGACGGCCGGGTGCCTTCCAAACGAGCGGCAGCGTGATTTGCGTCTGCAGAAGGCCCTCGGTCAAGGTGACCTCGGGCGTACCGTCCAGCTCGATACGACACTCCGGGTCGTGCCAGAAGTCGTGGCCATCCACGGCACCGTGGGTGAACCAGAAAGAGCGGTGGTGTGGGTGATCGTCCACCTCTTGGGGCCGCCCCTTCTCCATGGGAAACGCCCGAGTCACCTCGGCGCCCCCCGGTCCACGCAGAGGCCAGACGTAGGGGACGCGGCCGTCGAGGCGCAGGACCGCAAACGGGGTCTCCTCCCCGGCCACCGTGAAGGTGTGCCGTCCCTCCTCGATTCTGTGGGTCAGCGGCAGGGCCGCATCGGGTTCGGCCTGGAGCGGCGTAGCGAAGCAACCAACGGCCAGGAGCAGCGTGAACTCGAGCATGTCGCCGACCGTAGCACAGCCAGGACGGAGGCTCGGCGATTCGAGTTTCTCCGGGATTGGCTCCCCAAAGGCCAGCCGATGGGCTAAACCTATCTACAGATAGGTAGCCGTCAGCTCCGATCGCTACCCAAGGCGTCGCTCGCTCCCGCAGCCCCCCTGAGGGCCCGGGAAGGGCGATTGAATCCACTCAAATCACCTACCTACTGAAAGGTCACATTCTCACCATGAGTCACCCCAACACACAGACAGCCCTCATCATCGGCGGATCCTCAGGGATGGGCCTGGCCACCGCCAAGCGCCTCCTCGCCCGCGGAATCGGGGTCCACCTCGTCGCGCGGGACACAGAACGACTCGCGCAGGCCAAGCAAGAGCTCTCAGCCCTGGGCAGGGTGGAAGCCTCCGGGGTCGACCTCTACGACGCGGAAGCTGTCGAGCGATTCGTGGGCGAGCTAGGCAGTCGTCCGGACCACCTTCAGTACCTCGTGAACGCTGCCGGCTACTTCAGCCCCAAGCCGTTCCTAGAGCACGATCGCGCGGACTACGACAAGTACCACGACCTCAACCGCTCGACGTTCTTCATCACCCAGGCGGTGGCTAAGAACATGGCCGCGAACGGCGGCGGCGCCATCGTGAACATCGGCTCGATGTGGGCCAAGCAAGCGGTGAAGGCCACCCCCTCCTCCGCGTACTCGATGGCCAAGGCTGGACTGCACTCGATGACCCAGCACCTCGCGATGGAGCTCGCCGACAGCGGGATCCGGGTCAACGGCGTGTCCCCCGCGGTGGTGCACACCCCCATCTACGGCGCCTTCATCGACCCCCCCGAAATCGAGGAGGCCCTGAAGGGATTCAACTCCTTCCACCCCATCGGCCGCATCGGGCAGGTCGACGATGTCGCCGCCACCATCGACCACCTGCTGTCCGAGGGATCCGGCTGGGTCACGGGCTCGGTCTGGGATGTCGACGGCGGAGTGATGGCTGGACGCAACTAAGTCGAGGGCCCCGTCCGACGGCGGCGTAGAATCGGACCGGGCGGCCTCACTCGAGAGCCGCCTGGACCGAACGCCCGCTCCGCCAGCGCCTGTGATCCGGAGCCAACATGACCATGAAAGGGAAAGACACCGCCACCGAGCTGCTCGACACTGCCCAGCGCCTCGTCCAAGACCGCGGCTTCAACGCCTTCAGCTACAAGGATCTGGCGGAAGCCGTGGGGATCCGCACGGCGAGCATCCACTACCACTTCCCCTCCAAGGCGGACCTTGGCATGGCGATGATGGATCGGTACACGGGTGAGCTCCAGCAGGCGCTCGTCGCCATCGATGAGGGATCGGGAACGAGCAAGAGCAAACTGCAGGCGTTCATCGCGCTCTACTCCAACACCGAGGCGTGCGGTGCGATCTGCCTTTGCGGCTCCCTCGCGTCCGATCGAGAGACCCTGTCACCGGAACTCCAGGGAGCCGTGACGAGCTACCTTGAGCAAAGCGAAGCTTGGATCGCGGGCGCCCTCTCAGCCGGCGCCGAGGCGGGCGA
>CALHGQ010000578.1 GCA_938030175.1 uncultured bacterium | reverse complement strand
ACTACCTCGACGTGACGCCCAAGGACGTGCGCACCTACGAGAAGTTCATGGAGGAGCGCAGCGACGAAGAGCGTGCCATGCTCGCCCTCGAGACCCGCTTCATCACGGTGGAGCTGGAGAACCAAGGCGGCCTCCCGATGCCGGTGATTCTCGAGGCCCACTACGTCGACGGCTCCACGGAAGAAGTCCGCGTGCCCGCCGAAGTCTGGCGCTCGAACCGCACGACCATCACGAAGCTGATCGTCGCGGACAAGGACATCGCCAAGATCGTCCTGGACCCCCACAGCGAAACCGCCGACGCCGACACCTCTGACAACGTCTGGCCCCCGGCCATCGGCACCGGCCGCCTCGAGCTCCGCCCCGACCGCAAGCGCGGCGGCGGCAGCAACCCCATGAAGGAAGCCCTCGAGGAAGTCGAAAAGATGAAGCGCAAGTCCCCGGACGTGACCGCAGGTACCGAAGGTGCCGCCAGCGAAGACGCCGGCGACGAATCCGACGATAACTAGCGGCACAACGGCCACTGGGAAGCCGCCACTTGCCCCCCCTTCTGCAGCGTGGAAGGGGATGGCATGTGGCGGCTTTTTCGTGCCTCCAGGCCCCTAGGGGCCGTTTCCGGCAGAAACCCAAGGATTGGCGCAGCGCTCCCAGCGCCGTGACATTCCCAGGGTGACCCCATCTATGCTGGAGACGCACTATGACCGCCCCATTCGCCCTAACGCCCGACGCCCTCTTGAGCCATGAGGCCTTTGTGCTTCGGCTCGCTCGCAGCCTGACGCGGGATGAGGCCAGCGCCCACGACCTGGCCCAGGACACGATGATGGCGGCCCTCAAGAGCCCGCCGATCACGACGAGTCCGCGCGGGTGGTTCGCGGCCGTGATGCGGAACCGGGCGGCTGAAAAGGCCCGGATGCAACATCGACGGAGCGCCCGGGAAGAGACCGTGGCGAGGGCAGAAGCCGTCGCTACCACTCCGGCGCTTAGCATCGAGCAGCTTGAATTGAACCACGGTGTGGTGCAGGCGGTGCTAGAGCTGAGCGAGCCCTACAAAAGCGTCGTCGCTGGCGTCTACTACGAGGGCAAGTCCCCCAAGGAACTAGGGGCTCGCCGGGGCGTTCCTGCCAGCACCGTTCGATCCCAGCTGTCGCGCGCCCTGGATCAGCTCAAGATCAAGCTCGACGCGGAGCACGGAGGCCGAAGCGCGTGGGCAGCTGGCCTGATCAAACTTGTGCAGGCAGACGCGTCTACGCCCGTTCGTGCGGTTGGGTCCGTGGGAGTCTCCTCCACGGTATTGACCATCGGCTGGGTGGCCGCCGCAGCCTTGGCGGCGAGCGGCCTGTGGATGTTCTTGACCCACGAGCCCGCAGGCCTGCAGATCGAGAACAGCGCTGCGCTCGCGGCTCCCCTCAGCCCTGACGCCTTCGACCCCTCTGCCACGCCGACCGTCGTGGCGAGACCCCTTCCCCCTATCGAGCGCGAGCGAATCGCCGCGTCCTCTGCACGGACCGGGATGGAAACCACTCCAGCGACCGTTGAATTCGATGACGTTCCAGCAGCGCTTGTTCGCATGCGTCAGCTCAAGGCAGAGCTCCTCGATCGTGCTCTTCGGGTGCCGGAGAGTGAATCGGCTGGCTTCGAGTGGCTGGCTAACGAAAGGAACGCAGGTGTCGTTCGGATCCTCGAACGAAACATCTATGGCCATGACTTCAACCTCCCCTGGATGCGCGGGGGCGGAAGCTACTACTCCTTCACGGAACGGGTGCACGACTTCAATCGATCACCGCAGATCTCCTTCGAGGGCGGGCAGCTCCGGTCAAACAGCGGTTACGACACGAGCATCGACCTCGGAAGTAGCTCCCTCCGCACCGTCGGAACAGCGGCAGGTGCCCTACCAGGGGGCCTCTCGCTCGCAGACTCGATCGAGTGGGACCTGTGCTGGGCAGACTACTCGCAGGACGATCGGTCGATCTACGAGCTCCGGTCCGACAAGGTGGACCAGCTCTTTCGGTCTGGCGGCCTCACTGAGGAGGAGTGCGGTCCGATCCTCAACCGCGCGGATGGGCTCAGGATTCCCCAAGTCGGTCACTGCTACCTAGCTCGCATCCGAAGCAGAACGGACTTTGACCTACTCATCGCACTCGAGGTGCTGGGCGTAGACGCCAACGGTTGCAACATTGCGTGGCGGGAGCTCAAGCGTTGGCCAACTGCGAACGCGCGCCCACTCTGGAAGCCCAAGATGCTGCGTGAGCAGCTTCCTGCCTCCGAAGACGACCTCACTCTTCTCAGCGACGAACAACTTCAAGAGCGGCTGGCGATGGTGAAGGACGCTGGGCGAAAGCTCCTGTTCCATGAACTACCCGATGAGGTTGAGAGCCGCTTCGGACACCTACGGGGTCAAGACGGATGCGGTGTAGCCAGGCTCCTTCCCTATCTGGGCGCTTGGGCGGAGCTGGGAGAAGGATTCGTCCACAGCGCCGCAATCTCCCCGCTGACTGGCAAGTACGACAGCGCCCACCTCTACCTTGGTTTTCAAGGAAGCGGGCCTTACGCCAAGCTCGAGACCGGGTTCAGCGGAGGGATCAACGGGGTTGTCGCCGAACTTGGCTCCATCGACCTGGAGGACGTCGACCGCGTGTCGGCCGTGGGGCGCGGGGGAGCCAAGGTTGAGCTCGCGCTGAATTTCAAGTTCGAACAGCTCCCCTACGAACCCAACAAGCCCGGATTCGACAGCGAGCGCCGCTCGTTCGAGCGCGCCCAACAGTCCGCTTTCCGTGACGCACTGAAGGCGACTGGCCTCCAAGACAGGGCCGTCGCGGTCGTCGGCCGGACCTACTTGGTTCGCGCCTTTGCCTTCGATGACCGTGACGTTCTGTTCGCCGTGCACGTGGCGGATATGGACGAGTACGGGGCCATCGTAGCTTGGCGAGTCCTCGAGAGCTCCCAGATGCGGCTCGACCGTTAGCGGGACCCGCAGCCGAGAAGCAGGTCCCTGAGGAAAGCGGCGGCGTGACTGGGGCGCCACCATGGGGTACAACGTTCCCCATGCGAATCCAAGTTGCCCTTGCTACCTGCCTTCTCTCCCTCTTCGCCTCCTGCGCCAGCCACAACGAGCACGGTGCACATGGGGCCCACGGGGACCACGACGTCAGCACGAGGGCGGGGATCTCCCACGACGTGTACTTCACGTTCGCGGAGCCGACAGAGGACGACATCACGGGCTTGATCACCGCCTGCGAGCGCCTGCGTGAGCTCCCGGGGGTCGTGCACCTGACGGCTGGCCGCCGTGACCCAATGCAGGGACGCGACGTCAACGAGACTTCGTTCCACGTTGCACTGCACGTCGAGTTCGTGAATCAAACGGCCTACGACGAATACGGCCCCCACGAGATCCACCAGGCCCTCGTCGCGGAATTCGTGCCAAAGATGAGTGCCGTATTGGTCTACGACGCCCTGCTCCGAACGCCGGGTCCCACCCACGCTTCCCGCTAGCTTGCCCAGTCGAAAATAAGAGAGAGCCCATCGGCTGCGCCGGTGGACTCTCTCATCATGTCAGCCGATCAAGCGGCCGAGTTTTGATGCTGCGGCCGGGGCAGCAGCGACTACTGGATCACTCCGTTGACCACGGCGGGCGGGTCGGTGATCGTCGGCGGGGCGCCGATGTCCGGGGTCTCGTAGATCGAGGCGTCCGGGACGACGAGGGCGTCGGCGTTGGTGATGTCAAGCTGCGGAGCACCGCCTGGGTCGACCACGAGCGTCTGGTCCACGCCGAGCGCGCGCACGATGTACTCGTCGTTGGGACCAACGACCGTTCCGTCCTTCAGGGAGAAGTTCGGCAACCACTGATCGTTCTGTCCGCCGAGGTTGACGTCCGAACCGGGGATCCCGAACAGCTGGCCAGGGCCGTTGTAGTTCAGGAGGATCTGCTGACCGTCGTAGGTCGAGTCATCGTTCATGTCGTTCGCCGTGACGTGGTTGTAGAGCATGTCGATCGGCGGATCGAAGGTCAGGAACTCACCACTAGCGTCCGTGAGGCCGATGAACTGGTTCCAGGTGTTGTGCCCGGTCTCGTAGAAGTAGAACTCATCCTCATCGAACACGTCGTAGATCGTGGTCATGCTGGCGCGCTGGGGCCCCGTGACCATCGGTCCGGACTGCATACCCCAGAGGTTCGGACCCTGGTCCGGCATGACACCGTCGGCCAAGCCAACGCCCACGAGGACGCCACCACCGGAGTCGAGCCCCATGGTCATGGTCGCGGGGTCGAAGACGTAACGGTGCGCGTTGGTGATGTTCACCGGCGGGTCCAGGTAGATGTCGCCGGCGTTCGCGTCCGCGAGGCTGATCTCGGACTTGATCGCGTTGACCGTCGCAAAGAGCTCGAGGTTAGCGACGCCCGTAAAGACGTCATCCGAGCCGGTCACGAGGGTGTCGAGGAAGTACGTGATTTCTGAGTCACCGTCTTCGAAGTTCACGCCGCCAAGGAACTGGCTGTACATGTTCAGGAAGCCGCCGACGGCAGCGACGTCGATCATCGTTGCCGAGCCAAGCTCGTTCCAGACCTCGTTGTTGCTGTCCCACTGGGCGACACGCTGCCACTCGACGCCCGAGTAGGCGACTTGGAAGCGATCCGCGCCTTCCCACCACTCAAAGCGCTGGGTGCCGAGGTCGGTGAGGGGCAGCGACTCGCGGGAGATGCGCTTGAGGCGGCCAGGTGCTTGGACGACGTCGAAGGTCTCGATGCCCGCGTCCGTCTCAGCTTCGACGGTGCCGCCGTTGACGAACGACTCGCCGAAGGGAGCCCAGGCGCCGTGGTAGCCAACCCATGCGTAAGCACCGCTGGGAAGCCTCACGCCCATACCGGCGTTCAGGTCCACGCGCTGACCGAGGTTGTCGCCGGTGTTGTGGTAGAGGTTGTAGCGGAAGACGTGGTTGACGTAGTCGCCCCGTGCGAGGGCCACGGTGCCGTTGGAGTCAAGCTCGCGCACGACGTTGGCCGCGTCGAACACAACGCGCCAGGTGGTGGACATGATGCCCGAGTCAGAACCGCCAGAGAATTCGCGGAACGACTGCGTGATCTTCGCTGCGCCCTGCCCGGTCGCCGGGTCGCGGGTCAGCACCAGCTGGCTCAGAGCGGCCTGCTCGCCGGGCATCGTCGTGACCGTATTGATGTCGCCGAAGCCTTCCACAAAGCGGAAGCCGTTGTCGCCTTCGTCGCTGGCCAGGACGCCAAAGATCGTCGGGGAGTCCACCGAGCCGCCGTCGGGCACGCCGGCGTACGTCAGCTGGAATGCACCGAAGCGGTCGCCGGGCGCCGGCGATGCCGTGACTTCGACCTCACCGTAGATCTGGGTGGGAACGCCGCCTTCCTCGAGGGGAAGCCAGAGCGACGCCGTCTGGGGCGCCGTGTTCGACTCGCGATCGACGTCCATAGTGAAGACGTGGATGCGGGGCGTCACCGCGCCCGACTCAGAGATCTCCGGCTCGTCGCCGCAGAGCGTCGTGTCGACCTGGGCGGTGTAGGCAGGCTGGTTCACAAAGCGCCAGAAGCGGGTCATACCAATCTGGCAGAGGATGCCGTTGGCGGTGGTGACCGCTTCGACCGACGGATCGATCACGCGCACGGCGGCGGCGTCGGTCACGTAGTCGGAGTCCGCAGGGAACTGAAGGCCGGAGTTCGGCAGGTTGCCGCTTCCTGTGGAGACGTCGCTCGTGTCGGGCTCGACCACGGAGACCCCTTCAGGGGCGGTCAGGCCAGCGACTTGTGTCGGTCCGGCGTCCGAGTCAGAACCGCTACTGCAAGCCGCAAGAAGCGTGAGCGGCAGCGCGATAAGAGGAAGGGTCTTGCTGAAAGTGTGGGTCATCTTGTGGCTTTGGATGGGGAGTTCCAGGCCCCCGTTAGGGCCGTTAGGCAGGCTCCAAGCGTCCCGGAAGGGACTCTGGGGAGGGACGCTTGGAAAATCGACACAATCGAGCACGACCTTGATCAGAATTGGAGCGGGCGACGAACCCCTCGTCCGCCCACAAAGCAACCACTATGAAGTCCTACAAACTCCCAATGGCCCCGGCGCTACCGGCCGCTGCCCTCCTTGCGGCAGCCTTCGGGTTCGCTGCGCCTGGCTCGGCGCCCGCCTGGACGCCGCCCGTACCGCTCTCAAGCGGGGTCGGCGACCTGCTTCCCGTACCCGAACTCGAGGACTTCATGCAAACCGATGCGAAGTCCTTCGCGGACTACAAAGGTCGCGCGGTACTGATTGAGTTCTTCGAGCACTGGTGAGGCCCGTGCAAAGGCCAGGTTTCCCACCTCAACGAGCTCCACGACGAGTTCGCTGACAAGGGCCTGACCGTCATTGGCGTCGCCAGTGAATCAGAAGCACAAACGGACCCCTGGATTGAAGAGAACGGAGCCAAGTACGCC
>CALHGQ010000577.1 GCA_938030175.1 uncultured bacterium | reverse complement strand
ACCGATCGCTGGCTCGAGGTTCACCGCAAGATCCACGAGGCGGGCCTGCGTTCGTCCGCGACGATGATGTTCGGCCACGTAGAGACCGCAGCCGAGCGCGTCGAGCATCTTCGCCGCGTGCGCGACCTCCAGGACGAAACGGGCGGCTTCACCGCCTTCATCTCGTGGACCTGCCAGCCCGATGGAGTCCCGCGCGAGAACGACTATCCCGAGAAGGCCACGCCGGCGGTGTACCTGCGCGTCCAGGCACTCAGCCGCATCTTCCTCGACAACGTGAAGAACATCCAGACGAGCTACGTGACCCAGGGCATGAAGATGGGCCAGATGAGCTTGCGCTTCGGCGCGAACGATTTCGGCGGCACGATGATCGAGGAGAACGTCGTGTCGGCCGCTGGCTGCTTCAACCTGGAGTCCGTGCAGAAGGTCGAGCACCTGATCGAAACCGCGGGCTTCACCCCGCGCCAGCGCAACTCGTGGTACGGCATCGTCGACGAGCGCGCCGAGGCCCCCGCCTACCCTGCGAACCGAGAAGAAGCCGAGGTCAAGTCGTGAGCCAAGCCATCGAACAGATCGCCCAGAGTGCGGGCATTGGAGACATCGCAGCGAAGGTCTTCGAAGGAACCCGACTCTCGAAGGACGACGGCGTACGCCTCTACAAGGCTGACGTCCACGCCGTTGGCGCCCTGGCGAACTGGGTGCGCGAGAAGAAGCACGGCGACCTGACGTACTTCAACGTCAACCAGCACATCAACTACACGAACGTGTGCAACAAGCTGTGCCGGTTCTGCGCGTTCCAGCGCCTGCCAGGCCAGGAAGGCGCCTACGTGATGAAGCCCGAGGAGGTGGCCGAGAAGATCGAGGCTCAGCTCCACGAGCCCGTCACCGAGGTCCACATGGTGGCAGGCATCTACCCGAAGCTCCCCTACGAGTACTACCTCGACATCCTGCGTGCGGTGAAGGAGAAGCGTCCGTCGATCCACATCAAGGCGTTCACGATGATCGAGCTGATGCAGATCGCGCGCCGCGCCAAGAAGCCCCTCGCCGAGGTTCTCCCCGAACTTGTCGAGGCCGGCCTAGGCTCCTGCCCGGGCGGAGGCGCCGAGGTCTTCAGCGACCGCGTCCGCGACCTCGGCTACGACAAGAAGAACACCGGGCAAGAGTGGATCGACACGGCCCGCACTGTGCATGAGGCGGGCCTCCGCTCCAACTGCACGATGCTCCACGGGCACATCGAGACCATCGAAGAACGCGTCGACCACCACGACCGCCTGCGCACGCTCCAGGACGAAACAGGCGGGTTCCAAACCTATATCCCGCTCAGCTTCCACCCGGCGAACACCGAGTGGAGCCACCTGCCTGGCCCCACAGCGATGGATGAGCTCCGGGAGATCGCGGTCAGCCGCCTGCTCCTCGACAACATCGACCACATCAAGGCTTACTGGATCATGCTCTCGATCCCGGTCGCGCAGATGGCGCTGTCCTTCGGCTCCGATGACGTCGACGGAACCGTCGTCGAGGAGAAGATCTATCACGAGGCCGGTGCGACGACCCCTCAAGAGGTCAAACGCGGCGAGCTGGTCCAATGGATCCGCGATGCGGGCCGGATCCCGGTCGAGCGTGACACGCTCTACAACGTGATCTGGAGCGCGGACGAAGCGCTGGCTAAGGTGGGTGCTGCCGCTCCTGTTGCTTCGGTCTGAGAGAGCGCAGGCTTCGTTCGGGCAGCGCGGCGGGGAGAACATCGGGCTACGTTCTCTCGATCGGGGCTCGTAGGGGGTCCTACTGCTTCTGACCGAAGGAAGACTGCGCGGGTGGCGGGGTTCCGACCAGCTATTTGGTCCAGACGTCCGACGTTGGGACCAGCTTGAGAGGAGTTGCCGCGGGCGAGATCCCCAAGCCAGTGTTAGCCTCCATTCATGTCTCAAAGCGTTATTGCCGCCTGCCAAGATTGCGGCACAAAGTACAAGGTCCCTTCCGCCGACCGTAGCTACACGTGCAAAGCATGTGGAGGTGTAGCTATGGCCGCGTCGGCCGCGAAGGAGCCCGCTCGCACTCCCACCCGACCGCGCCGCCGCGCACAAGAAGCCGACGAAGAAGAAGGGGGCCGGCAGCGAGGCTCCCGCAGAAAGAAGAGCTCTAGCCTGCCGATCTACCTCGGAACAGCCGCGGGCGTCGCCGTCGTTGGACTGGGCGCCTGGTTCGCGTTCGGCTCCGGTGAGGCCCAAGCCGCGAGCGATACGGACCTCACGAAGGTCACCGCTTACTTCGACGAAGCTTGGGGTGCTGGCGATTTGCCGAACCTTCTCTCCATGGTGCACCCGGACAAAAAGCTCGATATGGAGATCAACATCGAGGGCGCCGCAGCGCATCGCGGATGGAGCGCAGGGTTCGTTCCAATCACGGAGACAGAGGTACCGACAGCAGGCCTCAATCCCGGCGACATGACCGAGGTCAACAAGGATGGCGCCTCACTGGAGACGGGCATCGGTATCCACAAGACCAGCGAAGGCAACCTCATCAGTCGCTGGCAGTTCAGCGATGCGCGGGAACGGTGGTATCTCTACGAACTAGAAATCCCGCCCCCCAGCCTCGAGCCCCGCCTTGCCGACTTTGAAGCCGCCTGGGGCACGGGTGACCCGGTCAAGATCCGGGAGTTCCTAAGGCAGGAGAAAGCGGACGAGCTCCTGGCGGCGTTCGCGAAGATCGCGGATCGCGATCAGTGGGAGGAGCAATTTCCACCGATCACGCCGGCTGGAACCGAACCCGTTGACCTCAAAGAAATGGCGAAGCTCGGCTTCTCGCTGACCTATCCATCGAAGGCCAAGGCGCTCTACAAGACGAAGCACGGCGTCATGTCGACGAGCTGGCGACTGGACCGAGTCTCGGACGACTGGTTCCTGCGTTCGTTCAAGCCGCCCAAGTAGTCGAGCGAGATCGAGACCGGCGTTCCGCGCTGGGGAGCATAGGGAGCCAGCTCGGAGTCTGTCCGAGCTGGCTCTCTTTGCTGGCTCTCTTTGCTGGCTCCCTCCGCTGGCTCCCTCCGCTGGGCATACGCGGAAATAAGTCCCGCCGGGTGAACGACCTCCGGGCGATCGTGCCGCTCGAGCGGCCGCCAAGGCCTTCCTCGTCGTAGTTCTTGGGGCCCAAGCACCTAGCTGGGCCACTCAGGCCGCGATGCCCATCGAATGGGACCAGGTTTGGAATCGTTCGGAATTCTGCGTTACGCCAGCACAAGGCTGCTCATGGGGCAGGTCCAGGGCCCGCCATCCTCTCCGGATCGGGTCGACCTTCCTCCCCATGTCCCCCACAGGGCGCAAGACGCCTCGGACCTGCCATGTGCACATCAATACTCCCCCCTGCGGGCCCCTTCAGGGCCGCCTTCTTCGCGGCTCTCTTGGGCACGCTCACCACCACCGCTCCAGCAAAGCAAACGGTGGATCCAAAGAGCGCCGCCCCGGGCTTGCCGCTCGCCTCACTCGACTCAAAGATGCCGCCCAGCTCACCTACCATCAAGAACGGCCTCGGCGCCCGGGACAACAGTCACCTCTCCTTGGAGGAGCGGAGTGCCATGGACGCAGCCGCTTCAGAACGCGGTAGCAACGTCCGCTCGGCCGATCTTCAGGGCGCGATGGATGCGGGCACAGGGCCCTTCGCAGGGGACCAAGCCGCAATGGCTCCCACCCGGCGCAGCGAAGCTCACCTCCAGTTCGACATCGCTGCGGACGGAACGCTCTGGGCTTTCGGTGGCACCTACAAGGCGTCCTTCAACGGGGACGGCGCGACCTACATCCCATTCCTCGGCTCCGACGCCCCTCGGAACTTCCCAGTGACCTTCCGTGCCCCCGAGATCACGATCAACGGCTCCCCCATCGACACGCTTGCCAAGGCCGATCCTGTGTTTGCGAACACGACGGCTGTGTTCGATCGGGGGGCCGTTCGCGAGCTCTATGACGTTCGGAAGGGGGAGCTCGAGCAGCTCTTCGTATTCGACGAGCTTAAGCAGCGAGGGGAGATCGTTGTTCGAACACCGATCGACTCGGAGCTCGTGGGCCGTGAAGGAACGGAAGGGTTGGAGTTCGCTGGAGAGCACGGAAGCGTCGGCTACTCCACTGCGATCGCCATCGACGGCGAAGGACGCCGTTCGCCGGTCTCCACGCGCTATATCGACGGCGAGGTGGAGCTTCGTGTGCCCGCGGACTTCGTCGACTCCGCAGCACTACCGTTGACGATCGACCCGATTCTTACGACGTTCGGAGTCGCCCAGTTCCCGCTTGAGAAGGACACAGCCGCGGACATTGCCTACGACGGTTCAACCGATCGATGGATGGTCGTCTGGCAGCGCCTCTTCAGCGCCACCGACAACGACGTCTTTGCGCAGGCATACACCGCGGACGGCGCCCTCGTCGGAGCCTCCGGCGCCTACGTCAACTTTGCTAGCTCGAGCTGGAGCTCGCCCAGAATCGCCAACAACGGCCTGGAGTCGCAGTTCCTAATCGTCGCTACCGTCGCGGGATCTACCTCCACGATCTGGGGCCGGACGCGTGAGGCTGAGAACACGACCATGGGCTCACCGTTCCAGATATCAGCCGTCTTCGGCGACAGTGTTGCACCCGATGTTGGAGGCGACCCAGCGCTCTCCGGGCAGACCTACTACATGGTCGCGTGGGAACGTCAATTCAGCTTCGCCGTTGACCATGACATTATCGGACAGCTTGTGACGGTCGACGGCACGCTCCCAAGCGGCGCCATCTCCATCGACAACACCAGTGGTACGTACGACAAGGTTCCCTCGGTATCTAAGTCAGCCGGCGTCCTACCATTTGCTTCCCAGCGATGGAACATCGTGTGGCAGCGCCAGTTCACTCCGACGGACTGGGACATTCAAGCCGCACAGTATCGCTCAGACGGCTCCGTGATCAGACCCTCCTTCCCCCTCAACACCGATCAGGAGGATGACCGTTGGCCGCAGGCATCGTCTGTTCTAGACGAAGTGGACCCGGGCATCTCGCGCCAATGGCTCGCGGTTTGGGAACGGCGCTGGTCCGACGGCGTCGACGATCTTCACGCCGCGGTCATGGAGGGGCACATCCCCCAATCTCAGCTGAACCTGTCCGCTCTCCTCGGCACCGGCGAAGGGGAAGATCAGGCGCGGCCCTCGGTGGACACCAATGGACTGCAGTTCGCCGTGACCTGGACGCAAACGTTCTTCTCAAGCTTCGCAGACTCTGACTCGTTGGTCGCGGGCGTGTACATCGCCGGCGATGACCTCTACGTTTCAGAGGGCCCCATCGTCCTCGCCACCGGTGCTGGCTACCAGGGACGCGTCCAGGCCTGCGCCCGCCACTCCGGCGGCATCACAAGCGATTGGGTGAGCGTCGTGTGGCAGGCCCATCAAACCAATGGCAACCACCACATCAGGGCAGGCGTCTATGAGTGCCTCGATCATTACTCCCACATCGCTGGCGTCAACTACTGTGGTCCGGCGATCCCGAACTCCACCGGTCAGTCGGCACGGATCAACGCGTCGGGGAGCGCAGTCGCAGGGCCGGAACCGCTTGTCATGACGGCTTGGAACATGCCGAGCAACGTGTTCGGCTACATCATTGGTAGCCCGATCTCGGCCAACGTTCTGCCCTCCGGAACGAACGGTCGCATTTGCGTCGGCAACCCGCTCTCACGCTTCAACGGCGGCGGGCTGATCCAAAGCACGGGAACGGCTGGAACGTTCGATGTTCCGATCAACACGGAGTCGATTCCTTCTCCGTCCGGCGGCACGACGGCTCTGACTACCGGGCAGACCTTCCACTTCCAAGCCTGGTTCCGAGACGGCAACAGCAGCAACCTGACAGACGGCGTCGAGGTTCTATTCCACTAGCGCTCCGAATCGGCCCCGTTGATATGGACGGCTAAGTTAGCGAGGGCGCGGTGGAGGAGCATCCTCACCGCGACCTCGCTCTTGCCAAGTTCCTCGGCGATCTCGCCGTGGCTCATCCCCACGAACCTTGTGAGCACGATGACCTCGCGGTGCTCCGGGGAGAGCTTCTCCAGCGCAGACTCAATGCGCTCGATCCCTTCCCTCGCCATCGCGTGCTGGCTGGGCGTTCCAAAGGACGCGTAGGCATGGCCCAGCATCTTGTCACTCTCCGAGTGGCGCTGGTCGCGCAAGGCGTCGCGCTTCTCCGCCAAGAGGTAGTCGCGACGGCGAGACAGCTTCCGGAGCGCCATGCGAAAGAGCCAGCGCTTGAAGGCCCCCTCGCTCGCGAACTGGAACGTCTCGGCCTGCTGCAGCACCTCGCGACAAACGGACTGCGCCACGTCGGAAGACGACTCGCGCTCCCGCACCACTCGCCCGAGCCTCGACCGCACGAACGCTCGCAGCGAAGGCAAGTACACCGTCAAGAGACGCTCGAGCGCGTCACGGTCCCCGGCAGCCGCTTCACGGGTCAGCGCCTCGATCTCGTCGGGCTGCAGTGATGGGTGGTGGCCGTTGCTCATCCGAGGGCACTGTACCTTGATTCAGTCAGGCTCGCCGTCATGCAATGACCGAGCCCGCTAGGCGCACGCACCTTGGAACGGTCGACCTAGCTGCACCAAGCCAGAAACCGACTCGCCCCCATGGGCTCGGCGAGCTCGCGCAGCTGTTGATCGGCGCCTTCTTCACCCAGCCGGTGGCGCCCTGTGAGCGCGATCATTCGACAGAACCAGTCCATCAGATAGGGCTCACCCTCGGCACGTTCGAAGTGCTTACGGGCATCCCCCGAAGCATCCCTGGCTACCTCGGCGAGGCCGGCCACCACGCTTGCGAAGCCAAGGATGAATCTGTGCCCGAGTGGCTCGGCTTCCTTGAGTGAAGCCTCCGCCAGCGACCACGCTTCGCCGCTCTGGGACTCCACCGCGATCCAGGCGAGCTGCACCAGGAAGAGCGCGCCCCACGGCGCGTGCCCGTTGAGAACGGCCTCGTCGCGGGCACGGGAGGCGTGCACTCGGGCGTCCTTCAGTCGACCCGCGAGCAGCAGCGCCAACCCACCATAGAAACGCGCGAGCAAGCTCTCGGAGCTGTCCCCCAGGGCCACCGCCTCATCGTGGGCGGAGGTGGCGGCGATGATCGCATCATCGTAGGCCCCCTCAAGCGCCAGAAAGAATGCGAGGCGCGCCCGATGCCCAACGGTGCGATCGGTGTGCTCGGCCTCTTCAGCGTGATGAAGAGCGTCCGCACAAGCGGTGCGCCCCCCAGGCTCCCATCCATCCCAGAGGAGCTTCCAGTACGCGGCGCTGCCGAGGGTGTGGGCCGCCACCGATGGGTCTACGTCAGGTCCGACTAGGGCCGTTGCCTGCTCGACGCACCTCATGCAGTCGTCTCGACCGAGCCATGAGCGCGCACCTGCCGCGAAGAGCCACGCTTCGGACGCTTCCGCCGGGGACGCCGCAGCTTCCGCGATGGACTCATAGGCCTCGCCGGCTCCCACGAGATCGCCGGAAGCGCGCAGGGTACGCGCAACGTCGTAGTCGAGTTCGATCAGCTCCGCGCCAGTATCGCTCCCCTTGTGCTGCAAGAGCGCCCGAGCTTCCAACAGGTGTTCCAACGCCGCGTCGTTCGAGAATGCGCGGCGAGCGTTGGTGGCCGCCACGCGGTGATAGTGAACCGCCCGCCGATGGAGCCTCGCCTCGGCGAAGTGGACCGCAAGGCGAGATGCGATCTGGTCGGACTTTTTGCCGTAGAGCGCCTCGCCCCATTCCGCTAGCCGGCGGTGCTGGCGGACCAGCTTGGCGGGAGCCATGGCACGCCGGATCGAATCCCGCAGGAGCGCGTGGGTGAAGCGGTACTGTGCGCTCATGATGCCCCCGGGCAGATCCGCAATGCCGTGGGTCACGACGACCTCCTCTCGGCTGGCGATCGCGTCGCACAGTTCCTCTACGCGGTCGACCTCGAAGTCGATCGCTTGGGCAACGGCGTTCGCGTCGAATTCTTGCCCGATCAAAGCCGCGGCTTCGAGCACGAGGCGCTCGTCGTCCTGGTATCGACCGAGGATCTTGTCCAGGATCCCCGGCAACGAGTGCGGCAGCAGCCCTTCGAGCTCCGGCCCCGCCGACGCGAGAGCCCAACCTTGATCGCTGGAGGACAGATGCTCCGAAGCGATCAGGTGCTCGAGCAGGTGCACGACGAACAATGGGTGTCCTTCCGTGCGAGAAAAGAGCC
>CALHGQ010000576.1 GCA_938030175.1 uncultured bacterium | reverse complement strand
CCCACCGCAACACTCTCCACCGCCATGCTTCACACCCTCGCTGCCCCTGCTCTTCTCGCGCTCCTCTGCGCCCCTCAGCTCGACGACGGGCCAGCCGGTGGGCACATGGACTGGACGGGCGTCCTCGACGAGGAGAGCTTCGCGGCGCTCCACGATCTCACCGACCGCGAGGCCCCCGAGCTCACGGGTGAGGCCGTCGAAGTCGGCGGCATGAACTGCTACCTCAGTCAGCCCGCCCTCGGCGAGTCCATCGGCGCCGTCATCGTCATCCACGAATGGTGGGGCATGAACGACCACGTCAAGCACTGGACGGACCGCCTCGCCTCCGACGGGTACACCGCCCTGGCCGTCGATCTCTACGGCGGCACGGTGGCTACTGATCGAGAAGGCGCCATGGCCGCCATGCGCTCCGTCGACCCAGACGACGCGACCACGAAGCTCCTTGCCGCCCACGCGTTCCTGACGGACCCCGCTGGCGACATCGCGGCCGAGCGCACCGCTTCGATCGGCTGGTGCTTCGGCGGCGGCTGGTCGCTGCGCCTCGCCATGGCCGAGCCCGAGCTCGACGCGGCCATCGTCTACTACGGCCGGCTCGTCACCGAACCCGACGAGCTCAGGTCCATCGGCGCGAACATGCTCGGCGTGTTCGGCAACGAAGACGGCTCGATCCCGCCCGAGGCCGTCGCAGAGTTCAAGGACGCCATGAAGTCCGCGGGCAAGGAGCTGCGCCTGCGCCAGTACGACGCCGCCCACGCCTTCGCCAACCCGTCGAGTAGCCGCTATGACGCGGAGAACGCCACGAAGGCGTGGAAGGAGTCGCGCATGTTCCTCGCGGAGAACCTCTGGCCGGAGCGCCCCGGGGGTTCCATCAGCGGTAAGACCCGCGAGCTGGGCATGTGGACACCCGAGGGCTGGGAGCCCCAGGAAGTGGGCGCGTTCAGCTCGGCCGCGTTCAAGGTAGGCACCAGCGCCAAATGCACCGTGACCTTCCTGGGCGGCGACGGCGGCGGCCTCATGCCGAACCTGAACCGCTGGAACGCCCAAATGGGCGCCGCCGAATTCACCCAGGCGGAAGTCGACGCTCTCCCGACGCTGCCGGTCTTCGGGATCCTTGCCCCGACGATGCGGGCCGAGGGGAGCTACACCCCCATGGGCGGCGCCAAGGTGGACGACGCCGCGCTCATCGCGACGATCGCCCCCATCGGCGGCGAGTCCGCGTTCATCAAGCTGATCGGCCCAGCCGACGAAGTGAAAGCCGCGACGCCCGCCTACACGGCGTTCTGCCGCGGCCTGCGCTAGCCGCGCCCTTACTCGAACTCGATCTCGAAGCGATCCGAGAATCGCGACGTCGGGATGCCACCGAATGCATCGCGGTGCCAGGTTTGGAAGTACCAGGTCTGGCCCGCTGTGACGCTGACGGTCCCTGTGGGCGTGGGCCACTGGGTGAGGTCGACCGGAAGCGAGAAGCGTCCGGTCGCATCGGCGAGCTGGATCTGACCTGGGCCCACGAACCGTCCAATGGGCCCGCTCAAGAGGATCAAGCCCACGCTTGAGCTCATGACCCCAGGGCTAGGAGCGCTGAGGAAGAACCCGAACGATCCGGGGGGCATGTTGCGCGCAAAGAGCGTCACGTCGTTGTCAGAGGCAACGGTCGAGCCGAACGCCCCCATCGTCGTGTAGGTGCCTGTGCTGTTGTCCCATTGGAAAGCACCGTCCACGAGCGTCAACGGGATCGAGTCCACGGGGCTCAGAATAGAAACGTAGCCTGGGTACCCGGCGCCGATTGCGCGTTCCCGGCTGCCGCCGACGATGACCTCGGAGGTTCCGTCCTCGTTCAGGTCAGCCGCTATGGCAAGACTGAGGCCGTATTGTGAGTCGATCTCTCCATCGATCGAGCCGAGCACTTCACCTGTCACGCTGGAAGCGAAATCTACGCGGCTGATCACCCCCGCACCCTGAAAGGTGTTGCGAATGCTCACGGCGAAATCCGCAAGGCCATCGCCATCGAGGTCGTCCGTCCGCGAGAAGCTCAGGGTGACGCAGCCAGCCCAAGCCGCAGGCCGCCGCAGCGAGGAGAGCTGGATGCCGGTCGCGCCGGAGAGGATCACCATCCAGGGACCGGGAGGGTGCCCGGTGCAATTTATGTCATACAAGCAGGCGATGTCCGCGACTCCGTCACCGTCCATGTCTTCGACTACCTCAAGGCTACTGCCGAACCACTGAACGCCGAAGGCAACCCAAAGAAAGGAACCCGTGGCGCCGGAAATCGCGATGAAAGCACGGGGTGGGCTCACAGACGGAGCCATGCCGAAGGATGCGGCGAAGTCCTGAACTCCGTCTCCGTCAATGTCCCCGAGCGCATGCAGGTAACGCCCAAGATCCCTGCCAAAGTTACCCAGCGGCGGAAACGTGTAGAGCAGCTGATCGTCCGCGCCGGACAGCACATAGATGGCCCCAGTCCCGAGGGTGGAGACCACGCGCTCGGGCTCTGACACGGCCAGGTCGCTCACGCCGTCGCCGTTCACATCGCCGAGGTCAAGAACGTCGGCGCCAAACGACCCAATGGCTACGCCGTTCGGAAGTGCCTGTAGCTGCTGGCCTGTGGCCGAGCTAAAGATGAGCACCTCGCCGACCTCAGGCGCCTGCAAGCCACTGTGGATGGCGATGTCCTGGAGACCGTCCCCGTCTCGGTCACCGATCGGCGTCGCGCCCATGGCGCTCGTCCAGTTCGCCGGTACGGGAAAGGACTGCAAAGTCTCAAGGGTGAGTCCTGAGAGCGTCTGCACGATGAGCGGCTTCGCAGCGGGCTCCCCAAGCAAACCGCCACGGGACCAGACCAATAGGTCCGGTAGGTTGTCGCCATCGAGATCGCCCATGGGCGCGGCGTCGAGGCCAAGGTCCAAATTGACGCCGAGGTCTCGCTCGACCAGCGTCGTCTGGGCGGCGGCGCTGGGAGCAAGGGTGGGAA
>CALHGQ010000575.1 GCA_938030175.1 uncultured bacterium | reverse complement strand
TGCGCCCGATGGTGATGCCGCCGATCGCGTACACGGTCGCGCAGTTCGCGTTCGGGTTCCCCGGCACGATCACGATCCGTCCGTCGACCCTTTGGAACCTCGTGGAGGACGTGGTCGAGAGCCTCGAGCAGCACGGCGTCCGGCGCGTGGTGCTGTGCAACAGCCACCTGGAGCTCCAGCACGTTCAGCTCTTGCGCGGCGTGGTGGTCGACCACGCCGAGAAGACCGAGCGCCACGCGCAGCTCCTCTTCCCGGACATCACGCGCAGGCGCTGGGCGAGCACCCTCGGCGACGAGTTTCTGTCTGGCGAGTGCCACGCGGGCCGCTACGAAACGAGCATCGTTTTGGAGGCCGACCCCGAGCACGTTCGCAACGAGGAGCGCGCGGCGCTCGCCCCCAAGGAGGTTGGCCTCGTGAAGAAGATGCTTGGGGGCGCCAAGGACTTTTTGGAAGTTGGGGCAGATGAAGCCTGGTGTGGGGATCCAGCGTCGGCTACTGCAGAGGAAGGCCAGCGCCTCGTCCAGCAGCTCGCGCACATCGCGGTCGAGACGATTCGGGACGAGTGGCCGGAACTCTTCGCATGAGCGCATACAGCACCGTCATCCAGGTCCGCTTCGGTCACGTCGACCCGGCTGGGATCGCCTACTTCCCCCGGATCTTCGACTACGTCCATGACGTCTTCGAAGAGGTCTGGGAGCTCCATGTGGGCACCCGCTACTACCACCTGCTCCTCGAAGAGAAAATGGGCTTCCCCCTCGTTCACTCCGAGGTCGACTTCAAGAAGCCGCTTCGGTTCGGGGACAGGCCCGTGGTCAGCGTCACCTGCTTCAAGCTGGGCCGGACCTCCCTTGGCCTCCGTTATCGCTTCATGCTCGGAGACGAGGTGCACCTGGAGGCCCGAATGATTACGGTGTCTACCAGGACCGACACCATGGAACCGTGCCCTATCCCTGACGAGTTCAAGAAGCGCTTTGAGCTGCTCCTTGAGCCCGACGCCGCCGAGTAGGCAGCCCCAACGAACGCTGCAGCCCTCGCCCTCGAGACCCAAGCCCCCTATGACCGCAGGCAAGCCCATCGCCGAGATCTACGCATCCGGCAAGCCCGTCTTCAGCTTTGAGTTCTTTCCGCCCAAGACGGACAAGGGCGCGACGAACCTGATGCGTACGGCAGCGGATCTCAAGGAGAGCGTCGAGCCGGACTTCATCTCTGTGACCTACGGCGCCGGCGGTACAACACGTGACCGGACCCACGCCGTCGTGACGGCGATCCAGGACGACCTGGGCATCACCGGCCTGGCGCACCTGACGTGTGTGGGGGCGACCGCCGACGAGATCGGTGGTGTGGTGTCGCGCCTTGAGGGTGCAGGGGTCCGGAACGTGCTGGCGCTGCGCGGCGATCCGCCTGAGGGCGCCGAGCGCTTCGAGGCCCACGAGGGCGGCTTCGCCTACGCGACCGATCTCATCGCCTACCTCCAGGAGCACCACGGCGTGTGCATTGGCGGAGCGTGCTACCCCGAATGCCATCCTGAAGCGACGTCGGCCGAGGCAGACCTTCTGTTCGCCAAGGCCAAGCAGGACGCGGGCGCAGACTTCCTGACGACGCAGCTGTTCTTCGATTCAGCCGTCTACGTTTCATTCATCGAACGCGCACGTGCCGCCGGGATCACGATTCCGATCGTTCCGGGGATCATGCCCATCACGAACGTGGCGCAGATCGAGCGCTTCACGAAGATGTGCGGAGCGTCACTGCCCGAGGCCCTCTTGGCGCGGCTACGCCCCGTCCAGGACGACCCCGCTGCTGTGATGGCCACCGGCATCGAGTACGCGATCACCCAGTGCCGCGAGCTCATCGAAAAGGGCGCGCCGGGGATTCACTTCTACACGCTCAACAAGAGCCACGCGACGCGATCCGTGCTCGCTGCCCTTAGGTAGGGGACGCGGCGCGGGGGAGCCTTCACCCCTGCGGATCGAAGACGCCCTCGAGGTCATAGCCCCGGGCGCAGCGAATGTCGGTGGATTCCTCAGCCGCGCGGATGAGACGCATGGTCTCCTCGGAGCGCTCGCGCTCGGGGTGATGCAGGTGAAACACAACGGCGCGGTTCAGGAGCGCCTTGCGCGGGTAGCCCGCTCGAATCAGGCGTAGCTCGAGGTCGCGGTCCTCGTGCCCGTACACCTCCCACTCTTCGTTGTAGCCGTTGATGGCGGCAAAGGCGCTCTTGGGCAGACTGAAGTTCACGCCCATGAGTTTGCGCGGACGCGGGTGCATGACGCGGGCGATGGGGCGTGGCATTCGGACGGCAAGGCCGAGGCGCTGGGTATCGCCCGAGAGCTTGCTCCTCATCATCAGGGGTGAGAACGCACTGTCGAATCGTCCGCTGCGGATGTCGTCCGTCGTGACCTCGGGCGAGAGCTTCGGCCCGAGCTTGACGCGGCGGCCGCACAGAATGTGGCGATCGTTCGCGCTCTTCATGTGGTCCTTCACCCATTCTGGGTGGGGGAAGGAGTCACCGTCGAGGAAGATGATCTGATCGCCCTCCGCCATGCGCACGGCTTCGTTGATGACGCGTGCCTTGCGGTAGCCGTCGTCCTTCTGCCAAGCGTGGCGCAGGGGAAAGGGCAGCGAGCCAGCGTAGCGCTCAATCAGATCCCGCGTCTCTGCCCCGGAACCATCGTCGCCAACGATGACCTCCAGCGGATGGAGGCTTTGGCGACTCAACGCGACGAGAGCCAGTTCGAGCTCTCTCGGCTGGTTGTAGGTCGCGATGATGACGGTGGCGGATCTCGTGGTGCCCATGGCGGCTCATATTGAATGATCGAAGGCCTATCCAGCGCAACCGCCCAGGCTTCGAATCAAAAAAGCGGACGCGCCCCGAGGATCTCGGGGCGCGTCCGCCTCTATGGGGAGTCAAAGACTCGAGAAGAACTCGAATCAGCCGTCCATCCAGCTCGGCTTCCAGTCGTTCTCAACGCGCTCGGCGCCGGTTGCCTGGGTGTACTCGTAGGCGGTGCCGTTACGATCCCATGCGTCCTTGGTCCAGAACTGGATCGGGTTGAGGATGAGCGTGTCACCGATGGCGGCGACGAAACCGATGATCGGGTAGGCAGGGATGATGTCCTGAAGAAGAGCACCGTGGATCCAAGAATCCCCGGAGTACTTCTGGTTGACGTAGGTGTCCCAGGTACGGCTGAGTTGCTTCGGGCCGGAGCTGCAGGACGTGGTGGCGAGAGTAGTGGCCGCGAGAGCGGCGATGAGCAGTGAACGCTTCATGTCTATAGGTTGCGGCCAACGCGGAGGGTGGCCGGATGAGGTTTCCAAATCGATGATTTGGGGGGGGATGGGCGAAGAACGATATCTGACCTAACCCAGTATTGGGTGTTCAGATCGGGCGTTTCAGGCTTCTGCGCCTGAGTTCGCGGTTCTCCGCGAGCCCTAGCCCTAGTTCGTTCGGAGGTCTTGCGTCGATCCTGGCCTTCTGTTTCGGGGAAATGATGAACTGGGGTGATCCGGGAGGCCCCCTTTCGTTCAGGAAATGTGAAGGAGCCGGGGTCAGGTGACTGACCTCGGCTCCCTGCAAGTCTCGTTTTCCTGGAAGGGCTAGCCGTCCCTTGGGTCGAATCCCGGGGGGCGGCTAAGCCACCTGGCTCGCACTCAGTCGCGCTCGCTGGCCTTGGCGTTCTCCTCGAAGAGAGCCTCCAGCTCCTCGCTTTCGTCCTCGAAGGCAATCCACTCCGTGGTGGCCTGCTCCGGGTCGTTGTGGACCTCGAACGACTGCAGGAAGACGTCACCGTTGACGGTCAACCTCGCCGTGTAGACCCCGGGCGAGACCCGGCGGGCACGGCGGCGGCGCCCCGTGGACGGCGACTGGCTCTGCTGGCGCAGGTTCCACTCCGCGAGGTGCAGCCCCTTCGAATCTTCGACGTCGAGGGTGGCGATCACGCTCCCGCCGGCCCCGAGGATCTCGAGCGTCGCGTTCTTGGGCGACTTGGTGAAGGCGTACATGATGGCTGCGCCCGTACGCGGGTTCGTTCCGCGGAAGGCGTGGTTGCCGATCGCTCCGCGGCTCTTGGCGCGAGCTCTCATGTGCACGTCGGTCGGCTCGAACAGCGTCGCGTCGGCTTCCAGCACCTCTTCCGTGATCTGGCCGAGCGCAGAGATGTCCGTGATCCACACGCTGCGTCCGTGGGTGCCAGCGACAAGCTCGTTCATCTCGTCGTGCTGGGCCAGGTCGTGCACCGGAACCGTCGGAAGGTTGCTGTTGAAGCGCGTCCAGGTTTCGCCGCGATCGATCGACACGTAGATGCCGAACTCGGTGCCGAGGTAGAGGATGTCTTCGTTCCTTGAGTCCTCGAGGATCGCACGCGCCGAGCCAGCGGCGTCGGGCAGGTTGGAGCGGATCGAGTTCCAAGACCGGCCGAGGTCCTCCGAGACGAACACGTACGGAACGGTGTCGTCCGAGCGGTGGCCGTCGAACGTCGCGTAGACGCGCTTCGACTTGTGCTGCGAAGCCTTGAGGTCGCTCACGTAGCGGCGGCCCGGCAACAGTTGATCGAGGGTGTCCTTGATGAACTTTTTCTTCTTCTTGCGCTTCTTGTCCTTCGAAGACTTTTTGTCTCCGTCGTCCTTGGCGTCCTCGGGTGCCTTTGCCTCGGCGTCCGCTTTTGAGTCTGCGCTGGAAGCCTCTGCGACTTCCTCCACGACCTCCTCGGCGTCGCCCTTGTCATCGTCCTTGGCGTCGCCCTTTTCTTCGGTGGCTCCACCCTCTCGTTCACCCGTCCAGTCAAACCGGAACGCGTCGCCCGCGGCGGTGATGGTGCCCGACATCGTGCCGGCGTCCACATCCACCTCCGAGCTGAACTCTAGGGTCAGCGCGTCGCCCTGGAAGCGGAAAGACAGGTCGCCCGTGGACTCCTTCCAGCGAACCCGGGTGATCTTCCCCGAACCGATGTCTGAGTCCATCTTGCCGGTGACCTTGCCGAGCTCGTCCACCTTGATCTCCAGGGTGAACTTCCCGTCGTCGTCCGTTTCGATCCCTTCGCCTTCCGCCTTGCACGTCCACAGGCCGGCCAGCGTCCCGTCGAAGAGGGCCGCGGGCTCCACGGTCATCGACACGCGCCTTGCGGACTCGGAGGTCGTGATGGCCTTGCGCTCTTCCTCTTCCGTCTTCGACTCTTCGAAGGCGGGGTCGCCGTTCAGCGCCATGAGGTCGACCCACTCTTCGCCGCCGTCCTCGGTCATCCAAAGGGCGCCGTCGTCGGTGCCGACGTAGAGGACCTCAAGATCCATGGGGGACTCCGTCAGCGCCACGGCTGCGCCGCGATCGGTGGCGGAAATCTCCGGCGAGATCCTCCGCTGGCTGTTGCCCTTCTGGACGGAGCGGAACACGTAGTTGCCTGCGCTGTAGTAGATCTCGCTGTTGAAGTTCGAGAGCAGGTACGGCGTGTTCCAGTTGAAGCGGAACTCGATGTCGTCGCCGCGGGGGGCGCGCGGCTTCATGTAGCCGCCCTCGCCCGTCCCGAAGTCGCGTCGGCCGAGTCCGCCGTTCTGGCTCTCGTAGTACACGAGGTCCGGGTTGGTCGGATCGACGATGCAGCGGAAGCCGTCCCCGCCGCCTACGCGGAACCAGTCGAGGTTGGTGGAACCACCGTCCGTCGTGCGCGACGGGCCGCCCCAAGAGCCGTTGTCCTGGAGGCCGCCGTACACGTTGTACATGGTCCTCGGCCCGACGGTGACGTTGTAGAACTGTCCGAGCGCCAGCTTGTTGTGGTGGTCCCAGTTCTCCATGCGGTCGTGCGTGACGTAGATGCCGCCGTCGTTGCCGAGGATGATCCGGCGACCGTTGTTCGGATCGATCCAAAGCGCGTGATGGTCCACGTGCACATCGTTGCCGTGCCCGTCCGAGGTGAAGGTTTCACCTCCGTCGTCGGACTTGTGCAGGCGCGTACCGAGGACGTAGATGTAGCGCTCGTCGCTCGGGTCAACGCGGATCTCGCTGTAGTACATCGGACGCGGGTTGAGCGAGTTGATGCGCTTCCACGTGACGCCCGCATCGGTGGACTTGAAGATGCCGCCGAACTCGAAGCCGTCGGGGCCCTGCTCGTCCTGGGCGTTGCTGCGCTGTCCGCCCAGCCCGAGCCCGAACGGTCCGTCACGGCGACGGCCGTGGACGTCGGTACGCTCCTCTTCTTCCTCGGGCTCCTTGTCAAAGGTGATCTCGAGCTCGATGAGCTCGCCGTCCCGGACCACCTCGAGCTTCGCGGTGTCGCCCGCGAAGAAGTCGCGCAGCGTCCGACGGAGCTTGGTTTGATCGAGAATAGCCGTGTCCGCGATGCGGAGGACGATATCGCCTTCCTGGAGCTTGGCTTTCGCCGCCGGTGATTCCTCCTCGACGGAGTTCACGAGCGCGCCCAGATCCGAGCGACCTAGGGATACGCCAAACCAAGCCGCATTGTCCGGCTGCTGGGTGATGCGGTCGGTTTCCACGACCGCGAAGAGGTGATCGGGCTCCGACGCTGACCAGGACATGCCGATTCGGCCGAGCGTGCCGGTGGGGAGGCCAGCGCTCGGTTTCTCCCAGGACTCACCGCCGTCACGGGTGATGTAGATGGCCGAGCCGTCGCCCCACTTGATCGCCGGATCGTTCGTGTCGAACATGTCGCGGCGTCGCTCGTAGGTCGCGATCGCGATCGTGTCGGGGTCGGTGGGGTGCATCTTGACCTCGACGACGCCGGTGTCCTCGTCGACAAAGTGGATGCGCTCCCACGTGTGCCCGCCGTCCACCGTCTTGTAGAGACCCCGTTCTTCGTTCGGCCCCCAGAGCCGGCCGAGCGCGCCCACGTAGACCGTGTTCGGGTCCTCGGGGTGAACGACGATGGTGCTGATCTGGAAGGTCTCTGCCAAGCCAGCGTGGCGCCAGGTGGCGCCGCTGTCCCTCGACACATAGACGCCGTCTCCCCAGGAAACGGAGTTGCGCGGGTTGGTCTCCCCGGTGCCGACCCAAACCACTGTCGGATCCGAGGGGGCGACGCAGATGCCGCCGATGGACGAGACGCGCTGGTTCGTGAATTGGTGTTCGTAGGTGACGCCGTTGTTCGTCGTGTGGACGACGCCGCCCGTGCCGGTGCCAATCCAGTACTCCGACGGGTCATCCGGGTTGACGGTGATGTCCGAAATCCGGCCGCCCATGTTCGCCGGTCCAATGGAGCGCCAGGTGTGCGCATCCGCCCACTTTCCTGGAAGCTTGCCCTTCACCTTGGCGGGCCCTCGCTCCGGAAGCGGATCAGCCTCTTCCTCCTCGACCTCAGGCGCGTCCTTGTCTGCGTCCTCGGCGGGCAGAGCCGTCTCCTTGGCCGACTCGGCCGCTGCCTCCTGGGCCGAGGCAGGCGCCACGCCCAATGCTAGGAGCGCCGCCATCAGCCCGGCGAGGGTCCAGGGGCGTCCGGTACGGGGCGAAGCGCTCGTGAGCTGCTGAGTAGGGAACGGAATGCGATCGGCCATGGGGTGTGAATAGGGGAGGGACTTGGGGGTTCGCGTAGGGGTCGACGATAGCGCCGATCGTGCCTGCGCGCGGTTCGGGTTGTGTCTCACGGCGCGAAGGGATCGAATCCGCGATCCAAGGCGATCGTTGAGGGGCACGATTGGCTCGGATTGGGCCAGCGAAGAGTCCTCTGATGAAGGGGACTAGGAAGGTTGCGCATTCCGTGGCGCGCGTCAGACTGACACCATGGGATTGCACACCGCCTTTACGTTTCGCCCTGCGCCGCCGCGACGCGACCGCGAAATGCCGAGGCCTCGTCGACGAGGGGCCCTCCCGACGTGGGCGGCTATTCTCTGCTTGCTCAGCAGCGGTTGCTTCCTCCCGCCGCCGGCCGAGGAGAAGCCACTGACGGGGGAGTTGGACGATGAGTTTCAGGTCGACTCCACGGTGGCTGCCGCCGTCGACTCTGAGCCCACTGCGGCCGCTGGGGATCCCGATGTGGAAGGTGCACCAGGCGATGTGACGGTTCTCCCGGACGAAGCGGTGGCAGGCGGTTCCGATGAACTGGGCGCCGCGGCGGACGATGTTCAGGGCGCTGTTGCCGATGCCGTTCCGGGTGATGGGTCCGCCGCGAGCGGCGAGCCTGTGTCGGTGCTTTCGGGGGCCGCAGAAGGCGGCGCCGGATCCGCGGAGCCCGTCGCTTCAGGTGCAGGCTCCAGCGCGCCTGTGGGCGCTCCAGCGGGATCGACCACCACCGGTGAGGTCGCCTCGGCGAACGGCTCCTCGGGCGGTGACAAGGCGCCCGACCCTGACGAAACGCCGACGACGTTCGTGGAAGTCCAGGAGTCGACCGCGACCGACCTCAAGCCCGTGGGCGATGCGGCCGAGACAGTCGCAGCGCTTCCCGAGGGATTCGATGCCCAGGCGATGGAGCGTGACCCGGATGTCGACCCGCCCGTCGGTGGGGTCGGCGAGATCGTTCCCAAGGAGATTCAGTCCACCGTCGCCGAAGGTCAGCTCGGCGATCAGGCCGCCACGGACCGCACGGGTGAGAATGTGCCCTCTGACGAGGTCGATCCCGGAACCGAGGCGAGCGGCGCAGCGACTGCGCCCACCGAGATCGCGGAGGCACCGGGTCGCGGGGCGCCACAGTTCCCCGTGCGTCAGCACACGACCGACGACCAGTTGGTCATGACCTACGAAATCGGCGGCCCTTCAGGCCAGGTAGCGGCGTCACCGGAGTCTGTTGCCGCGGAGCCTTCCACCGTCGTCTTCATCCATGGCTGGTGCGGCAACCGCTCGCAGTGGCGCGGACACATGGAGAAGTTCGCAGCGGACTCCATCGTGCTGTCCGTCGACCTCCTCGGGCACGGGGACTCCAAAGTGACGAGCCGCGACGAATGGACGATCCCTCGCTACGGCCGGGACGTGGCCGGCGTGATCGAGGCGGAGGACCTGCGCGGCGTCGTTTTGGTCGGGCACGCCATGGGAGGGCAGGTCGCCCTTGAGGTCGCGCTCCGGCTGCCGGGTCGCATCAAGGGCGTGATCGGCGTCGAGTCGCTCCATGAGCTCAACGTGGAGACGGAAAAACCGACCGACGCCGCTGAGCTAGAGGAGTACTTCGCGGCGTTCGAGACCGACTTCACCACGGCGTTCCGCGAGTTCGTGGGGGCCGCGGCGCACCCCGACACGCCGCAGCCCATTCGTGACGCGATCGAGCTAGATGCCGCTGCGTGCAACAAGCCGGTGGCGATCAAGCTCATGAGGCACTTTCAAACGCGCGATCTGAAGAGCGTCGTTCGCAACATCGAGTGCCCCGTGAGGTGCATCAACTCCGAGCTCTTCAAGACCGACGTCGAGGGCAACCGGACCCTTCTGACGGGGTTCGATGCCAAGGAGATGGCGAACGTTGGCTTCTGGCCGCACCTGGAGAGCCCGGAGTCATTCCAGACCGAGCTGCTGCTCCAGATCAAGGAGATCGTCGCGCCCGGCAAGCCGCCGGTGCCCGCCGCGATCACGGGCCTCAATCCGGTCCTCTTCAGCGACGACGTGGACGCGCTTGCTTCGTTCTACGTCGATCGACTCGAGTTCAAGGTGACGAGCCGTCTCCCCAAGGACGAGGACCAGCCCGCGAGCCTTCTCATCCTTGAGCGCGACGATTGGCGGCTTCAGCTGCAGTCGCGCGCTTCCCTCGCGACCGACATCCCCGGGACAGAGGACCTGACCCGAGGAGGGCGCCTTCTCTTCCTTACCGTCACCGACCTCGCGGCGGAGCGGCGTCGACTGAGGGACGAAGTCGAGATGATCTTCCCTTTCCGAACGCTCGGATCGAGCTCTCAACAAACGATCTTCCGCGATCCAGAGCAGAACGTGATCGTGCTCCAGCAGCCGCTGCGCCGGGCCGTTCCGGTCAAGGACTAGTCGAGAATTGGCAGGCTGCTGAAGGCCTTCACGGCCAAGCGCTGTGCGAGCTTGCCGCTCGCGGCGCGCAGGGCGTCGGCCGCGACCGAGTCGCCGGCTTTCTCGATGACAACGAGCGGCTCGCCGCCGTCTCCGCCCGCACGGATGCCCGGGTCAACGGGGACCTTTCCGAGGACGGGGAAGCCGTGCTTCTGGCCCAGCGTTTCTGCGCCACCGGAGCCGAAGACCTCGAAGGTCGCGGCGAACGTGCCGCCCGCCTCAAGGAGCACGTTTTGGGTTTCTGATCCAAGCGCGATGGACACCTCTGACCCGGCCTCGCCGCCTTCGACGCGTCCGTTGAGCACGAGGCCCGACATGTTCTCGATGATTCCGAGGATCGGTACGTCCACCTGGCGGAACATGGAGATGGCCTTCGTGACATCGAACGCGGCCACGGCCTGGGGCGTCGTGACGAGCACGGCTCCGGAGAGCGGCACTTCCTGGGCTAGCGACAGCTGGGCGTCGCCGGTCCCCGGGGGCATGTCAACGAGGAGGTAGTCGAGCTCGCCCCAGATCACGTCGGTCAGCATCTGGCGGATGAAGCTGTGCACCATCGGGCCGCGCCAGATGACCGGCTGGTCGTCGGGCACGAGGTAGCCGATGGACATGGTCTTGACCCCGCGCCGGTCCTTTGGGACGAGCTTCGTCTTGCCATCGACCTCGACCTGCTCCGGGTTGCCGCTGAGTCCCATCATCATCGGCACATCCGGGCCGTGGACGTCGCAGTCCAAGAGCCCGACGCTGGCGCCGGTTTGCGCCAGCGCACACGCGAGGTTGACCGCAACGGTGCTCTTGCCAACGCCACCCTTGCCAGACGACACGGCGACGATGTGCTTGACGCCCTTCGCGGCGTCGCGCGCCGGACCGCTCGGCCCCTTCACCTCGGCGGTCATTTCGATTTCCACCGAGGTCACGCCGGGCAGAGCCTCGATCAGGCCTTGCGCCTGATCCCGCATCTGATCCTTCACAGGGCACGCGGGCGTCGTCAGGTTGATAACGACATCGACGGCACCCGCCTCGGTCACTTCGCACTTGGTGATGAACCCAAGGCTCACGATGTCCTGGCTGAGGTCGGGGTCGATGACGCCTCGGAGAGCGTCGAGAACGGCGTCGCGGGTAGGGGCGGTCACGGAAGAATCGGCCGGGGAGGCCGCAAGGGGGGTGAGGGTCGTCAAGGGGCGGCGCCCTCTCATTGAGGGCGATCGCGTCGGGAGAGCCTAGTCCCCTGGCGCAAAAGTGCGCCCCATTTGTCGGAGGATCGCCATGGCGGAGGCTCCAGGAGCGCTCCCAGCGCCAGGGGGATTCGCGGAGCCAAGGCGCGCGATCAAGGCGCCCAGCACGGAATCGCGTCGACGCCTGGTCACAGCCTTCAGGGTCGCGACATCAGAGGTTGTGGAGATGTTCAGCCCTCTCAGCCTGCTGCGAAACTTCGGACCAATTGGCCGAGGATCGGGCTCCAAGGGCAGTCTCCGACCCTGGGGCGCTATCCTCAGCCCCGCAATGGAAGGTAACGAACAAGACGCTGGCTCGGACCCGAGTCGCTCAACGGGTGCGCTTGGGGCGGGTCGCAAGGCGGTCTGTCTCGTCTCGGGTGGTATGGACTCGGCAGTGGTGCTCGCGGAGGCGGTTGCCCAGGGCTTTGAGGCCTATGCGCTGTCCTTTCGCTACGGGCAGCGGCATGACATCGAATTGGAGGCAGCGGGCCGGGTCGCCCAGGCGCTCGGAGCGGTGGATCATCGCACCGTCGCCGTGGACCTTTCGACCCTTGGGGGGTCGGCTCTCACCGATGACATCGCCGTGCCAAAGGACCGCACGGACGAGTCCATCGGACAGGGGGTCCCCGCCACGTACGTACCCGCGCGGAACACGATCTTCCTGAGCGTCGCCCTTGGCTGGGCCGAGGTGCTCGGCGCTACGGATCTCTTTGTGGGTGTGAACGCGGTGGACTACTCGGGGTATCCGGATTGTCGGCCCGAGTTCATTGCGGCCTTCGAGCGGCTCGCAGATTTAGCCACCGCGGCGGGCGCGGAGGGCGGAGCTAGCTTCCAGGTGCACGCGCCGCTGATGGAACTCTCCAAGGCGGGGATCGTGCACCGGGCGGCCGAACTGAACGTGGACCTCGGCCTGACGCACACGTGCTACGACCCGGTGGACGGCAAGAGCTGCGGTCGCTGCGATGCTTGCGTGCTGCGACTCGCCGGTTTCGCCGAAGCGGGCGCCGTCGATCCCATCCCTTACGTCGAAGGAGTGGTGCAGCATGGCCGCTGACGAGGAGCGGGACGAGAGCGCGCTCGCGGGCGTGCCGAAGGACACGTCTGCGCTCGAGAGGGCGTCCCAGACCTGCCGGCGCGCGGTCGGCGCGGGCTTTCATTGGAAGGAAGCACGCGGCGCCCTCGGCAAGCTGGAGGAGGAGCTCGACGAGCTCCGCGAGGTGCTCCCCCTCGAGGTGCTGAAGGGCGCGATGAAGGGCAGCCCGAATCCGATCCCCGAAGGCCCCGAGCGCGAAAGAATTGAGCACGAACTCGGGGACGTTTTGATGGCCGCGGCGTTTGTAGGGGGCTACCTCGGGCTCAGTCCTGAAGCGCTCTGCCACAGAGCCCTCGAAAGATTCGACGCCCGCTTTCGCATCATGGAGAAGGACCTCGGCGGGTCTTTCAAGGACGCGACGATGGACGAAATGCTCGTGGCCTGGACCCGTGCCAAGCGTCTGTTAGACAGCCCGACTTCCCCCAACGAATCCCAATGACCGCGCTCCTTCAGGTTCAAGACCTCTACAAGATCCATGGCGGCTCGGGCGACGAGCAGCCGGTGCTACGGGGCGTGAGCTTCGAAGTGAAGGACTCCGAGTTCGTCTGCATCATGGGGCCGTCGGGCTCCGGCAAGACCACGCTCTTGCACCTCTTGTCCGGACTGGACGAGCCGTCCGCGGGGACGGTGATGCTCGCGGGTCAGGACCTGGCGAAGGCCAAGGAGGAAGACCGCACGCTTCAGCGCCGCAGCCAGGTTGGCTACGTCTTTCAGTTCTTCCACCTGATGCCGAACCTGTCGGTCCTTGAGAACATTGGACTCCCCCTCGCGATCGCGGGGAAGAACCCGGACAAGGGCGCCGGGCGGATCCGGGAGCTCGGCAAGAAGCTGGGGATCGAGGGGCGGCTGGACGCCTTTCCCCACGAGCTTTCCGGCGGCGAAATGCAGCGGGCTTCGATCGCGCGCGCGCTCATCGGTGGGCAGCCGCTCCTGCTCTGCGACGAGCCCACCGGCAACCTCGCCCAGGCGGCTGGCCGCGAGGTGATGGAGGAGCTCAAGCGAGCCAACGCTGAAGAGGGACGCACCGTGGTCCTCGTCACCCACAATCCCCGCGACGCGGCCTTCGCTGATCGCGTTCTGTTCCTCGTGGATGGAGAGCTTTCCGACGTCACCGTCGAGGGCGATGCCGTCTCAGAGGCGGCCGTCACGGATGCTCTCCAGCGTCTCTCCATCTAGCCGGCGGCACTATGGGACTTAGCCTCACGATCGCGCGCCGGAGTCTGCTCCAGCGGCCAGGGCGAACGCTGTTCTCCATCCTCGGTGTCGCGCTCGGCGTGGCCACCGTCGTTGGCGTCGTCACCCTCGATCACGCGACCATCGAGGGCTACGCGCGGCCGCGCCAGGCCAAGGATCGACCGGACATCGAGCTCACCGCGGCGAACGCCGAGGGCGCCACCACGGAAGCGTTGACGGGGTTCGAAGGGATCTCGGCCGCTTCGAAGTTCTTCCAGAACGAGATCGTCGTCGACCCGGGCAAGAAAGCACTCCCCACGCCGCCGGCAGAAGCGCGGGCTAAGGCGGGTGCGCGGAAAGGGAAGGGTCGAGGCGCGACCCCCCGGGCCCAGCTCCTGGCGATCGAGGCGCGCTACGCTCCCTCCTTTGGGCAGTTTGGCCTGGCCGCGGGCGTCGACCTTTCGACGGACGCCACGGAGAACGAGGTGCTCATCGGTCCCTACCTCGTGGAGACCTTTGGCCTCGATCTCGGGGATGAGATCTTCCTTTCACGCCCGGCCCGCGCGGCACGGCAGCGATGCGAGGACGGGGTGCTCCGCGCCGTGGCCACGGGCGAGGTGGATCGTCCGCTGGTGCTGCCCTTCCGCGTGGTCGGAATCTTGACCCGTGAGGGCACAGGCCGCGCCGCTGGTGGCAACGTCGTGGTCGTTGACTACGAGGCGGGGCAAAGCCTCTATCGAGGGGTCCGCATCCAGCCGAGATTCTGGGCGGTCAAGGATCCCACCGTAGACCTCGAACGGCTCCAGCGCACGCTGGGCGCCACGTATTCGTACGCGCTGAACCGCGGCATCGTCGTAGGGCAGGCGGCGGACGAGCGCGCCTTCCGCACGGGCGTTCGCATGCTCGGATTGCTAGCGCTCGTGCTCGGGCTCTACGTGATCTTCCACACGCTATCGATGTCCCTGACGGAGCGCGTTCTTGAGGTGGGCACGCTGCACGCACTCGGCGCCACGCGGCGTCAGATCGGGCGCGTGTTCTTCACGGAGGCCGTGATCCTCGCGGGCATCGGCGCGCTGGTGGGCGTGCTCTTTGGCGTGCTCTTGGCGCTCATCGCGATCAAGTTCGGGGTCACGACCCTGGGCGTGGGCAAGTACGTGCAGAGCTTCGTCGTTCCGTGGGCCCTGGTGGGGTCGCTGGCCCTCGTGGGCTTCCTCGTCGCACTTGTGGGCTCCGTGTACCCCCTCGTCGCGATCGGCAGCGCGAACACGCTCAGTGCCCTGCGCGGGGACGAAGCGCTGCGCCAGAACAAGAAGGCTGCGCGACGTTTCCACCTGGTGTACGCGGTGCTGCTCGCGATCCTCGTGCCGGGCCTCTACCTCGTGCTCGTGCCGGTGGTGGGAGAGCTCACGGGCGAGTTCGCCGCCGTGTTGCTCGGAGTCGTCGGGCTCTTGACCCTCGTGGTGCTGCTTTCGCTGATCCTGCCGGTGGCGTTGTCCGCCCTGTGCGCCGCGATCGTGAAGCCGATGACGTCTTGGTATCCCCTCGCCGGCCGGTTGGCGACCCGCGCGATGCAGGATGCGCCCGCCCGCGTCGGAGTCTCCGCCTGTGCGCTCGGGCTCGTGACCGCGGGTTTCGTTGGCCTGCACGGCATGACGGCCAGCCTCTCGGGCGAAGTCTCTACCTGGGCGGAGGAAGCGGTCGACGACAAGGTCTGGGTACGCAACCTTCCGCCGAGCAACTACGCGGAGATCAGCGCGCGGCTCCAGGAGTTTCCGGGCGTGCTAGGCGTCGAGAAAGCGTCGGCCCGCCAGTTCGCTCCGTTCCTGGTGATCGGCATGTCGGCCTCGACGATGACGGGCTACGGCGTCTTCCACGAAGACCCAGCGCTCAGCGAACGCTTCACCACCGAGCGGACCATCGTCCTTTCACGTCGCCTAGCCCGCGACCTGAACTACGAGGTCGGCGAAGCGGTCCAGATGAAAAGCCGCAACGGCGAAGTCCTCGGCTTCGAGGTGATCGCGATCTCCGATGCCTACGGTTTTTGGCCGGCCCCGGATGAGCGCATGTACGGCGTGATCAGTGACGTTTGGATGCGCAAGGACTTCTGCCTTGCGAGCGACGTGGTGACCGAGGTCTGCGTGCGCTTCGACGGTACGGACACCATGGATGACGCCGGGCACCTGGGGGTCTTGAAGGCCGCCCTGCGCGACGTTCACCCGGAGGCGGACGAGGTGCGGTACCGCATCGGCACCGAAATCCGGGACTACGCGCTCAAGGACATCGGCCGCGACTTCTTCGTCTTCGATCTACTGCTCCTGCTCATGGCGGGTCTTGCCTCGCTCGGCGTGCTCAACGGCCAGCTGCTCGCGACCCTTGAGCGCGCGCGTGAGCTGGGCGTCCTGAAGGCCCTTGGCGCAGGTCGCGGCCAAGTCGGAGGCGCGATGTTGCTGGAGGCGATCGTCGTCGGTATCACTGGCGGCGGGTTGGGCGTTCTCCTCGGCCTTGCGGCGACTCCTTTTGTGGTCGATGCCCTCGACACCATCGCAGGGTTGAGCCTCAAGACGGCATCGGCTGGTTGGTGGATCCCGATCGCCTTCTTCGGAGCCGTGATCGTCTCGGCCGCCGCCTCCCTCTATCCCATCCGGCGCGCGCGGGAATTCGATGCCGTGCGCGCGGTCAGAACTCGATAGCCACCGCACCGATCTCCCATGAGCCTCCGTTTCGATCCGAAAGCTTCGACGCTGTCCCTCACAGCACTCCTCGTTGTCCTGGGCGCCTGTGGCCCGCTGGCGCTGGAGCCAGCCGCGCGACGCTCGACCTTCGAGAGCGACTGGCACCTCCTGACCGATCGCACGTGGATCGGGGAACGGCACTGGGCGAACCGGCTGCAGGACTGGCGCGTCACGGACGGCGGAGTGGAGTGCATCGAGGCCCGGCCTCGGTTCGGCATGCGAACGCTCCATGTCCTGACCCATCGGCTCGAGGAGACCGGGGAAGGGTCGTTCCGAATGACCGTGCGAGTGGACGCGCCAGACGGGGATCGCGCAGGGAGCGCAGCCGGGTTCCTCGTGGGGGCCGGTGGACGCCACGTGGACTACCGGTTGACCTCCCAGGTCCACGGCACGTCTGCTGAGGACGGAGGCTTCTTGGCCCTCTTGGACGAGGACGGTCGCGTAGGGTTCGCCAACTTCGAGCGGCCCGTCGAAGGCGGACGTGAGAACGGGTGGGTGATGCAGTCGCAGCGCAGCCTCAGCGACTTCCCCGCGATGGAAGAAGGCGTCACGCGCGCAGGCGAGGGGTTCGCGGTGGACGGGCCTTCATCGGCGGTGCTGGAGCTCGTTGGCGCGAGCTTTGACGGGCGGCGTACCTTGACGCTGACGGCGCGTTCGGGCGAGAGCGGGGACGTCCTCTCGACCGCGTACTGGGAGTCCGTGCCCGAGAGCGCATTCGACGGCGCCGTAGCGATCGTCTCCCACCGCGGCCCGGAGGGCGCCGACGTGGGCTTTCGCTTTTCTGACTGGCGCCTTGCCGGTGAGCTCGTGCAGCACGACGCCGATCGCGCGTTTGGGCCCATCATGTTCGTGCACTACTGCCTCGACGTTCAGCCCGACGGCACGGCGCGCCTGGGGATGACGGCCCAGGCGGGGCCGCTGGGGCCGGAGGACGCCCGCACCGCGACGCTGGAGCTGGCGAGCCAGAAGGGAAGCTTCGCAGAGGTCGCTTCGGCCCAGTTTGCACCCGACAGCGCCACGTTCCACTTCGTCTGTGAGGGGCTCGACCCCAAGGAGGCCATGCGCTTTCGAGTGCGCTATGCACCCGTGGATGCGGACGGTGAGGAGATCTCCGAGCGAACGTCCTTCTACGCAGGAGAGTGGCCCGCTCAGCCAGAGGACGGCGAGCTCACGATCGCGGTGCTCAACTGCCAAAAGTCTTTCACCGGCGGCCTGCGCTGGAACGAGAGCGGTCTTTGGTTTCCGCACCGCGAGGTACGCGACCACGCGGCGGCCCACGAACCGGATCTCCTCTACTTTGCCGGCGACCAGATCTACGAGGGGGATCTGTCACCGGCCGTGCGTTCCCCGTTCGACTCCTCGATGGGGGACTACCTGCACAAGTGGTACCGACACGGCTGGTCGTTTGGCGAGCTGACGCGGCGCCTGCCGTCCGTCGTGGTGCCCGATGACCACGACGTCTATCACGGGAACATCTGGGGCAACGCGGGCGTGCGCATGACGGGGCCGAAGGGGACCTCGGCCCAGGACAGCGGCGGCTACACGCGGCCGCCCGCTTTTGTGAACGCGGTGCACCGTACCCAGGTGGCGCACCTGCCTCCCACCGTCGACGAAGCAGGGACCTTGGCGAACGGAATCACCACGTATCACACGGACCTGAACTGGGGGGGAGGCAGCTTCGCGATCCTAGACGATCGCATGTACAAGTCCCCGCCCGCCATCCTTGTGCCCGACGGCCAGGTCAAGAACGGCTGGTTCCAGGCGGAGGGGTTCGATCCCGTCGAGGGGGCCGATGTGCCCGGTGCGGTGCTGCTTGGCGAGAGCCAGGAAGCCTTCCTCGGGGACTGGGCCAGCGACTGGCGCGGCGCTTGGTTCAAGGCGTGCCTGTCCCAAACGCCGTTCGCTAACGTCGCGACGATCCCCTCGGGCGCGAACGGAGGGAACGTGATCCCGAGCCTGGCTGTGCCGAAGGTGGGGGAGTACGTCATGGGCGACAAGCGCGCCGCCGATACGGACTCGAACGGCTGGCCGCAGACGCCGCGTGACCGAAGCGTGGCCCTGCTCCGGCGCGCTGGCGCGTTCCACCTGACGGGGGATCAGCACCTCGGCTCAACGCTGCGCTACGGGGTCGACGACTTCGACGACGCTGGGTTCGTGCTCTCCTCGCCCGCCATCGCGAACACTTGGCCTCGTCGCTGGTTCCCGAACCCCAGCGAGCGCCAGCCGGGGCCGCCTGTGGCACCGGGCGCTCCGGACTACACGGGGCGCTACTTCGATGGCTTTGGTAACCACATGACGGTGCACGCGGTGGCGAATCCGCGGCTCGAGGGGATCGAGCCGGTCCGACTGCACGCCCGTGCGCCCGGGTACGGCATCGTCCGGGTGATCCGCGATGCCACCGTCAAGGGCGGGGGGCACGTCATGCTGGAGGCATGGCCGCGGCACATGGATCCCACGGCGGAGGACGCCGCGCCCTATCCCGGGTGGCCCGTGAGCTTCGCCCTTGGGGACGGGGATGGGCGTGAGCCCGTGGGCTACCTCCCGTCTCTCGAGCTCCAGCTCTCGGAGGACGAGGCGGCCGCCGTCGAGGTGTCGATCGAAGGCGGGGACGCACCGGGGGTCGTGTACTGCCGGCCCGCGGTGGGGGCGACCTTCCTGCCCCCGGTCTTCGACTCCGAGGCGAGCTACGCCATCCGAGTTCTCGTAACCGGAGGCTCCACAGGAGACTGGGAGTGGGCGCGGGGTGGACTCAGGCCCCAGGAGAAAGGCTCCGGCTCGACCCTCTCGGTGGCCCGCGACCGCTGACTTGCGCCTGCGGCCCGCCGGGTCCTGCCCGCAGAATGGAGGGGCTCCCCCGGGTGCTCCAAAATTCCGGACCCAAAAAGTCGATCGCGGGCTAGACATGGCCCGTACAGCCTGTATTCTTCCGCCCGCAACCGCGGGGATGTAGCTCAATTGGTTAGAGTGCCGGCCTGTCACGCCGGAGGTTGCGGGTTCAAGTCCCGTCATCCTCGCCATTCCACCGCCTGACGTTGGTCTCGCCCCTGGGGGCTTGAGAATCACCGGGTGCTGTGGGGCGACCGCGAAGCTCTAATCCTGAGGCGTGGTCCTGGGTTCTGCTCCGGGCAGTTGGCCTACAGAATGGCCCCGCGAATTGGCCTAAGAGCTAGCCCGAGAGCTGCTCCCAAGAGCTGGCCTCCGCAGACTCCCCTTTGTCGGTTCTTCCGAGCTGGTGCCCCTCGGCCCCGGTCATCGCTGGATGTCGATCGAAGCGAGGGTCACGGTCGGTTCGCGCGCTCTTCATGAGGCGCAAGAGGCCTGCGCGAGTTGATTCGCTGGCTTACACATCGCTAGAGTGCCCCCATGGACGTCC
>CALHGQ010000574.1 GCA_938030175.1 uncultured bacterium | reverse complement strand
GCGTCCATCGGAGTCCTGACAAGGCGCTTGAAGCCCCCCATAGCGAGCTATTCGGGGCCCTTCAAGCAACGCAGTCAGGGCTTCGAGGGACGCTGCCCGATAGTGCGGCCTTTTTCAACGGGCTGCTAGCGGGGCACGGCGGCGAGACCGCGAAGCCGCTCGTCCGAGAAGTCCCGCATGTTGAAGGGTCCGTCGGCCGCTGCGTTCGACTCGCCCGGCGGCGACGCGTGGGGAGCTCGCAGCCGCCAAGGCGACAGGAGCACGGCGTGCGGCATAGAGACAGCCCCAGGCTCAGAGGGATCCATCTGCTGGGCGCCCTGGCGGAGTAGCGACAGCGCAGACCAAACGGGCTCTTCCCCATCCGTCGGAAACGGGCCTAGGTCCGGGATGCGCAGCGCGCGGAGCTCGCCCTCTGCGACCTGCGTGGCAGCCATGACTCGCCGGCCGCGAAGCCTCGCCGTGTCGCCAGCGGTGGAGACCAGCTCGAGCCCAATGGCGGTGGTGGGCAGGTTCCCCGGCTCGGCCCCCGCGGCTGCCCCCGCTGCGACACCTGCGACGGACAGCTCGGGCGACGCGATGGAGTGGCCCATGGCCAACGTGTTCCTGCAGAAAGCGATGCGCTCGCCTGTGAACGGTGAGGCGTAGCGTGTCGACGAAGCTAGCAAGCTCGTTCGGGCGTTCTCCGCGATTCTGCGATAGGGCGGATCGTCGGCCCCGATGGCACGCGGAAGCTCCTCGGGGTCGAACATCATGATCGCCTCCACCCCCGCCTGCTCCGCCAGCCAAGCGAGGCCCTCCATCGCGAGGGCGCGCCGGTCGCCGTAGAGGCGGATTCGCTCCGGGGTGCCATGGATCTGCGCGCTCCCGAGCCCAGCGGCGGCACTCGTCACAAAGCGCGGCCTGAGCACGACGCTTAGGCCCTGGGCCCGCGCGGCTGCGGCGCTCACCAGCAGTGCACCATCCCCTTCCAACGTCACACCGTATCCCCACCCGCGCAGGCCGAGCGGTACACGCTTTCGCTCCAACGGGCTCGGGGGCGCGACGGGAACGTGCACCGTGAGCTGGACCCCGCTAAACCCGAGCGACGCGATCCGTTCCAAGTCCTGGTGCAGCTCGTCGCTGCCGAGACGTCCCGATCCGTGCACCGGAGCTGTCACCTCCACGACGACGCCACCCGACCAAGCCCTGGGTTCACGGTCGGAGAGAACGACGGGGGCCTTCAGCAGTCCCGTGCGCAGCTGAGCGCGCAGTCGCCCCAGCATCTCCTCATCGTCCTCGAGCCGAGCGCCCCACGCGGCTCGGACGTCGGAATTGAAAACGGAGAGGACCCCGCGCGCCAACCGCGCCTCCACGGGTGCCAGCGCCAAGCGTGTACGCTGCCTGGTCGGCGAGATCACGTCTTCAAGGGTGACCGCTTCGTTCCAGGGCTCAACTTCGATCAACGAGAAGCCCCCGACGCGCCCGGTGAACACGTAGATCAAACCGCGCATGAGCCATGGGGAGGCGGGGACCCCAAAGGTGCGCAGAAGCTCCGCCTCGAGGAAGTCTTCCATCGCGTCGTCGACGCTGGCGGCCAGTCCGGGAACCACGACGAGCCGATGGCGAGCGGCGTCATACCAACCGCAGCGCTGCATGGACCCATCGCGTGTGAACGGCTCGATGCTCTGGAGTTCCGCGACCTCCACAGCGGCGACTGGCTCCACGCGATCGCCCAGGTTGTGGATCGCCGTTTGGAAGCGAAGCGCGGTATCCACCAGGTCGGCGTAGGACGACGAGGGAACGGGACTCTCCGATGCCCCCGAGTAAGCCTGGACCCGCTGTGTCCCGTAGCCGTGCTCGTCGAGCTCGGCTTCGTAAACCCGGACCCCGCCGCTCCACAGGATGACCCGGGGCGAAACGGACGGTGCGTCAAGTGCAAGCGCTCGGAGCGCCGCTACGGTCTGGGCTTGGTCGTCCGGCGGCGCCAGGAGAAGGGTCGTGAGCTTTGAGGATCCCACCACGTCCTCCTGCATCCCAACATGTTCCAGCCGACCGCTCACGTGGCCGCGCTGGCCCTCCGTGAAGGTCAGGCCAAGGACGCTCGATTCCCTCGGCCAGACCGATCCATCCGGTGTGACGAGGGAGCCCGCCTGGAGTCCCAGCCCCCACGAAGCCCACGCGCTCTCCTGCAGTTCCGGACTCACGGAGGCGACGGACCTGAGGGTGCCGAGGAGCACCTCATGGTGGGTCCGTTCATCCGCAGCGGCCGCTTCATCCTGCCCGGAGGAGATGGAGACGTGGTACCCCCGCTCCTCCCATCGAAGGCCGAGCTGCAGCGCCGCCACACGAACACCGGACCCAAGGCCCCCTTCGCCCAAGGACCGCACCGCCATCGACGGAGTCTCGTCCATGGAGTGAAGCGCGCGAAATATCGGCTCCGTTGAAGCGTACTCTGACGAGCGGAGGGCGTACGTCGAACCGCCTGCCGCCAGAACGAGGACAAAGAGCCAAAGGAGTGGGCCCCCTGCACTCCGCTGCTTGGCTTCGAACGACATATCTACAGGGTATACGATGCAGCCGAGAGGCATCGTCGCCCGTCCACCCACGAACGTCATTCAACGATCACAGCCGAAGAAACGGCTGCCCCCATGGACGCCCCAGAAGAAACGACGAACGACCCCGAGGCGAAGCCCTCCCCATGGCGCCACTTTCGTCTGCGCTGGAAGTTCCTGGGCTTCATCGCCCTAGCGATCGGAGCCGCCTGGTTCGCGTTCATTCGCATGCCCGGGGAGAGCTTCCAGGGCGAAGCCCCGGTGCCAACCAAGACCGAGAGGTCCCTCCAGACGAAGCTTGGGGACCACCTTCACCAGCTGGCCCGCGTCATCGGGGCCCGGAGCACGAGCCACCCCGTGGGGCTTGAGAAGGCGCTGGTCTACCTCGAAGAGCAGCTCACCTCCTACGGCTACGAGCCGCTTCGCATTCCCTACGAGGTGGAAGGCCTCACCGTGGCCAACCTCGAGGTGGAGATCATCGGGTCCACCCTTCCGGACGAGATCATCGTCGTCGGGGCCCACTACGACGGGTTCGCCAGCGTCCCGGCTGCGAATGACAACGGGTCGGGCACCGCCGCGCTCCTAGCGCTCGCCGAGCGCTTCGCCGGGCGGCGAACCGACCGGACGCTGCGGTTCGTGTTCTTCACCAACGAAGAGCCCCCCCACTTCCAGGACGAGACCATGGGCAGCCTCGTGTACGCCCGGGCCTGCGAGAAGCGCAAGGAGAACATCCGCGCGATGTGGAGCCTGGAGACCCTCGGCTACTACAGCGACGAGGAAGGCTCCCAGAGCTACCCGGTGAAGGCGTTGGAAGCGGCCTACCCGAGCCGCGGCAACTTCATCGCGTTCGTCGGCAGCCTCAGCGCCATGGGCCTCGTGCGCGAGACCGTGGGGCGCTTTCGTGAGTTGGCTGACTTCCCCAGCGAAGCAGCCGCGCTCCCAGGCGCCATCGCCGGCGTCGGCTGGTCCGACCACTGGTCCTTTGCCCAAGCGGGCTTCCGCGCGCTCATGGTCACGGACACGGCGGTCTTCCGCGACCCCCACTACCACACGATCGAGGACCTGCCCGAGCGCCTCGACACGGCCAGAATGGCGCGCGTCGTCGAAGGTCTTGGGGCCGTGCTCGGGGAGTTCGTGTCCGCGGCGACGAAGCTGTAGCGACCCCTTAGTCCTGGAGCTGAGGCGCGACGAATGCCTGTACGCCGTCACTGGCACCGCGCACCTCGATCGACTGAACCTGGCCCCCTTCCAAGGGCGTAAGGGACAGAACGCAAATCTTCGAGAGCGGCTTTTCGAACTCGCAGACGACCTCGCGCTCGTCGCCATCAGGCGTCGTTCCACGAATCACGACGCCAACGAGCTCCGGGCTCCCGCCCCACTGGACCGTGACTACGTCATGGGACCCGACGGACGCGTCGCGTGGCGCGCCACGGAGCCCAGAGTCACCGTTCGCTGCGAGCGGTATCTCCACCGAGCGCCCCAGGTCCGCGTCCACGACCACTTCGATCTGCACCTCCGGGTTGTTCCCCGGTGCCCCCACCCCGGTCAATTGGACGGCGAAGCCGTTCGGGTGCGTTTGGAGGATCGGCATGAGTTGATCGTGCTCCCCCTTGCCGAGCTTCCAGGTCTGCCCCATGTCCGAGGAGCGCAGTCGCCAGTCGGAGGGCTTCGCGGTCTTGGTTTTGATGCGCAGCTGAAGCACGCCATCGCCGGTGGACAAGAGCGTTCCGGGCGGGAAGACCGCCGTAACCCCGCGATCCTTTTGCTTGGTGATGCTGACGGGCGCAAGGAGCTCCGTGGGGAGCCCCACCGTGCCCGCTTGGGAGGATCCGACAAAGAACGCGGTGAGGCTACGCTGCACGCTGTCGGCCCCCTTGCCCAAGTGTGTCACCTGGTGAATCGGGAATTCGTAAAGCACGTGGCCTGGGAACTCGGCGTCCTGGAATCCGCCCGCGAAGTAGGCCAGCGATCCGCCGAACGGAGTCGCTGCAATGCCGCCGGGATAAACGAGCTGCCCGAGCGCCGCAGCGACGAGCTCTGCGAAGTAGTAGTTCCGCGTAAAGCTGGACCCCACAACCGCCACGTCGACGTTCGTGGGCCGCGTCTTCATCATCTTCGCGAGCTGGCTCGACTTCAGCACGTCCCGCGAGACCACGTCCTGGTTGATCCAGTCGGCGGCTGGGTGGTCCCTGTCGATGGCTGCAAAGGTCAAGAGGTGCGCCGAAGCCGGCACGGACTTCTCACGCACTTCGATGTTCGTTGCCTGGGTCGCAAGCTCCGGATACGCCTTCGCGATCGCTTGGGCCAGCGCCTTCGCACCGTCGAACGTCCAGTGCGAGTCACGGCGAAAGTAGCGCTGCTCAATCGGCAGCTCGCCGAGGATCGCCATCACATCCAGGGCGGCAACGCCTCGGCTCTCGATGGCCTCAAGGATCGCGGCATCAAACGCTACGTCTGAGTCCATCCCCCCGGGGAGCCGATCGGCGCACGCCACAGACTTGCGCACAATAGGGAGAACAATCAGCTTTGACCCCAGTCGCGCGAGACGCCGTTCCATCGCCGCCGCCACCAGGCCGGTGAGGTGAATGGACCGCGCGCGGAACTCCTTGGGCGGCTGCACGCGGTCGCGCAGGAAGAGCCAGCCGTCCTTTCCGGCCACCAGGTCCCGAGGGACCGTGTCCAGCGTGTCCATGAGGAAGGCCGACCAGAAGGGAGCCAGCGATCGGCGCACGCGCGATCGCGTCTTGAGCTGGGTCTCGATCCAGTTGGCGGCAGACCCGTCCCAGGGGTTGCGGCTCCGCTTGGCCTTCGAGAGGTCACGCGCTTCCTGCCCGATCGGGTTCTTGATGGGCGCTGGGAACGCGAGGTCCACGGCGATGGTCGCGACGATAGCCAGCGCCGAAAGCACGAGCAGAGCGACGGCGACGCCGCGCGTACCGCGCCCCATCGGGCCCGGTCCCCCCTCCTCCTCCCCGGGTACTTGAATGAGCGCGTCCATCAGAATTGGAAGTAGAGGAACGGGACGTTGGCTGCCCGGTGCAGGTGAACCAAGGACACGAGGAACAGCGAGAACACGGCGATCATCCACCAGACCTTCGGCGACGCCGCGTGCTCCTGTGTCGTCCGGAAGCCCCAAACGACGATGGGCGCTGCGATCATGGCGATCGTCTGCAGGGGCGTCCATTCCACGAAGATCCCTGCGCTCGCTCCGCTCGTCGCTCCGACCATGGCGCCGAGCATGTGGAACGCATCGCCCATGGTGTCCGCGCGGAAGAAGACCCAGCCGAACACCACGAGCACAAACGTCAGGAGGTTCTGCGCAAACACGGGGAAGCCGCCGAAGAGACTGCGCTTGCCGGACAGGCGCTCTAGGATCAGCCAGAATCCCTGGTACGCGCCCCAAGCGATGAACGTCCAGGCGGCGCCGTGCCACAGTCCGCCGAGCAGCATCGTCAGCGCGAGGTTGATGTAGGTTCGCACGGCGCCCTTGCGGTTGCCTCCAAGGGGCACGTAGAGGTAGTCGCGCAGGAACGAGGAGAGTGAGATGTGCCAGCGCCGCCAGAACTCCGTGATGCTGCGGGAGATGTACGGCCGGTTAAAGTTGAGCGGAAACTGGAAGCCGATCACGAGCCCCAGGCCAATCGCCATGTCCGAGTACCCAGAGAAGTCGAAGTAGATCTGGAACGTGTAGCAAAGAGCTGCGGTCCAGGCTTCGATCACGGTCAGGGAGTCGGCGCCGAAGCCGACGTCGGCGGCGATCGCAAAGGTGTCCGCAAGCAGGACCTTCTTGGCCATGCCGGCCTGGAAGATCAGCACACCGATCGCGGCCTTCTTGAGGCTGTGGGTGCGGGTTCGCAGCTGCTCTGCCACCGAACGATAGCGGACGATCGGACCCGCAACGAGCTGCGGGAACATGGACACGTAGCACGCAAAGTCCCGAAAGCTTGAGGCTGGCTCCGCGTCCCCGCGGTAGACGTCGACCGTGTAGCTAAGGGTTTGGAACGTGTAGAACGAGATGCCCACCGGCAGCACCACGGCCGTCCACGAAACCTGGTCGTGGCCCATCGACGCCAGGATCGCGTTGAGGCTCTCTACACCGAAGTTTGCGTATTTGAAATACGCCAGGAGGCCCAGGTTCGAGAGGCACGAGAGCAGCACAAAGCGCTTGCCCGTGCGGCCGCCCGCCTTGTCTCGAACGATGCCCTTGCCGCAGGAGAAGTCGACGAGGGTCGACACCCACATGAGCAAGACGAAGTCAGGACGCCACCAGCCGTAGAACACGTAGCTGGCGAGGGCGATGATCCAGGAGCGCCACGTCTTCGGAGCCAGGTAGTACGCCGCGATGAAGACCGGAAGGAAGACATAGAGGAATACGTAGCTGGTCAGGAGCATGGCGGGGCTCCCGTTTTAGCTACCGAGGGCAGCCCTAGCCAATGAAAGACCGAGTCAGCCCCGTGAGCTTCTCGGTTCAGTGCAATCAGGGTCCAAAGGCAGGAATCTCGGCCAGGGGCTATTCTGGGACCATGTGGAAATCCATCGCGGCCAGCCGGCCAACGATCGAGGGGACGCTCAAGTCCGCTCTCCGCCCGGGTGCAACGGTCCTGATGGCGGTGGCGGCCGCCTCCCTCGGGATCGCCGGCGACATCGTCGTCGAAGCGACGGGGACCGTTCTGAGCGCCAACCCATCGGGAAGCAGCCCGTTCAGTAGCGCCGCGGTCGGCGACCCGGTCACGGTGCACTTCGAGGTCTTCGTGCCGGGCATGGACATCGTGCCGGGCCAGCTCACCAGCTACACGATCGACGCTGCCGCGTCCTACGTGGAGATCAACCTCGTTCGCGACGCGGTGACCGGCGGCACGCTCGCCATCCAGAATGACTTCCCGGTCGCCGACGGCATCCGCGTGATGGGCGCACCGCTGATGGGAGGAGGCGGAGCTTCGCTCGAAGTGTCGGAGTCCACGGGGACGCTGTTTGGTTCCACCGACATCACGATGGAGGCGGGCTCGTGGCCCCGCACCACCTGGGCGTCGTACTCCTTTGGCGTCTTCGGCGGGGGGAGCTTCATCGAGTTCGACCTTCCCACCGTCACGATCATGGAGCCTGCTTTCGGATCGATCTACTGCGCTCCCGTCGTGCCCAACTCCACGGGCCTTCCCGGCTCCGTAAGCGCCAGTGGCTCCCCCATCGCAGCCCTGAACGACCTCACCGTGACGGCGACGGACCTCCCTCCCTCAAGCTTTGGGTACTTCATTGTCTCCGACACCCAGGGCTTCGTCATGAACCCCGCGGGGAGCCAGGGCAACCTGTGCGTCAGCGGCGATATCGGGCGGTTCATCGGACAAATCCAAAGCTCTGGCCCGCTCGGCACCATCAGCGTGGTGGTCGACCTCGACCAGATTCCACAGCCCAATGGGCCAGTCATGGGCTCCGCGGGTGACGCCTGGAACTTCCAGTGCTGGCACCGCGACGCCAACCCCGGGGCGACCTCGAACTTCACCAATGCCGTCGAGGTGGTGCTGCAGTAGCGGCCAGGGACGAACTGAAAAGAAGATCCAAATCCCTCCAACTACCCGGGTAGTCCCCCGTACGCTAAGGCGGCGTCGCACCTGCGCGGCCCCGCCCCCTATTCGATCCGAACAACGCCTCTATCCATGAAGACCGCCCTTCTCGCCGGCCTGGCCCTCACGACTTTCCCCCTCGCCAACGACTCCCCCGTCTTCACCCTGGAGCAGGACGACACCCTCTCGTCCGCCTGGAAGATCTCATCCAAGCGCGAGACCATCACAGCCAACCTCCAGATCATGGGGAGCGACCAGGACGTGGGGAGCGGCTCAACCACAACCACAGCCCGCGTCGTCGAACTCAGCGAGGAGTACCCCAAGGTCACGGAAGGCGGCGCCCCCCTGCGGATCGTGCGGTCCTACGAAACGCTCTCCACCGGTCAGGAGCGCGGCGGCGAAGAGCTCGAAGACGTCAAATTCCTCGACACCGAAGGCGAGAGTGATCTGAGCGGCAGCAGCGTTGTCTTCACTTACGAGCCGGACTCCGACGAGTGGAGTGCCGCCTACGCGGAGGACGCCGAGGGCGAAGAAGACTGGCTAGACGAGCTCGCCCCAAGAGTCGACCTGGCCGGGCTGCTCGACGGTGCAGACGACGAGATCGAAGTGGGCTCTTCGTGGGAGCTATCCCCCAGCTTCCTCAACGACGTACTCGATCCGGGCGGAGCCGTCATCCAGCTTGCGGATCCGGAAGTGGACGACGCGCCCGAGGGGGCGATCCAGCTCCGGCTACCCGGTGAAAGCTCCATCAAGCGCTACGACGACCTCGAGGGCGAGATCACAGCGTCCTTCACGGAGATCGTCGAAGAGGACGACATGAGGCTCGCCAAGATCGTCGTCGAGGTCAACGTGGAGGCGGAGCTCGACGTGATCGAGGATCTGGAGGCAGAGGCCGACGAGCGCGGCTCGGCGGAAACCTACGCGGAAGGCATCTTGACCCGAGCCCTCGAGGGCAAGCTGACGGTCCTCTGGAACCTCGGAGAGAACCGTGCCGAGTCCATCGAAGGCGAGCTCACCGGCAGCGCCGAAATGGACGTCGAGTGGTCCATGTCGAACGGGGAAATGGAGCTCGAGATCGTCTTCCACCAAGAGGTGGACGTTGAGCACGAGATCGAAGGGACCTTCGGCGACTGAGTGAGAGCGGGCCCGAAGACCGTTACGGGGGGCCGGTACAGGGGAGCCGGTACGGGGGGGGCCCTT
>CALHGQ010000573.1 GCA_938030175.1 uncultured bacterium | reverse complement strand
CACCCGCTTGTGCTTGGTGGGGCCCAGGAGTGGTCGGGCGTGCTGGACCGTCACCCCGTTGTGGAGAACGGTGACAACCGCCGGAGAGATGAGGGCGCCCTCTCCGTCGAAGCGGGGGCCCTGGAACATGATGTCGTAGGTCTGCCACTCGCCCGCCGGGCGGCAGGCGTTGACCATCGGAGGCTCCTGGCCGTAGAGGGACGCCGTCATGCCGTCCGGGTAGGTCTGGTTCCCGAAGCAGTCGAGGATCTGGACCTCGTACCGCCCGATGAAGAAGACCCCGGAGTTGTGTCGTCCCTGGCCGCGCAGATTCTGGCCTTCCTCTTGGACGGGTGGCCGCCACTCCAGGTGGAGCTGGCAGTCCCCGAAGGACTCCTTCGTTTGGAGATCGCCCGTGCCGTTGACGGTCATGACGCCGTCCTCCAGGGCCCAGGGGCCGCCCTGAAAGGCGTCGAGGTTCGATCCGTCGAAGAGGATCGTGGCGTCGCTGGGGGCGAGGCCCACGGACTCACCCGGCGTCACGACGGCCGGCTGGGGCCGCAGGCCGTCGTGGACGTGCCACTCGGTGTTGGGGATCAGCGGGGTGTCCTGGTAGCCCAGCTTGTCCTCGGAGGGGGGGCTGCCGAAGTTAACGGCGAGGAGAGTCGCGCTGGAGGCGAGGGTGGCGATGAGGAGGGTTTTCGGATCGAACATGCTCGGGCGGCGTTGGCGCCTCTCTTGGGGGGGGCGATTCTGGTGCTACTGGGACAGGGTACTCGGTTCCGGGTATCCTGCCCGCCATGACACCTGAACCCTCCGTTCTTGAGCAGTTCCCGACCGACGTTCCCGATCAGCCCGAGCTGGTGACGATGCGCCGCGATGGCGACCTCGTTTGGCTGACGATCGATCGTCCCGAGGTGATGAACTGCCTCTCCTTTCCGACCCTCCGGCGCTTCCGGTCGCTCCTGGAGGAGCTCCGTGGTGACCTCACGATCCGCTGCATCCTCATCACGGGGGCGGGCGAGCGCGCTTTCTGCGCTGGCGCGGACCTGAAAGAGCGGAAGACGATGGCCCCCGAGCGCGTTCCGGACTTCGTCCGCAACATTCGCGGGCTCATGGACGACGTCGCGAGCATGCCCCAGCCGACGGTGGCCGTGGTCCAGGGCTTTGCGTTCGGTGGGGGGACCGAGCTCATGCTCGCCTGCGACCTGCGGATCGCTGCCGCTGAGGCGAGCTTTGGGCTTACCGAGACGACTCTCGCAATCATCCCGGGTGCAGGCGGCACGCAGCGGCTTCCCCGGCTGATCGGAGCGAGCCGTGCGAAGGACTTGATCCTCACGGGACGCAAACTGGACGCGCAGGAGGCGGAACGGATCGGCCTCCTGAACCGGATCGCTCCTCGAGCAGAGATCGAGGCGGCCGCCACCGAGCTCGCCCATACGATCGCTTCCAACGGCCCCGTCGCCGTCCGGGCGGCCAAGGCCGCCATTGACACCGGTACCGAGGCTCCCATCGGTGAGGGCCTTGAGATCGAGGCGCGATGCTACGAGCGGGTCCTCCCGACCCAGGATCGCTTGGAGGCCCTCGCGGCCTTCGCTGAGAAGCGCAAGCCCCAGTTCCAAGGGAAGTAGGGGCGCGCGATGGGGGTGCCACAGGATGACGCGGAGGCCCAGCTCATGGACCACGCCCAGCGGCTGATCGAACTCCGCCAGGAGAAGCGCTATATCGAGGGCGAGATCGAGTCCGTTTCGGCGCGGCTCGCCGAGGCGATTGGCCAAGGGACCAAGCGCGTGGTGGGTGACATCGAAGTCAGGGTCACCGTCGCCAAGCCCGGCATGCGGGTCGTTGAGGAAACCCGCGTTCCCGAGGCCTTCCTGACGGCGAAACCTGACAGGCGCAAGCTGCTCGCCCATCTTGAGGCCACGGGGGAGGTGCCTGAGGGCGTCGAAGCGACCGCAGGCCGGCCCACGGTCTACGCGAAGGCACGGCGCAGCGATGCGGACGCTTGACCCCCTATGAGCATGGCTTCATGATAGAGGAGCGTAAGTCCCCCCTCTTTGCGCGCTCACATCAAACGCCTAGTCCTGTTTTCCCATGGGATCGTCGTCTGCTCTTCTGGGGTCCCCATCGCTTGCGGTCTGTTTGGCCGTTGCCTCCGCCTCGCTGTCCTTTGGCCAAGCGCCAGGGCCCAAAACCTGGCGCCCGTTCGGCGGCGTTGTCCATGCGGGTAGGACCATCAACCCGAGTATCGCTGAGGGACCTCGGGGGATCCTGATGTGTGCGTACCAGGACGTGAACCTGAGCGGCCGCGGCTCCACGAGCGTCTTCAACGTCCTCCAGCGAGTCTGGTATCCCGTGGGGGAGCAAGGGCTCGCCTCGGCTGGCCGTGACTGGTGGCCGTCGCTCGGATTCGGCCCCGGCGGTGAGGTCTACCGCTTCAACTACGACTATGGGATCGGCGGACGCCTCGGACTCCGACGGCTCGACCTCGGACCCCAGTCACAGCTCGCCTGGACGCTGCCCGTTGGCACCCAGCTGAGCACGGGGCAGTCCCACACGCCCCACGCCGTCGTCGACCCCCAGAACCGTCCGATCGTTTGCTTCCAGGACGGACCCGGCGGCAATTCGCTGAACCAGTCCCAAGGGGGCATTACGGTTCTGCGCATCAACATGGCCACCGGTCAGAAGGAGGCGCTGGGCGGCGCGGGCTTTAGCGACAACTACATGCCCCCGGGGCAGCGCAGCATCGTCTGGCACACCAAGGTCGACCAAGCGGACAATGGTCTCATCTACGCCGCTTGGACCGAGAAGTCGGACGGCAACCTGCACAACCGGATCTACGTCGCGCGCTACTCGGAGTCGCTGCGTGAGTGGAAGCTGCTCGGTCCGCCCGGCCTTGGGTTCGAAGCCCAGGGGGCGCACCTCAACATGCAGCTCGACCCCCAAGGCGTGCCGGTGGTGGCGTTCCGCGGCCAGTCTCCGCCCTCGCTCCGCGTGATGCGCTGGGTTCCCGGGACGATCCACTGGGTTCAGATTGGCGACGACATCGCGGAGGAGGAGTTGGCCCAGCAGGTAGGCGCCTTCGGGTTCTCGACGAACGGAGGCTATCGCGAGTCGGTTCCGATGGTCATCGACGACATTGGTCGCATGTACATCGCTTGCCGAGCCTACGACGCGCAGGGCGACCTGCGTATGAAGACGTGGACCTTCACCGGTGCGGGCGGCTGGCAGCCCATGGGAACGAACGATGGGTTCCTTCCTGGCAGCGGCGACGAGGACTACGGCGTGTTGATCGCGGTGGGCGGGCGTATCCCCGTCATGAGCTGCCGTAGGCTGCCGGACCTCCCGGGCGAGCAGCTGCTCGTGCACGGGTTCTTCTAACGAAGTGAGCTGAGGAACACCTGTTCGACGATCGCGAGCATCGGGCGGCTGCCCCTTGCCCGCGACAAGATCAGTCCGCCCTGCAGGCTTGAGAGCAGCGACGCGGCGAGGTCGGATGCTTCGCCGGGCAGGGTGAATTCGCCCGCCTCGGCGCCGGCTGAGAGGGCGCCCGCGATCCAAGCTTCGCTTTGCTCAAGGTAGCTCGTCACGGCTCCCTGGAGTTCCGGTGACAGGGTCTCTCGATCGGACGCGAGGGAGCCGCAAAGGCAGATCGCACCG
>CALHGQ010000572.1 GCA_938030175.1 uncultured bacterium | reverse complement strand
CATGCTGGAGGGCTCGCCCGAGTTCGTCTTGGTGGGGGAGGCTCGCGACGGACTGGAAGCCCAAGAGCTCATCCAGTCGCTACGGCCCGACCTGCTGCTGCTCGACATTGAGATGCCCGCGGGCGGCGCCTTTGAGCTCCTCGAGAGGCTGGGTGGCGGCCCCTCACCCGTGGTCATTCTCGTGACAGCCTTCAACGAATTTGGCATCGAAGCCTTCGACGCTGGGGCGGTCGACTACGTCCTCAAGCCGGTGGACCCCGTCCGCCTGACCCAGGCGCTCGACCGAGCGCGCCCTTTGGTCGAGGCTGCCCGTGCTTCGGTCACGGCGCCCACTGCGCCGGAGTTCCTGACTCGCATCGTCGCCAAGATCGGAGGCCGCATCCTCGTCATCCCCTCGGGCGAGATCCACTGGATCGAGGCACGCGGCAGCTACCTCCACGTTCACACCGGAGCGGACGAACACCTCGTACGGCGCAGCCTCTCGGCCCTGGAGGCGGGGCTCGACCCAGCCCTCTTTGCCCGAGTTCACCGCTCCTACATGGTGGCGCTGGACCAAGTCGCGGAGATGCGCCCCGCCGGGCACGGCGACGCGGTGCTTCGCCTAGCGGGCGGGCAGGAGATCCCCGTAAGCCGTCGCATAAGGGCCGAGCTTGCGGAGCGGCTCCGCAGTCCCTCTTGAGATGCCGCAGGCCAGACACAGCTCGTAAGCGGCCTCTCCTAAGGCGCAGGCGGACGAGGGGCGTTATCCTCCGGGAGCTGGTTCGGTCATCCTTGGCCCAGGCGCGCGTATGGGAACAGGTAGTAGCAGCAGTGGCTCCAGTGGGGAGCAGCAGGAGGTCGGACTCTTTGGGGTCGTGCCTCGGGCGAAGGCTGCCCAGAAGGGGAAGGCCCCCAAGCCGAAGAAGGCCAAGAAGCCGCCCGTGGACGCGGTGCTGTACGCCGAAGTGGCGCTCAACCGGCCCATGCGACGGGAGTACACCTACGCGGTCACCGCGGCCTTCGCGGAGAAAGTGGCGCCCGGGGTGCGCGTGGCGGTTTCCTTCTCAGGCAAGCGGGAGATCGCGGTCGTGACGGCGACCGCGGAGGACACCGACGTTCCCAAGGGGCGGCTCAAGGCGATCGACGACGTGCTCGACGCCGAGCCGGTGTTGGACGAGAAGCTGCTTGAGCTGACGCGCTGGATGGCGGACTACTACGCCTGCGCCTGGGGCGAGGCGTTGAGCGCCGTCTTGCCCGCCGCGATGAAGCGTGAAGGAGGCCGGCGCACCGTAGCCGTCCTGACGCCTGCGCCCGACGTGGGGGAAGCCCAGCTAGAAGAGCTGGCGGACAAGCCGGTCCTGGAGAAGCAGCACCGCATTCTTCGAACGCTGCTGGAGGCACGCGGTCCGGTGCTGCGCAAGGATCTCACGAAGAAGCTCAACGTCAGCTACGCGCCCATCCAGACCCTCGTGAAGAAGGGGCTCGTGATCATGGATCAAGTGATCGCAGCGCCGGACGATCTCTTGAGCGGCGACCGCGAGCCCAGGCCACGGCACGCAGCGCTCACCGAAGACCAAGGGGCCGCGGTGGAACGCCTGACCGAGGCGATCGACGAAGGGGCGTTCTGCCCCGCGCTTCTCTACGGCGTCACGGGGTCGGGCAAGACCGAGGTGTACCTGCGGGTCATTGAGGAAGCCCTCGCCCGCGGGAAAGGCGCGATTGTACTCGTGCCCGAGATCGCACTGACGCCCCAGACCGTCGGCTGGTTCCTGGATCGCTTTGGGGCGGTGGCGGTGCTGCACAGCGGCATGACCGATCTGCAGCGCCTGGACATGTGGCAGCGCGTTCGCAGCGGAGAAGCGCGCGTCGTCGTGGGTGCCCGCTCGGCGATCTTTGCGCCGGTCAAGAACCTCGGCGTCATCGTCGTCGATGAGGAACACGAACCCTCGTACAAGCAGGGGAGCGTGCCGCGCTATCACGCGCGGGACGTGGCGGTCGTGCGTGCGAAGAACGTCGGCGCAGTGTGTGTACTCGGAAGCGCCACCCCGTCCCTGGAGAGCTGGCGCAACGCCAACCAGAAACGCTACGAGCTCCTGCGCCTGCGCGCACGCGCGAGCGGCAACCCACTGCCGAAGGTCGAGATCGTGGACATGCGCGGCGAGCGGGACGAGCGCGGCAAGCCGCGGCTCTTCTCACGGCGCTTGGAGACGCTGCTCCGCGAGACGATCGCGCGCTCCGAGCAGGCGATCCTGTTCATCAACCGTCGCGGGTTCGCGCCGATCCTCTGGTGTCAGGAGTGCCACGAAACGCTCAAGTGCAACGAGTGCGACGTGGCGCTGACGTGGCACAAGCGGATCGAACGCATGGCCTGTCACTCGTGCTGCCAGGAGATCCCGGTCCCCAAGGCGTGTCCGTCGTGCACGGCGCCGGCGCTGCGTTTTCTCGGTGCGGGTTCCCAGCGGGTCGAGGAGATCCTGCGGCTGATCGCTCCCCATGCTCGGGTCGGGCGCATGGACTCCGACACGATGATGCGGCGCGAGGACTACGAGGAGACCCTGGGGGCCTTCGGGCGCGGGGAGCTCGACGTGCTGGTGGGAACCCAGATGATCGCGAAGGGGCTCGACTTCCCACGGGTGACGCTCGTCGGGATCGTGTCGGCGGACGCTTCGCTGCACCAGCCGGACTTCCGCGCTTCTGAGCGCACCTACCAGCTTGTGAGCCAGGTGGCCGGGCGCGCGGGCCGCGCGGACCTGCCTGGACACATCGTCGTGCAGACGACGGCGACGGAGGAGCCCGCCATCGTTCACGCCGCGGCCCACGACTACGATTCGTTCGCCCTCCACGAAGACGAGGCGCGGGAGCGCCATGGTTACCCACCCTACGTGCGCCTCCTCCGCGTCGTTTGGGAGGATGAGGACGAGAAGCGCGTCATCGAGGCGTCCAACCACGCGGCCAAGGTGCTGCGACAGGAGCTCGGGGAGCACAAAGTGCAGGTCATGGGGCCGGCCCCGGCTCCTATGGCGCTCCAGCGTGGCCGCCACCGTAGGCACGTGATGCTGAAGGCGCCCATGGCGGGCCAAGGGATGTCCCGCGCGCGGGCGATCCTCAGCCACCTTCACACCCAGCGGCCAAGAATGGCCATCGATGTCGATCCGACTTCAATGATGTAGGAGTTATCTTGTGCGGCATGAGCCACTTCACCGCCGCGCCCAGCCCCTACCTCGTGCCGTTTGATGGATCGTTTCGGATCGCCGATACGGTGACCGAGGCGAAGGACCGTCCCAGCAAGGACGAGTGCAAAGACCAGCTCGAAGAGGAGATCGATCGGCTGAAAGATCTCCAGCGCGTGCTCTACGCCCATGACCATTTCTCGGTCCTCTGCATCTTCCAGGCAATGGATGCCGCGGGCAAGGACAGCACGATTCGTTCCGTGTTCAGCGGCGTGAACCCCGCTGGCTTCGAGGTGCATTCCTTCAAGCGGCCTTCGGCGAACGAGATCGACCACGACTTCCTGTGGCGCTCTTCGTGCAAGCTTCCCCAGCGCGGGCGCATCGGTGTCTTCAACCGCAGCTACTACGAGGAAGTCCTCGTGGTGAAGGTGCACCCGGGCATCCTCGAGGGCCAGCGGCTGCCCAAGGGGCCTTCCACCGAGACTCGATTCGCCGAGCGTTATGCGTCGCTCCGCGACCACGAAGCCCACCTCGCGCGCAACGGTGTGGTCGTCGTGAAGTTCTTCCTGAACGTTTCAAAGGAAGAGCAGGCGAAGCGCTTCCTGTCGCGCCTGGAGGAACCATCCAAGAACTGGAAGTTCGCCGCCGGTGACATGCGCGAGCGCAAGTACTGGAGCGACTACATGGCGGCCTACGAAACAGCGCTGAACGAGACCTCTCGCGAATCGGCGCCGTGGTACGCGATCCCCGCCGACAGCAAGTCGTACATGCGCTTGACCGTGGCCAGGACGCTGCGCCAGACGCTGGAGAGCCTGCCGCTTGAGTACCCGAGCGTTGACCCCGAGGAGGCAGAGCAGTTCGAGGGCTTCCGGCAGGAGCTGAAGGCCGAGCTTGAGTAGGCGGCGCGCTAGCCGAGCGCAGACCAGAGCCGTTCGATCTCGCCCGCCGTGTTCATGGCGTTGGGGGAGACGCGCACGTGGTTCATGCCTTGGCCGGAGAAGCCGCGGACCACCGTTTGGCGATCTCGAAAGAGGGTGCGGGCGACCTCCCTCGCGGAGCCGTCCTTGATCCCGATCGCGACCACGGAGGACCCGCCGTCGTCGTAGCTCCGAGGGGAGCGCCACTCGAACTTGGCGCTAGCGTCGACGCGTTCCATGAGATCCTCGCGTAGGGTCCGAAGGCGCGCTTCTCGTCCGTGGTTGGTGCGCCGGTGAAACTCAATGGCGTCGCCGATGGTCAGCAACTTGGCGAGGTCGCGGGTTCCGAAGTCCGTGAAGAGCTGGGCAGTGCCTTCCGACCGCTCGTGACCCCATGTGGTCACAAGCGGGCGCATCTTCTCGATCGCCGCCTTGGACAGGGCCATGAGCCCGGTGCCCTTCGGGGCCTGGACCCACTTGTGGGCGCTGGTGGCGTAGAGGTCCACGCCAAGGTCCGTAACGTCGATGTCGAACATGCCAACGGACTGGGCGGCGTCCACCAGGATCCAGTCGACGCCACGCTCTCTCGCTTGGGCGGCGATCGTCTTGACGTCGTGGCGCAGGCCGAAGACGTTGTCCACGTGGGGGAGCACGAGAACCCGCGTCTCTTC
>CALHGQ010000571.1 GCA_938030175.1 uncultured bacterium | reverse complement strand
GTACCGGGCGACCACCCGGGGACCTCCACCTCGCGCAGCCGCTCGCCGTTCCTCACATCCGTGACACAGAGCACGCCGCGCTGCGGATCGACCCAGAGCGCCACAGACTCAGACGCGGAGAGCGCTATCCGCGCCCCCATGGCGTCGGCATCCCCGCTGGAGGCGTCCACGCGAAAGAGGAGCGTTCCTGCCTCGGTGGACCCGTCCTCCACAGCGGCAAACGCCGCCGCCCGCCCGCCCTGTTCCATGAGCACGACCCGCTGGCCATCAGCCCCGAACCTTCCCCATCGGACAGGCCGCGGATCTAGCGGCACGATCGGATCGAAGCGGAACGCATCGCTCAGTCGACGTGTCCGCCATAGGCACACCCCGCTCGTCACGCCGAACGAGGCGAGCTTGGCGTCACTGGGAGAGAACCGGACGTCGGTGATCCGCATGTACTCCGCGTGCCGCTGCTCACCGCTGCCGTCCCTCGCAGAGAAAACCCTGAAGGCGTTCGAAACATCCGCGACGGCTAGGCGCTCTCCATCGTTAGAGAACTCCATTCCAAGCACGCGCACCGCGACGGACGAAGACCGCCAAGGGTCGCCCGGGCTTGAGAGGTCGAACACCGCGATCGTGGAGGGAACGGGCGCCCGGGTCTCGAGCGAATCGGGTAGGACCGGATCGAATCCAAGCGCCACCCGTTGCCCGTCGGCCGAGACGGCGACCTTGGCTCCTCGCAGGCGATCGTCGTCGGGCCGAATCCACATGTCCCCGTGGATCTCTGAACCGCTGACTGTCTCGAACAACTGCACCCGACCGGCCAAGTCCATCGTCGCAAGCACGCCCGCCCCGCTCGCGACGTCGAAGTCCACGATCTCGCCACCGAGGTCGATGCGCTCGATCAACTCGAGCGTGGAAACGTCCAGAAGCGCTACTACGTGACTGCGACTGGGCTCTGCGAGGCGCTTGAAAATTGTGTCCCCGACGACAAGGCGCTGCCCGTCCGCGGTCAGCTCCAGGCGCGACACCCATCCGCCTACATCGTCCACCCGAGCCAACTCGTCGCCATTCACAGCGCTCAACGCCAGCACGGAGTAGGCGTCGCCGGTGCAAAAGACTCTCCCATCCGCCGCCGCAACGTCGAGTACTGGCCGGTCCGAAACGCGCACGCGCCAGAGAACTTCTATGGGCTCGGTCGTTTCCTCCCTACCCGCGACCGGAAGCGCGAGCCCCACGACCTCGCCCGACGCCAGACCGGCGGCTGCAAAGTCCTGGCCGAGCCAAGCAAGTGAAACGACGTCCGCGTCCAGTGCGATCGACGCCGCCTTGCGCCCGCTCTCCACGTCAAAGATTGCGACGCTGCCCCCCACCGATCCGACCAATAGATGTTGATCAGAAAGAAAGTGCGCATCCCATACGCGCGCCTCGGGCATCTTGACCTCACGAATCAACGTCGTCGCGAGGAGCGGGTCGTACAGCATCGATCGAATGAGCCATGTGTCGTCACGGTCGACGGCATGCAGGCCGAGGGCGAGGGCACCCGCAGGCGACTTGTCCTGGAACTCCGGAACGATTCCCGCGTATTCGCGCGCCTCCACCTGTCCGAGAGCCGCGCGCAGCTTCGTCAGCGTGAGCTGGGAGTAGATGAGTCCGGCCGTCAGCGCCACGAAGGTCACAGCCAAGGCCGACGCCCACGCGGGCTCGCGGCGACACCAGCGACCGAGCCGCAGCAGCGGACCCGCGGGGCGAGCCTTGATCGGCTCATACTCAACGATGCGTCGAAGGTCCTCCGCGAGCGCAAGGGCAGACGGATAGCGCCTTGAGGGGCTCGGCTCCAGCGCGGTCCCGATGACGACGCTGACGTCCGTGGTGAGCACGGAGTTCTTGGCGCGCGGATCGCCGCGGCGCCCGCGCTCGATGCTCTGCGCGAGCTGCAGCGGCGTCGAGCCGCCGAAGGGACGCTCCCCCACCAAGGCTTCTGACAGGGTGACCCCGAGTGCCCATACGTCGGCTCGCGCGTCGAGCGCGGTGGACTCGCCGGACAGCTGCTCCGGCGCCATATACGAGAGCGTGCCGAACACATCTCCCTCGCGGGTCAACAGCTCCTCGCCCGACTCAACCGTCGGGGAGGTGTCCCGTGCGAGGCCGAAGTCCAGGAGAACTGGCTGCCCGTCTGGGGTGATCATGATGTTCCCCGGCTTGACGTCGCGGTGCAGCACACCGCACTCGTGGGCGGCGTGCAGCGCCCGAGCGGTACGCTCGAAGAATCGCAGAACGCTGAAGAGTTCTTCGCGACTGGTGGGCACCCACGGAAGCGTGGGCTCGATGCGCGCGGGCGCATCCTTTGCGGCCCCCTCCTGGCTCCCTGATCGCTGGGCCAGGCTGGCGGAAAGGTCCACGCCCTGCACGTAGCGCATCGCGATGTACGGCTGATCGCCGTCCACCTCCGCCTCCAGTACTTGGGCAAGGCCGGGGTGCTCCAGTCGCGCGATGGACTCCGCCTCGCGGCGGAAGCGCAGCCGTCGCTCTTCCGTCACGAACACGCCCTGGAGCAACTTCAACGCGACCCGTCGCTGCAGTCCCTCGTCCTCTGCGAGCCAAACCTCGCCCTGCCCGCCCCTTCCTAGCAGTCGGAGCAGCCGGTACCGACCCACGCGATGATCTTGGTCCGTTCCCGGCGATGACGCTTCGACATCGTCTTGCGTCGGGGACAGCTCCTCGGGCCCGGGCACCTCGCCCTTGAGCCTCAGGTACTCCAGGGCGATGGAGTCCTCCGCCCGCGGGTACCTCGCGATGTAAACGCTCAAGGGTCCGATCTTGCCCCGGTCCTGGTCGTCGAGATAGTCGGCCACGAAGTCGGAGACGTCCGCAGCAATTCCTTCCTCGTCCTCGTCGAGGTGGCCGTCGTTCAGCTCGTCCATGGGCGGGCCGTCGGCGGGAGAAAGGCGTAGGGCAAGTAGGGCATCGGGGGCCATCCGAGTGTACCCCGCGAGTGTGCCCCAGGTCGGGGCACAAGTGAAGCGAGGGCATAGACGCCGCGGCCGTGTTACTCTCAAGGCCGTGACTCCACCCAACTCTGAGACCCTTGAGGGGCTGACCCAGCGCTACGTCCTCGCTGCCAAGGACGGAGACGCCGCCGAATTCGCTCGCCTCTACGAGCACATCGCCCCAGCGGTTTTCACGTGGGCCAATTTGCGACTGCGCCCCGAGCAGAAGGCGGTGCTTGACCCGACAGACCTAGTGCAAGAGGTCTGGCTCCGGGCTTGGCGCAAGATCGAAGCCTTCGATGCGGAGCGGATTCCGTTTCGTTTCTGGGTCTTCCGCATCGCCAAGAACGTCGCATTAGAGGCCTCGCGCCAGGCTCGCAAGCCCGATCGAGGCAGGCAGCCCGGCGGCGACTCCGACCCCCTGGACGCCATTGCGGACTCCATCACCGGAGTCAGCGCCCGAGTGGCGCGGGACGAAAGCCTGGCACGCTTCCAAGCCGCGGTGCTCGAATTGCCCGAGGACGAACGCAAGCTTGTGATCCACTGTGGGTTAGAGGGCCTGCCCCTCCGCGAGGTCGGGGACCGGCTCAACATCAGCGAGGAGGCGGCCGGCAAGCGCTGGCAGCGCCTGCGCCAGCGTCTCCAAACGGGCGAGCTCCCTGCACACCTTCTGGACATTGGCTCCTAGCTATTCGGGGGCTCCTAGCTATTCGGGGCCCTTCAGGCAACGCAGTCAGGGCTTCGAGGGGCGCTGCTCGGTGGTGCGACCTTCTTCAACGGGCTGCTAGAAGGAGGGATACCTTCGAATTGGGCCTTCGCGTCCGTAGGATGGCACCCATGAATGAGGCGCACCTCCGGGAAGACGAATTTGACGATCTTCCCCCTATCGAAGACGACCTCGAGCTGAATGGGGACGGCTCGATGGACACAAACGGCGGCCAGTTGGCGCCACCCCGCTCCAGCAATGGACATGCCGTCGAAGGGCAAGCCCGGCAGCCTTGGAATGCTGCCGGTGCATGCGTGATCCGCGCGACGGACTCGGGCGCCCGCATCGCGGTCCTCGAGTCCGGCGGGATGATCAGCCTGCCCAAGGCGGAAGTCGGTCCAGGCGAGAGCGCCGAAACCGCTGCCACGCGCGCGGCCGAGGCCTTCACCGGACGGAAAGTGAAGCTTGTCGAGACCCTCGGGGAAACCGAGGAATGGGTCGACGGCGAACCCATGGCCACGTGGTTCTGGATGGCGAAGCCAACGCGCGCGTCGGGGCTCGACTTGATCGCGCCGCCGCCCGCCGGCTTCACCCTGCACTGGCTCGACATCGAAGAGGCGGCCCAGGCCCTGTCGTCGGACGGTGAGCGCAGCCTCGTGACGCGACTCCGCTCACAGCCGCTGCCCGTCAAGAAGATGCCGTTCGCCTCGCCCGAGCACCGCTCGCTGGCGCGGGACCTCGAAGCCTTCCGTGACGACAGCGTCGCCCTGGCGCGCGGCGCACAGAGCGATGAGCAAATCGAGTCGCTGCTCCGAGCGCGTGACGAGATCGAACGCGCGGAGGAGAGGCTCACCCGCGGCGACGTGGCCGGTGCGAGGCGTGCGCGTGCTCGCGCCGAGCGCGAAACCCTGAGTGCCCTCGACGACGAAGGGCGGACCGTCGCTTTCCAACGGGCCCTCGATCGGGCCCCCGAGCATCTCCGCCCTGCCCTGGCCGCCGCGGCCCCTGCGGCGGGTGGACCGGTGTCGGTGGATGTGCTGCTCGCAGTGCACGCGGCCGTTGAGACCGCGCTGGAGGAAGAGGCCCGCCGCGAGGACACGCGCCGCACGGCACAGACCCACGCCACGGTGGCGCTGGGCGCCGCAGCGCTCGCCGTCGTGGCCGCCGCCGCCTTCGGTCTCTTTCAGACCGTACCTCGCCCCGTGCTCACCCCCGTGACCACGGCCTTTGTGTTCCTGACGGCCGGCTTGCTCGGCGGCTGGGTGGGCGAAGCTCTGTTCGCCCTTCGTGAAGTTCGCGACCAGCGACACATCGCACTGCCGATGACCGCCGCGGGCGGCGCCCTCGCTGGACTCGCAGTCGGCGCTGTCCTCTCGGGCGGCTTCCAGACCGTCATGATCGAGAACGCGGCCCTGACGATCGCGGCCACTTTCGCGGCGGGCTGGCTCGTCCGAACCGTGCTCCCCCGCGGGGCGTAGAGCTACTGCTCGCTCTGAAGGGTCCCGTTGGCGCGCAGCCTGGCGGCAGCGGGACCCGAGTCGAACTGGATTGGGGCGCCGGCGAGAGCGCGGCTCTCCAGCTCGGCCTCACCTTGAGTGACCAATCCGGCGAGCCCTGTTCCTGTGGTCAGCACCGTGGTCGGCTCGGGAACGGCCGCCCCTTCCGGATCTTTCGTCCCTTGCGCAGCGAGCGGGAACGCTGGGCGGAGCGCCCT
>CALHGQ010000570.1 GCA_938030175.1 uncultured bacterium | reverse complement strand
GCGAGCTATTCGGGGCCCTTCAAGCAACGCAGTCAGGGCTTCGAGGGGCGCTGCTCGATAGTGCGGCCTTCTAGATCCTCGCTCGAATACCGACGTCCACTCCAGGCCCCTATCCGAACGGGGCCGGTTGGTACACGTCGTGCGCAACGAGCGTAGCTTTCGCGCCCAACGCGCTGCGCACAGGAGCGCCAAGACGCACCGGGCGCTGCCTGCAGGCCCAATGGGCCTGGGTTGGTCAAGCTCGCACGTACGTCCAGCGGGCTCGACCGCCGCGTCCCGAGCGTGCCGTCACACCCTCACCAGCGGACAAGGTTGCCAACTGCTGAGGCGTGCAGACTAGGTCGACGTACGCCACCGATGGTTCGTCGACCCAGCCCTGCACGATGGCATCAATCGGCGGGCCCAGCAGCTCGCTCCCGCGGCCGTAGGGCGCGTCACCAACGATGTACAGCGCCGCGCCTGCCTCGCCTGCGAGCCTCGGCAGCTGCTCGTGAGCGAGCGCACACTCGACGCGCGCCTCTCGAGCGATGCTCGCTGCAGCTTCGATGTTCGGGAGAAGCCGTTCGAGATACGCGGCCACCTCTCCCCAGCGGCGATCGGACTTGGGGTTCTGACCGCGCAGTCCACGGACGTGCGCTAGCCGCTTCGCCGCTGCCTCAAGATCCGAAACAAGCGCGAGGTTCTTGACGGTGGTTTCCACGGCGGCGAGGGAGGCATCAGAGGCGGCTATCCCAACGAACGCCGACGCAAAAAAGGCGCGCGCGACCGCCGGGATGAGCCCGGCTCCCGAGAAGGGATCCCAGAGCCACCCCGCCCCGGCGCTTATCTCCGCCGCGCCCTCGACCATCCCCCACGCGAGCCGCGGTGAGAAGCGCACCGCATCCGATCCCTCGAAGCGCCAGAGTAGGCGCCCGTGTGCGAAGTACTCGGGTTCGAAGTGTGGGTCCATGGGGCAGCAGCGAGAGCGTGCCAATCCAACGTACCTCCGCCGCAAGGCCGCCTGCCAGGCATTCGCGAGATTGGTCGTAGCCGAACAAGGGTCAGCCCAGATCGTAAGACTGGAGATCCGATCGACACCCGCTGGACGGACAGGCTGCGCGGTAAGGGAACCGCCAACTGGGTCAACGCCGGCCGCTATTGTTCGGCAGCTGATGGACGACCCCCCTTGGGAGCGGCGCCCAGCGGGCCGCGCGCTTGCCCGCTCTTTTCAAGGCGTCGTTCGTCCAGTTGTTGCAGGTGTGGAACATGTGGTAGCTGCCATTCGCCTCAAAGCATCGGTCGTCGGCTGCGTAATGATTGCCCTTGAAGTCGATGGCGGTCAGGCGGCCGTCGGGGCCGAGCTTCATGCTGTCTCGGATATGGGCGCACAGCTTGTGGTAGCCGTCGACGTCCACGCTCACGAGGTGAGCCCAGGGCCCGGGATTCGGCCAGCCTGCCCACGACGTGACACGAATCGTTGACTCCGTTGGGAGCAACGCACCCTTCAGCGCGATGGGAACGGTCAGGTCACTCCAATTGGGCACCTGGGTGTAGAAAGCGCGGTCGCCCCAGCCGATCGCGAGGTAGCCGTCCCGAAGGACCTTGTAGTCAAGCGGGAGCACGTCCGCCCACCGCTCCCCTTCTCGATCCACCGGAACCCAAATGTCCACGTGGGGTCCGTTCGAGCAGAAGTAGAGATCGATGGTGCCCGCAAGCGGATCGGCGTCGCCGTTCACGGGCAGACGCATGGCGATCTCCGCTGCGCCGAAATAGAGCGCCGGGGGAACGATGAGGAAGAGCAGGATTCGCAACCACCAGCGGCGACGCTTGGCGCCACCGGGCCTCGCAGCGCCTCCACGGGCGGGCTCTAAAGCGGGCCCTGTAGCAGGCCCTGTAGCAGGCCCTGAAGCGGGAGATGGAGGCTCGTCCCCTCCGCCCGTCATGACACCGCTGCGAAGGTGTGCTCGGCGACGAGCATGACAGCGACGACGACGGAAGTCACAACGACGAAGGTCAGGTAGCGGCGAGGGAAGAGACGAACGGCCTTCTGGTCGTCCGCCTCCGTGAACATGCAGCTCACCGCCACGATCACCAGCGTGGAGAAGAGGAACAGCCCGATGTGAAAGGCGAGGTCGTTCATGGCACTAGCGGAGCGATGCGTCGAAGGGGCCGGACTCGAGCTCGGGGTCGACGGCCTCGGTGGCGAGGGGGCGACCGAGACGCCTGGCTTCGCTGAAGCCGTAGACATCTAGCAGCAACAGGACGTTGAGCATGCCGGCCACGGACGACAGTACGACGCCAGCGTCTTCGTAGGTGGGCCGCGCGGACATCAAGGGGTGACCGTTGAGGGTCTCCGCGATGAATGCGACCGGACCAAGGAGGGCTTGGCCCGCCCAGTAGTAGAAGTGACGCGAGCGGTCGAGGTTGGTGCCGTCAGCGAGGTAGCAGCCCACCGCGAAGAGAAGGACCACGAGGGCGAACGCCACGGCACCGCGGACCTTGCGGCCTTGGAGGAAGTGGCCGCCGCCGGGGATGATCCAGCCGACGAGGGTGGCGAGTCCCGGGTGCGGCGCCGCGGAGGGCTCTTCCTTGAGTCCTCCCACACGCGCGTCGTAGTGGGCCCGGCTGCAAAGAATGAGGTTCGCGATGCCAGCGGACGCGGTCAACATGACGCCGATGTGCAGCGTACTGGGGAAGGCGGTTGGCACGATGTCCCCGAAGCCGTACTGCCGGACGTGCAGGAGCAGCGCGCCGAGGTTGCCTGCCTCAGGGGTCAAGGCCGCTGCGAAACGGCCGCGCATCTCCGGCGGGAGGATCTGAAGAAACATGCCCTTGGAGAGCATGACCCCGGCCAGGTAGAGCCCCTCGATCGCGACAAAGGCAATGATTGCCGTGCGCATCTTGCCCATGTAAAGGTGACCGGCTCCAGGGACAAACCAGGTCAAGAGCGTCGCCACCAGGGGGTTGGACGCGCCCTGTGGGGACGGGGTGGGATCTTGGGAGCTAGACATCAGGGAAGAGGTTCTATCAGAGGGGGGGGCACTTCGGCTATTCCTTCCTTCTCCCCATGACCTCCCAACCCGGAAGAGGGCCCGTGAGCCACCCAGACCGCCCCAACGCCTACACCCATCCCGCAACGGTTCGCTACGCCGAGACGGACCAGATGGGCATTTGCCACCACGCGAACTTCCTCCTCTTTCTGGAGGACGCGCGGACGGCGATGATGGCTGACCGAGGGATCCCGTACGGCAAGCTGGAGAAGACCGGCATCGGCCTGCCCGTTCGCCAGGTCCACGTTCGCTACAAGAGCCCGGCGTTCTACGAGGATCGCCTGCTCGTCGAAGTCTGGATCGAGCGCCTTCGCTCCGCCTCGGTGACCTTTGGGTACGAGATCACCCGACTGGACGAGGGGCAGCCGACGACCCTCGCGACCGCCGAGATCGAGCTCGCCTGCATGGACATGAATACGCGCAAGCCCCGGATCTTCGACAAGGAGCTGCGCCGTTCGTTCGAAGGATGAACTCGAGTCGCCACGAATGGCTACTTCAGCTCCTCGCTCTCGAATGCAGCGACGAATTTCTTGGCGTCCGGATGCCGCGGCATCCGGAAGCTCCATGGGATCCTCCCGCGCGCGTTGACAGGGAAGCGGAAGTTCACGACGCCATCCTCGACGGTGAGCTCCTCAAGGTTGGCGAAGAGAGCTCGGGCGGCGGCTGCGCCGCGGCGGTCCGCCCAATCGCTGTCGGAGCCTGAAGAACCGCCTTCGACGGCCGTCTCTTCAAGGAAGGCCTTCATGCAAAGCGCGAGGTCGTAGGGCGTCATGGGCACACGCACGACGAGGGCCTCTGCATCGAGCGAGATCCAAACGCCACCTGCCACAACGAAGGCGCGCAGGTTGTCCTGCGATGCTTCACTGCCGAATATTTCCGCCAAGTCGGCGGGCTTGCCCTTCGCCTCGTTCAGTTCGTGCTGGACGCCCAGAGTCACCAGCTCGTTCATCGCTGCGACGCAGGCCTTCGCGTTCTTGATCTCGACCCGCTGGTCCAGCGCAACCTCGCCAGCTTCGTCCAAGAAGGTACTCGCCGACGTCACGCTGACACTCTTGTCCATAAGCGACCAGATCCGTTCGCGCTGCTCCTTGGTGATCCAGTCTTCCTCCTCGCTCCAGTCACCTTCGTCCAAGTCGAGCATGAACGGAAACGTCACGAGATAGAAGTAGCGAGCCCCGGCCGCCATCTGTTCGACGCGCTCTTTGCCGCTGGCTAGCACCTGATCCTCAGATTGCCCCCACCCCGCGGGGGTCGCGAAGATCCCGCGAGTCTTCACGTTGAGCTCGATCCTGTCGCCGTCGTCGACGTAGCGCAGCGAGAGATCCTGCTCCGCAAAGTCAAACTCAGCGCACCCGGCACTGAGAGCTAGAAGGGCGGAACAGCCGGCAGTTCGGAGAAGCCTCAGGTGAGCGATTAGTCGATTCATGGCGCGAGAGAAAGAGAATGGCGGAAGCGGCCGCCCTACGCAGCACGCTCCCGCCATTTCCGAGATTCCGGACTTTCCTTCTCTACGGAGACTAGCCGCGCAGCTCCTCGTCCACGTAGGCGAGGGAAACGAAAGGGCCGCTGAGGAACTCTTGGGTCGGGACCTCGGACTGGAGCAGCGGACCCGTGAGGTTCTTCTCGAGCGCGATCCGGAGCACTTCGGCGATGCCCGCGGCCGTCGTGGACTGGATCGCCCGAAGGCGCTGGCCAGCCACGTCGATGCTTGGGCAGAAGTACGCGGCGCGATCCGCGCGAAGCGTGCCGTCCTTGTCCTTGCCTTCCACCGCCGCGTAGATGATGACGATGTCGTCCTCCACATGCGGGATGGCCGCCTCCATGGCGGTCTGGAGCTTCGCCGGGCGATCGTCCCCGTCGGGGATGTTCTTCAAGAGACCTTCGACCCAACCGTAGTGGCCCGGGTAGCGCAGCGTCTTGTAGTCGAGGTCCTTGACCTTGCCAGCGAGCGCTTCGGGAAGGTCGGCCGCGCCGCCGGAGGTCAGCGCTTCTTCGTAGGCGAGACCGTGCATGAGCAGCGTCTTGCGCTCCGTCAACGATGGCAGGTTCACCGTCTTGTAGTCACGGACCGCGATGGCGTCCTTGACGTACTCAGTTGCGACCCCAACTGGGCTCCACGTCCAACCGTAGAAGTGGGGCTCGGCGGCGTGACGCGTCAGCGCGCCAACGCGCATCTCCAACTTGTCGACCTTGTCTACGCCCCAGGCTTTCGTCGCCTTCAGGAAGAGATCGTGCCCGAGGATGTTGATGAAGCCCGGCGCGAGGCCGCACTGCAGGCCAAAGCAGGTGCTGGCGTCCTTTGCGATGCCAATGACCTCGTTTGTCTCGGCGACGTACTCGGTCAGGTTGAAGTAGTGACAGCCGTGCTCCTTGGCAAGGCGCGCCATCCGCGGCGCTTGGCTACCCGGAAGGCAGTCGAGGATCGCGTCCGCCTTCTTCAGGATCTCGTCGAGCTCAGCTGAGGAGTCGGCGCGCGGCATGACGATGCCGCGC
>CALHGQ010000569.1 GCA_938030175.1 uncultured bacterium | reverse complement strand
CCAGCTGCTCCAGGTAGCGGAGCGCTTGATCACCGTCCCCAAGCATGGATGCCATGCAGGAGCTAGCGGTGTGCGCGTAGCCCGCAATGCCGCGGTTGAAGCTCCGCCAGTGCGTCAGGCTCTTCGCGATCAGCTCACGATCCGACTCCAGCTCTGGCGTAAGCGTCCGCAGGGGGTAGACCGCGAGCAGATGGGACCAGTGGCGATGGCCTCCGGTGAGAGCGACGCCCTGCCCGATCATCCGGCCAGTCTCGTCGACGTGAACCGGCACGAGATGCTCGTGGATATCCCGCCACTGACTGAGAAGCGGCTCAGTTTCCTCGGTCCATCCCTTCTCGGCAGCGATCTCCAGAAGTCGGCCGATCCCCCAACGCAGGAGGTCGAGATCGTAGGTGCAGTCACGGGCCGATCGATACTCGGGGCTGTAGGTAAGGGGCAGATGCCATAGACCGTCCTCGTGTCGCTCCAGAAAGTGCCGATAGTAGTTCACCGCCTTGACGAGCAGCGGAGTGAGCACCGAGTCACGCAAACCCTCGTCCGCCCAATACCGCACCTCAAGGTCCACGCAGTGCAGGGCCCACAGCAGGTTCCCGCACTCTCGCCCTATGTTTCGATCCATCGGCTCGCGGCCGCCCGGTTGCCCTGCGTGACCCAAGAAGTCCCAGCCAGACACGCTGCGGCCCAAAGCAGCGGAGTCCTTGCGGTACCTCTCGGCCACGTTGAGCGTCAGCGCATCGCGGTTCACCCCTAGCCGGTGACTGAGCGCAGACACCATGCCCCGTCGATTCGCCTGATGCCCGCCTAGATGCGAAAGCTGTGCGTTGAGATTCCACCACGTTGCGTTCCATGCGGTGCGCTGCAGCCAAGGTCCTTGGTTGTCGATGATCCAGCCGCGATCGCGGGTGGCGCACGCGAGCTTGTACTGCTGGATCCAGTAAAACGAGTCCCAGAAGCTATCTCCCGTCGACACGAAGCTAGCCGGGTAGTAGCCGTGCCACCAATCGCGGTGTGTCGCGACCCACTCTGCGCCGTCAGCGTCACTGGCGCTTCGGACCGCCGCTACGGCTTCGCCCAACGCCTCGGCCCCGGGGAAGGAGTGGCGCACGCTGAGCCAGACCCGCGTTCTCTGCTCCCTCTCCTCCATCTTCCAGGCTACGGCCGTCTGACCGCCCGCGACTAGCCGCTGAACGCTCGTCTGCACCCCGTCTTCCAGCGCATTCAGCTCGACCGGCGGATGGGCTGGCTCCCGTGGAATCTTCGCCCGCGCAGCACGCGAGTTCAGCGCCTTCTCGGGCGCAAAGCGAAGCCTGCTGCCAACGAGATCACCCGTGGAGTCGAACTCAACGTAGATCACGGGCTCGGACGCATGCACGAGGGATCTCCAGCGAAGAGCACCCGAGCCGGACTCGATAGAACCCGTCGCCTCCGCGTCCCAAAGGTTCAGGCGAGCCGTCCCCCCCACGATGTCCGAGGGTGTCTCAAGATACAGGTACCCAATCGGCAAACGCCCGCGGTTGAGCACCTCGACGTGCTTCTCGCTCAGATCATCCTCAGAGAACGGACGATGGTCGTGGGCCGCGGAGCACCCGACATCAAAGCGCAGCGTCCGCTCGTCGAGCTGCACCATCAGAGTGCCCTGCTCACCGTTCCCCAGAAACGGCGCCTCGTGCCAGACCTTGGGCAGCCGTACCCACTCAGGGTCGCAGCGCTGGAGGAACTTCGGCCAGTCGACCGCCATCGACGAATCAGACTCCTGCGCCAACGTCCCGACCCCAAGGAGCCAGGCAAAGACCAGAACACTGAACGGGCGAGCACCCAATCGACGAGCCCCATGTTGAACGAACATAGGGGAGTATAGACAACCGTCTCGCTAGCCCGAGCCCCCCTACCACTGAGTCCCAGGGAGCAGGGCAGCGACCGGGGCGCGTGGCGATTGGTGGAAAGTACCGGAGCCCCCGTGGCGCCTGCCCAAGGGGCTCCGCCAAGGGGGCTCCGGTGAGCCCTAGCTGCTGGACATCGAGCGCCCCCAGCCATTCAGTCTCTTCACTGGCTGCCTAGCAGCCACCGCCCGTCGCTTGGCAGGTCGTGTCGCTCAGGTGGTTCACGCCGGAGATCGCGGTATCAAGGCGCACCCAGTGCTGCCGCTTCTCCCAGGTGAACCACTCGATCCAGACAGTGTACGAGTTGCACTTCTTCCAGTGAGACACGCGGTGCCAGTCGCACATCCACTTGCCGGTGCACGTGCAGGCGGCCGTCGAGGACGAGTCGCATTCCTTGTGGGACACCTCGCCGTGGCCACCGATGGTAATCTCGCTCCCGAAGAGCTTGATCGAGAACTTGAACTCGAGGCCACCGCTGTACTCAGTGCACTCCTCAGACGACGTCGACTGGCCCACGCCGTTGCATTCCACCTCGCCACGGGGAACGATGTCAGAGGCAACACTCGGGTGTCCGATAAGACGAACGCCGCAGTCGTGCTCCGGCGTCGGTGCCGCGGGGGGATCTGGGCACAGGTTGGCGTTCGGCGTCGGGGGCGTGCACGCCGGCTCGTCAAACATCGTGACCGGCGCGACTGTGGCCAGCATGGGAGCCCGCGGGCTCATAAAGGTCGCAGGAATAGCGACCGGTGCCGCCGTTGCCGGCTGCGACGCCGAGGAAGCGGGTCCAAAGCTCAGGCCGCCACCGCCGCCACTGCCGCTACCGCTACCGCTGCCGGCGCCGCTGCCCGGAGTGACGATCGTTCCGCCTGGCGGATTGTACGGGCCGCTAGCGGCACGGACGAGGAGTAGCGTGTCACCCTCAAGGAGCACCCCTTCAACGGCCACATAGAGGAAGTCGCCCACCTCGCCTGCAATCGTGAGCTGGGCACCCGTCCCCACTTCGTCCGTGTTGTGGATCAGATCCACCTCCGGGTTTGAGTACTGGAACCCCTGCTTCTCGATGGCGAACATAATGCGATCGGAACCCAGATCCACGTTTCCGTCCGTTCGAATCAACAGCCCGTGAAAATAGGCCTGAGGCGTCGGCTGCTGGTGGTAATTGAAGTACGACTCAATGGTGAGTCCCGTACGCAGGCTGGCGACCCCTGCCGTAAACGCGTAAGAGGGCGAGCCAGAAAACGGGTGGGCATACCAAGACTCACTCCGGGTGTCGCGAGTGATGTAGCCCGGCGCGAACGAATCGTCCGTCGCAGTAAACGAGACGGTCCGCGCCTCAGGTACGAACCTAGTGGACTGCAATGTGGATTGATCGGCAGCCGAAGTGCCGATGTCTACAGGGAGGAGCTGACCAACGGTTGAACCGAGGGCGGTCAGGGTTCGACCCATGGTGACCATCGCCGAGCCCCCTTGCTCAAACGGCGTGAATGACGTTCGGCCGTATTGATTGGTCGTTTCAGAGAACGAGGTCGTTCCCTGATTGATGACAACCGGGGCGCCAGGGACGTGAAGTCCGAGGTCCGTTCGAATCCCGATCGAGAGGCCCGTCATATCCACTTGCATTGGGGCGAGTGAGCCGACAGTCGAAACGAGAGAAAGTAGTGCTGCTGAATAGATCATGTCTAGTGATTGGTGAAAGGGCGCGAAGACGGGCTAGCTCAACGGCTAGCGCCTTCGAATGGCACGTTGGCCATGTACGCTCTTTGCGTGTTCACCAGGCACTTTCGTGACATGGATCTTGGTCCATCCTTCGACGGCCAGTGTCCCTTTTGCAACTCACACGCTGCCCCGTTCGCGCTGATCTTGGCGGCAAAATAGTTGGCGATGCGATGCAACGAAACCTGTGGTCGCACGCTTTGCGCTCGGCCACGGAACTGACAGAGTTCAGCCCTTTTTGCGCAACGATTCCGAGATCGCGCGAGCGAGTTCCGGGGACACTCCCTCGATCTTCGCTAGCTGCTCGACGCTTGCGTCGGCGACACCCGCAACGGAGCCGAACGTCCTCAGCAGCGCCTTACGCTTCGCGGGCCCCACTCCTGGAATGGAGTCGAGCCGACTCGTGATCTTCCCCCGCTCCTTGCGGTGGTAAGTGATGGCGAATCGGTGCGCTTCGTCTCGGATGCGCTCCAAGAGATGGCGGACTGCGCTGTGCTTGGTGAGGACGATGGGCGCCTCAGCTCCAGGGAGCCACACTCGCTCCTCGACGGGGCCCTTCTTCCGGCCCTTCACGGTCCGTTCACTGCGGGCTTTCGCAAGCCCAATCATCGCGACGTGGAAGGCTCCCGATTCCTGGCGAGCCTGCAGGGCGCGCTCCAGCTGGGGTCGACCGCCATCGATGACGATCAGGTCGGGGAGGTCGTCCTCCTTCATGCCCCGGTCAAGGCTGCGCTTTACAACCTCGTGCATCGAGGCAAAGTCGTCTTGGCCTTCCACGGTGCGAATCTTGTACCGGCGATAACCAGCTCGATCCGGATGTCCCCGGCGGAATCGAACTCGACTGGCGACGACGTTCGAGGTCTGCATGTTCGAGATGTCGAAGCAGTCCATGACGTCCGTTGCCGTGTCCAAATCGAGGAGCTCTACGAGCTGGCGCAGGGCGTCCTCGTCCCGATCTTCTTCGTCGCCCTGGAGCTTGAGCGCGGCCGTCGCATTCTCAAAGGCAAAGTCGAGCATGCGGCGCCGGTCGCCCGTGGTCGGAATGACTAGCCGGGCCCCGAGGGTCTCCTCGAGGAAAAGCTGCTCCACCGGAGGAGCCGGAAGCAGAATCTCGGTCGGCGCGACCCGCCGGCCTGGGGCGTAGAGGGCGGTGAGGACGTTGTGCATCAGCTCCTCATCGGGCAGTTCGCTGCGGAAGTGGTGCGTGCGCGACTCGGCCATCCTGCGATCTCGCCAGGCGATGCGGTGGACCGCCGCACGGTCGCCTCGACGGGCTAGGCCGAGAACGTCTCGGTCTACCTCGTCCTTCGGACGGACACCCTGACCTTCGATCGTGCGACGAAGGGCCGCGAGGCGGTCGCGCCAGACGGTCGCCCGCTCGTACTCCAGGGCCTCGGATGCGGCGAGCATCCGCTGCTCTAGGTCAGCCGTCAGCTCTTCGGCGTCGCCCGAGAGAATGCGAGCCGC
>CALHGQ010000568.1 GCA_938030175.1 uncultured bacterium | reverse complement strand
CGTCTCCTTCAGGAAGCGGGCGACCTGGCGCATCCGCTTGCGGTTGAAGCGGGCGGTCAGAAGCGAGTGGGCCGCCGCTGCGCCTGGGCGAGCTAGGACCACACCATTGTCGAGTTCGAACCGAAAGACCTCGGCTCCGAGGTCCTGGAGAATGGATTCCTCTCGGTCGACAACCACGTCCTCGCCGCCGGGGACCTTGTAGCGGTTGTGGAAGAGCGCAATACGCATGGGCCCGCTATCGACAACCCGACGATCGCCGCATAAGCAAATACACCTACAAGGGCGGACCGATAACGTGCCGCGAGAGGCGCATCCCCTAGGGCTCAATCCGCACAGTGAGGCGTCAAACGGCGCAGATTCACGAAGTTGCTTCCGACGGTTCAGGACGACGCATGTTCTGAATCACGATTCAGGGTCCGCCTTCAGCGCGGCGGGTCGCGACGTCGACAGTCGCTGGTAGGGAGAACCACCAATGGTTCACCCTTCCCCACCCCACGACTGCCTCGACGACCCATGAAGAGAGTTCTTATCACCGGCGGTGCCGGATTCCTCGGTAGCCACCTTTGCGATCGCTTCCTCGCCGAAGGCTGCTCCGTCATCTGTATGGACAACCTGCTGACGGGGTCGCTTGAGAACATCCAGCACCTCATGGGCCGCGACGACTTCGTGTTCATGCACCAGGACGTCACCGAGTTCCTACACGTCCCCGGCGAGCTCGACGCCATCCTTCACTTCGCCTCCCCCGCGAGCCCGATCGACTACTTGGAGCTTCCTATCCAGACGCTCAAGGTCGGCTCGCTCGGCACCCACAAGGCACTCGGCCTCGCCAAGGCAAAGGGAGCCCGGTTCCTCTTGGCCTCGACGTCCGAGTGCTACGGCGACCCCGAAGTCCATCCGCAGACGGAAGACTACTGGGGCAACGTCAACCCCGTCGGCCCCCGCGGCGTCTACGACGAGGCCAAGCGCTTCGCCGAAGCGATGACCATGGCCTACCACCGCTTCCACGGCGTCGAAACGCGGATCATCCGGATCTTCAATACGTACGGCCCGCGGATGCGCCTGAACGACGGGCGCGCGCTGCCTGCCTTCATGGGTCAAGCCCTTGAGGGCCGTCCGATCACCGTCTTTGGGGACGGATCCCAGACGCGCTCGTTCTGCTACGTGAGCGATCTCGTCGAGGGCATCTACCGCCTCCTCAACTCGGACGAGGTGTACCCCACGAACATCGGCAACTGCCGAGAGATGACGATCCTCGACTTCGCGAAGAAGGTCATCGAGCTCACCGGTTCGGGATCGGAGCTCTCATTCAAGGACCTCCCCGCCGACGACCCCAAGGTTCGCCAGCCGGACATCTCGAAGGCACGCCGTGTCCTAGGTTGGGAGCCGAAGGTGGAGCTCGAAACCGGTCTCGCTACGACCCTCGAGTACTTCCAAAAGAAGATCGCGGAGCGCAAAAGCACCCAGTCCGAGACTCGGAAGGCTGCCTAGCGAACGGAGCTGTGAAAACGCCGCGCGAACGGTCGATGCAGGGGGAACGCCCCTTCGGGCGCTACGCGGCGGACCACAGTTCTGATGGAAGCGCGTCGCCGTTCCATGAACCACCTCTCCACACGGACGCGCCGACCACTCGTCGTCATCGCCTGGGCTCTCCTCTGCCTCCTCTCCCATGGACTCATGGGAGACTGGTGGGGCGTTCGGTACGAACTCGACGGGGCTAGGCCGCGCGCCCACGCCGAGGATCGCGACTCCATCCATTGGAAGTCATGGCCGTCCAATGCTGGGGAGGTCGACCTGTCCGGTACGGACGGAACCAAGGGCCCTCTCCTGCGCCTGACCGCGTCCGCCTCGGGTGACGTGAGTTCCCTCATGCACGAGGTAAGAGTGGACCGGCCGGGGCGCCTGCGCCTGAAAGCCGAGACTCGATCGATCGACCTCCCGACCGAGAGCGTCAACCGCAAGGGAGCCCGGCTCGTTCTCATCCCCTACAACAGGGACGGTGAGCCGCTCTACGATCGCGAGCACGTTGTCGAAGTCGAGCACGCGACCACGGATTGGAAGTCCGTGCAAGAGGTCTTCCGCGTGCAGTCCGACGTCGCCTCTATGCGCGCAGGGCTCATGCACTTCGCCTCGACCGGTACGATCGAAGCCCGCAGCGTCGAGCTCGAATGGGTCCAGGTGCGCCCCGAAGCTGACGCCCTTCGGTGGATCTTCATGGTTCTCTGGGGCCTCCTTGGGATGCGTACGCTGCAGAGGACCTGGCGACAGATGGCGAAGCTCGCTCCGAGGATCGTGACCCTCGGCGCACTCTTTTGCCTCGTTGGGTTCGCGCTCGTGCCTCGGGACGTGGTCGAAGTCCACGTCAAGCGCTGGGCGTCTCACCAGGCGATGTCGGTTCGAACCGCTCCCGTGGTGCAGAAGGTCGAAAGCACCACGATGCTGGCGGGCCCAGCGGTCGCCGTAGCGCCCACTCCCGTCGTGGAGCGCTTGGAGCGCGTTGAGGCCAAGGCACCCGCCAGTGATCAGCCCAGCCCGTTCTCCCCCTGGGACGGCGCTCACCTCGTCGGCTTTTTCGTGCTGACCGTCCTGCTCCGCAGCGGGCTCACGGCCAGCGCGGGGCAGGTGTTCTGTCAGTCCATGGGCGTGGCAGTGTCGATCGAAGTGCTGCAGCTCTTCTCACCCGATCGGACGCCGAGCTGGAGCGATGTGGGCGTGGACCTCGTGGGCACTCTCCTCGGCCTCGGGCTCGTGGCGATGTTCCGTCGCGTCGTTCGGCGGTCCAGCGAGCGCCCATAGCCGTCTAATTCCAAGCTGGGCCCCAACGCTGGGCTCAGCGACCTGGATAGCCGAGATAGGTGCCTGCTTGCAAGCGGCTTAGGCGCGCCGGCGCTGGGCGGAGGCCCTCTAGCCCGCTTGTCGCTCCCAGGTCTTTCGCCCTCCGGGACTTACCTCAGCGCAAGCCCAACGTTGGGGACCAGGTCGGAAGGGCGCAAGCGGTGGGTCTCGCGATGGTCCTCGACCGCAGCCCAGGGCGGAGTGCAGCGAATACGCCCCAGCGGGACAACGCTGCGAGACAACGCTGCCGGGCAACGCAGCGGGACAACGCCGCGGGCGGGGCAACGCAGCGGACCCGACGCGGCCAGTCGCGGAGCGAGACAGCTCCAGGGTTGGGACGGAGAGAAATCGAACGGTGCTGGGGTCAAGACCGGGGGACGGCAAATCCGACTTCCTACATACCCCCCCGCCTTTCTCCCTGCACCGATGCTCGCATTCATTGCGTCCGCGCTCGCCGTTCTCGGCCTTACTTCGCGGACTCCACACCCCTACCTGACCGCACTCTTCCAGTTCCGGCACCTGGTACTGGTTGCGGCGTTTCCGACGCTGGCTGTCGCTTTGGCAAGCGAGCAGCATGTGGCCGCTGCCATCGCTGCGGTGGCCGCTGCCGCGTGGTGTCGCGAGTTCGGTCGCAAGGTCCGACCCATCAAGCGCGCGCCGGGCGAGGGGCACGCGGGGGACCTCGAGCTAGTGAACCTGAACGCCGGGGATCACAGGTCCGACCCTGCGGCTATCGTCAAGTATCTCGTCGAGCGCAGCTGTGACGTCGCCTGCTTGCAGGAGGTGTGCCAGGCTCACTACGACATCTTCGACGAAGCCCTGAACGAGGTCTACCCCCACCGCGCTTACCAAGGGGACGGCATCGACGGGCTCGCCATCCTGTCTAAGCATCCGATCGACTCGACCGAGCGACTTGAGTTCGGGGGACGCCTTCCGCACCTCATGGCCCACGTGCAGGTGGACGGACGCGCGCTGAGGGTCATCAACGCTCACCCGTTTGTGTCGGTGGCGTTCATGGGCGATCGAAGCCCTGCGGCGAATGACTTCCACGAGCTTGCGCGCGTCGCCACGGAGGGCCCGCCCACGGTCATCATGGGAGACTTCAACACGACCGATCAGACGGGCGAGTATCGCGCGCTGCGGGACGCGGGTCTGACCGACTCGTTCCTCGCCGCGCGGGGAACCTTCGGGGCCACGTTCCCGGTTCCGCTCCGCTACATGTGGATCCCGTGCCCGCCTGTGGTTCGCATCGACTTCAACTGGCACACGGATCACTTCCTCGCCGTCGACTCCATGGTGGGGAGGGACGCATCGTCCGACCACCTGCCATTGGAGACGACGCTCGCCTGGCCGCGGGTCGAGCCAGCCGCCGTCCCAGAGGACGCAGCCGTGCCGGTCACGTCCGTTCCCAGCCTCGCCACGGGGAAGACGGCCGGCGCTGCGGCCCCCGCCTACTCAGAGGCACAGCCCTAAGGATGAACAGGGCCTTGGGCTAGGCTGCTTCCTGGGCAGCGTCGCCAGAGCCCATCGACGACTGCACCGCCTCGCGGGCGAACGTGCGCCAACCGACGAGGTCGTCCGTGAGGCCCAGCCGCTCGATGAGCTCTTGGTCCACGCCAAGGCTCGGGTGGAGCGTTTCACCTTCGGGCAGCATCTCTTCCCTAACGATCGCCTGCGCAACGTGGACGGCCACCACGCAGTCGAGCTCTAACAGCTCGACTCGCTGGGGCTCGTGGTGGTGCGCGACAGCCTCCACGAGCTCTGAGGACAGACCCCAAACCCCGAGCAGCGCGCCGCCCAAGTCGGCGTGGGTGGTGCCAAAGAGCTTTCTCTCCTCGTCCGTCGAGTATCCGCTGGCGGGAGCGTTCGCGATCGCCTCTTGGAAGGTCTCATCCATCAGGAACCCAAGAAGGCCGATGTCGTGCAGCATGGCCGCGGTTCCAGCCGTCGTCGCCCGCTCATCGCCGCTCATGATCTCTGCGGCGACCCGAGAGCTCAGAATGGCGTGCGCTTGGAACTGCTCAAGCATCTGGGACACTTCTGGGGAGTCGACTTCATGGATCACCTCGGCGGCGAAGACAAGCTGGGCGATCGTCTTGAAGCCGAGGTAGCCCACGGCCTCACGCACGTCGTCGAGACGACGCGACAGGCCGAAGAAGGCGGAGTTCGCCATCTGCAGCACGCGCAGCGAGAGACTTGGGTTCTCCGCGACGATGGACGTCACCACGTCAACGGATGCTTCCTCCGACGCGAGCGCCTCTGTGAGCGCCTGATACGTGCGCGGCATCATCGGCAGACGGTTGAGCGTGCCCAGGGCCGCGCGCGCGGGGCCAGCGTGCACGAGATCCCGGGTCACCAGTGTGCGCTCGATGGTGTGAACCAAGAATGACGTCTCGGTCGGCTTGGAGAGCCACTGGTGGGTGTAGGGGATGGCGGCCACCGTCAGTTCATCCTCCGCCTGGCCGGACATCACGATGCGCACGGCTTCGGGAACGAGCTGCCTCGCCTTCTGCAGGACGTCCTTGCCCGAGAACTCCGGCATGCGCATGTCAGTCACGACGCAGTCGACTTTGCCTTCCTCAAGGATCGCGATGCCGGCGGCGCCCCCCAGGGCGAACCGCATGTTCCAGCGCTTGCGCTGCCTTCTCAAGGAAGCTCGAAGTGCGTCGAGGATGAACTGGTCGTCGTCAACGAAGAGGATTTCGAGCTTCTCGGGCTGATCGGTTTGTGACACCTGTGGAATCTAGGAGCTGAGAGTGATGGAAGGTGTCGACACCGTGGGGCCCGCGGGTGAAAGCAGGGTCGCCGCGGCGATCAACGTGAATGGCAGGTAGCTGGTGCCGTCAGGTGGATGGGCTTACGTGGAGCGAGACGCGGCGGCCGAGGCCGGGTGTGGAGATCGCTCGGCCACTCGAGGTTGGGCGAACTCAACGGCGTCCATGAATCCTTGGGCGAAGCGCTCCACTGTGCAGCGCTCGGCCGACTCGCGGCCGAGGCGCCCGATCTCTTCGAGGTCGGT
>CALHGQ010000567.1 GCA_938030175.1 uncultured bacterium | reverse complement strand
GGTGGTAACTTCAGTCTCACATGGCATGAGAATCAGGGAGGCGGCGCCTTCTCTGGCAACACGACCATTGACCTGAACGGCTCGGCGTTTGACTCCTGGTCCGACCTTGTCGTCAGCGACTTCAATGGAGATGGCGAGCTTGATCTCGCCGTTGCGGTGGCCAGCTCCTTTCCGATCAGCGCTAGTCACATCGAATGGTACGAAGGTCTCGGCAGCGGCACATTCGGCCCGAGGCAGGTGCTCTCTTCTTCGAATGGTCCTATTGCTTCCGCCGATCTGAACGCAGATGGGCTGGCTGACCTCTTCTTCGTGGACGCAGAGTCGGGCCCAACGACCGTGATCGGGGCCATCCTAGGTTCGCCATCCGGGCTGGTAGCACAGAGCGCCATGACGCTGGTCGTTGACTCCGTCGATGCGGATCAACTCGTGCTTGAGAGTGTCGACGGAGACAACTCACTAGACCTGGTGCTACTCACGGACGACGGTTCGTCCTTCGCTTACCTCGCGGGCGCCGCAGGCGCATTCGATCAGAATCCGACGTTGCTAGCCGACCCCGGCACGAACAACGCCCTCTCTACCTTGGTTGACGTGGGGGGGGACGGCGACGTCGACATACTCATCGGCATCCCGCTAGGGGGCATCCTTTGGCACGAGAACTCTAGCCTTAGCTCAGCTGGCACTAGCTACTGCGGCCCAGCGGCCACCAACAGCATCGGCGCGTCGGGGCGCATGCTCGCCCTCGGCTCGACTGCGGCGGCGCTCAACAACATCCAGCTCCACGCGGTCGATCTTCCGCCGCTCGTCTTTGGCTTCTTCATCGTCAGTCAGACGGCGACCCCCGCGACCCCCGCGGCTGGATCGAGCGGACTCATCTGCGTTGGAGGCCAGGTCGGCCGCTTTGTTGGACCAGGCGAAGTGAAGAACACCGGCTTCTACGGCGACTTAGAGACTCCGGGTGCCATGAGCCTACGCATCGACCTGACGAACATCCCGACCCCCTTGGGCTCTGTGAGCGTCACCCCCGGCTCGACCTGGAACTTCCAGGCGTGGCATCGCGATACGTCAGCGCAAGGCGTGAGCTCAAACTTCACCGACGCGGTCAGTGTCACGTTTCCCTAGGTTGCGTGAGCGGCTGGCGTGGGCGTCACGAACCGAGCCGCGCCGAACCGGGCCGAGGGGCCCGTGGGGACGAAGACTCGAAGCGAAGAGAACCTGGGCCGCCCAGGGTCTCGCCTTCACGTGAGTTGGACCCACTCACGCCATCAGCACCAGGCCAGCCGAGCTCCTTCTAGAAAGTGATCCCAACGGCTGAGGAGAAGTTGCTCGTCGCCGCGGGGTTTCGATCGCGGAACCAAGCCTGGAACGTCCATGTCTCCCCGGCCATCACGGCCTGATTGGGGGTCAGCGGGATGGCCCGGGTATCGACTTCCACGATCAAGGTCCCACCTGGGCCCGTGTCCATGGCCTGACCGATGAAGCGCCCGACGCTGCCCCCGAGGCAGAGGTTGCCCTGGCTTCCGCCGGCCCCTGCCACGAAGTCCTGGGTCATCGAGCCCAGGAAGTAGCCCATCTGATGAACCGGGAGCCGGTAAGCCGTCAAGCGCAGCGGTTCCCCAGGCACAAGCGACGACGCGACCGCCGTGATCTCAGCCGACTCACCTCCCGAGTGCACAGTGGCTGGGGAGCAGATCAGCGATCCATCCGCCAAGTCCGCAAGGGCCACGACCCGCTCGAAGGACGACGATCCCTCGCGGATCAACGTCTCGAAGATCACGAAGCGCCCGTTGGGCGACACTCGCCACGTCTCCGGGAAGATCCCGCCCATGAAGCGATTCCCGGGTAGAGCCTGGCCGGCTCGGAGCACCAGTCGGTCCTCGATGAAGAGGCCGGAATTGACCGTCGTGTCAGGGTCGTTCCAGCGGGCGGCCCAAGCCACGCGCCCGTCCTCGAGCATCTGCGGCCTGTCCGGCACGACGGAGACCGTGGACGTGGTGAATCGATCCATGGTGAACGGCGCGATGTCCGGCAGGCTGTCCCCCGGGGCGCGGAACAGTTCGCCGTCCCTCACCAAGATCCACTCGACGGAGTTGAACGCGGCCAGACGGGAGGCGAAGACCCAGGCGCCGCGACTGTTGATGGACGCCGGTGCCCCGGCGAGGGTCTGGTCCCAGACACGGCCAGCCAGCGGCGACGGTCCGCCTTCGGTGGCAAGTAGCTCATCGTCCAGATACAGGCTGCTAGATGTCGCCGGTCCGCTGACGCGCACGCCAAAGAGGCTCTGGCCTGCGTCGTTATGGGCGAGGCTGCGAACGGAGATCACTCCCATGGTCTGGCCAGCCAGCACGTCTCCTTCCGCGAGCAGCAGCTCGCCGCCGGTCACCCCGCCCTGCTCAATGTCGTAGCGAACCACCGATGGGTCGCCAGAGCCCACGCCCATGGCCGCGATGTTCCCCGTCACGACGGACCGGCCTGACGAGGTCACGCGCACGTCATTCAGGCCACTCCGCCATGTCCCCGTGGATGGGACGCCTTGGGCATCCACCGGGCCACCAGAGCGCCGAACGGCTGTGTCGTTCACCAGCAGCACGTCGCGCTGATCGAGCGGACCGCCCAAGAGGTTCCCCGTGCAAACGACGTCCCCCGCGCCCGTGATCGCTACCTGCCGGTAGAAGTCCGCAGGGAGCCCGCCGGTGCCTTGCACGGGCTGGCCAGCCCTCAGAATGGTTCCACTGGGCCCAATGAGCGCGAAGTCACCAAAGCCAGCTGAGCCCATGGGGGGAGTCATGTCCGCACAGATGACCCATTCACCGCTGTCGTTGACGGCGAACTCTCGAAAGGAAAAGACGCGTCCTGCGCCGAGCACAAACTGGTCCTCCTCGAGAAGCGCGGTCACCGACTGAGCGCCGGGAGCGCTGGGCGCTGAGCAGAGGGCCAAAAGAGCGGCGAGGGGAAGCTTCATGGCAGCCACGAGAGAGGGCGTGTGGGAAGTGGTGAACGAGCAGACTTTGTCTTCCCGTCATTCTACGGGGGCGCCCCCGCGCGCGCGATGGGGCACGGGCGCCCGACGATCTCGTAGTGAAACCGCGACCAGCACGCCAACGTACATGCGCTTGAGCTGGCAGCGACTTGGCGGCATGCCCGGTTCGGGCGGTCCAGTCTCCGTACCGATGCGCTCAGAGTGCTGTTCTAGTCGACGGGCGCTCCCAGGAGAGATTCCTCGTCCCTTAAGGAAGAAAGCCAGCAGCCCGGTGAGGAATGCTGGCTGGATCTCGCTCCTACCACGGGGCTGCCCCGACGCCCATAGCGGGCGTCGAGGCGGCCGAGCCCGTTCTAGCGGAACCAGACGACGACTGCGTCCGAGAAGTTGGAGCTGAACCCGTCGCGGTACCAGCACTGGAACATCCAAGCCTCACCAGCGTTCGCGCTGACGGCTCCGCTGGCGCGGGGGATGTCCGTTAGATCAATGGTCAGCGCGAGGCTGCCGTTCGAGCCCGAGTTCAGGATCTCACCGGGTCGGTTGAAGCGCCCCACGCCGTCACCGGCGATGCAAACGTCCCCGTTGGCACCCGGGGGCGTCACGACGCCGGGGCTGCGTCCGTTGAGGAAGTAGCCGAACGTGTTGTTCGGGATGGAGCCAGCGGTGAGCGTGACGTCGTTGTCTGAGATCCGGTCGCTTCCGCTGACGTTGAGGTCGCTCCACCAACCGGTGATGTTCACCGATCCCTCGCAGAGCGTGCCGCCAAGGTCCGTGCCGTAGGTTCCGGCAAGGACGCTGAGCTGGTAATCGTTGCAGCTCCCGACGCCGCCGTAGCGGTAGACGCGGAGGTAGTAGCCGCCGGAGGCGGTGTTCATGTTGAGCTCCTCGAAGTTCGCGGTAGAAGTGCTCGTCTGAACCGGGCTCGTCAAGTTGTTCGCCGAGTAGAGCGCCATGTCGATGTCTCCGTCCGCGTGCGTGAAGTCCAGTCGGACGTAAACCTCAAGGGGGCTACTGTCGGTGATCCAGAACCAGTCGTCGTCGCCGTCGACGATGGTGAGGTCTCGCTGGAACGTTGACGGATACGCGTTCATGAACGTGGCCTCAGCGGCGCTGTCGTTGGGCTCGAAGGCGTCGTCGCTGCAGGGACCGGACATGATTGCCCAGCCCAGGTCATAGGGGACACAGGTGGAACCGTCGCCGCTCGCGTACCAGTAGACGTCCGCGATCACGTACACGGCGTCGGGCCCGTTGTTCGTCCATGCAACGGACTCGTTGTTGGTGGTCGACGTGCTAGACACGAGAGTGGCGCCGCAGGACCCGCCGTCTTCCTCGAAGAGAACGAGGTCCAGGTCCGCGCGGAAGTCTTCGAAGTACGCCGTGAGGTCGAGGCTTTCGCCGGGGAGAAGCTGGAAGCGGTAGTGGTCGTCGCTCGAGTCTGTGATGGTCAGTGCACCCTCCAGGCCGGCCTGGGCGGAGAGAGCCGTTGCGGTCGCGCACGAGTCGTTTCCGCCAGCTACATCGAACTGGTCGTCGCCCGGGCAGTTGTCGTTGAAGACGAAGAGGTTGTACTCGTTGCAGGCGCCGCCATTGACTAGGTCAACCTGAAGCACGACCGTCTCCGTAAAGGATGCGGTGTTGGTCCAGACGATCGTTTCGTTGTCGGTGGGCGTCGTCGCAAAGGCGAGGTTGGTCCCGCAGCCGTCGCCCGCCGAGAAGTTTTGATCCCGCAGCACGAGGTCGATGTTGCCGTCCGCATGGGTGAACTCCGCCTGGAAGGTCACCGTGGCCCCCGGACGAACCTCTACCTTGAAGTAGTCGTAGTAGTTGGGCTGGTCGAACACCACAAGACCCGTCCGGTAGTTCGAGTACCTCCCGAGCTCGTGGGCCGTGTCGCACGACTGATTGCCCACGTACTGATCGTCGTTCGTGCAGCCGGACTGGGCGGGGGAGATCGCTGCTGCGCAGAGAGCGGAGGAGAGGATGGGGGCTAGAAACATGGTTCCTTGGTCGCTGTGGGGGAGAAAAATGCGGAGGCGGCTTGTGCGCCTTCAAAGGGCCAGCGTCCTGTCCTGCTGGCTACGTTCTCCCTGGCGAGAACGCCCGCTCGCCCTCACGCCAAATCCTCCGGTTTCCCCAGACTTTCTCAGGTGCTGGCCATCGGCACGGCTGGGGGATGGCCCCCCTCGGTCACCGAGCGTCGAATCCTCCGGTTCTAGCGGGCCCTCTACGGGACCAATCCACAGGCGTGGGCTGGCTGCGAGGTGCCAGCGGCCGGCCATGGCAGCCTCTTCGTCGAATCCGTCTGCTCCAGCGGCCTCGCACAACAACTCGGCACCGGCCGTCGTATGGTCCCTCAAGTGCCAGCTGCTCGAGGTGCACCGAGTCCCCCGCGATGCCCGTTGATGGATGCGGGAAGCGGACGGGTTGCCTGGTGCGCGCCGCAGTCCGGGGGGCAGAGCCGAGTCGCTAGCTTTAGGACTCTGATCGTTGCGCTCTCCGGGGTTGTGGGGTGAGTCGAAGTTCTCGGAGTTGCTCGTGACGAGTCGCGCCGCGGCTGGATCTGCCACAGCATGAAGATCTCCCTCGCTGTTCTCCGCCTGGCCCCTTGGGGGCTACTCACGGGTGCCACCATCGCCCAGATCCAGCCCGAGTTCCTGGCCTCCCTCGATCTCAGTAGTCGAGGCGATCTGATCAGCGCCGACGGGTCACGCGTCGCGGGTCGCCGTTCGGACCTACCTTCCCAGGTCGTGTGGTGGAACCTCGAGGATGGGACGGAGATCAGCCACCCCAGCGCGCCGCTCGTCACTTTTCTCGAACACATGAGTGCCGACGGCACCTCTGTTGTGGGAAGAGGCGGTTCTGGGGGGGACGTGATCGTCTGGCGGATCGATGGCACTTCTGACGTTGTCGGGAGTCTCTTCGGTAACCAGACCTTCCCGTACGGACTGAGCCGCGATGGCAGCACGGTGGTGGGCATGAGCCTCAGCCCCAACAACATTCGCCGGGCCTTCCGTTGGAGCGAGGGCGTTGGGATCCAGAACCTTGGCACGCTGAATGGGCCGGGAAGGTCGGAGGCTTTCGCTGTGAGTACTGACGGCGACGTGGCCGTTGGGATGGCATTCGAAGCGGGCGTTCCAAAAGCGTTCGTATGGACGGGGGCCACAGGGATGACGGCGCTCCCGATCCCTTCGCCTTCCGCCGCGTACGGTGTGAGCGCGGATGGCGTGACGATCTTTGGGCTCGTGAAGCTGCCGACGAGCATCGGTACTCGTCGGTCTCCCTTCCTTTGGACGGCGGCGAACGGGCTGACCATTCTCGGCCCAGCGAACAGCAACGAGCCGCAAGCGATGGTGCTCAGCGAGGATGGGACAGCTGCCGCGTGGAACTTCCTCGCGAGTAGCTCCACCAGCCATTGGGACGCTAGCGCGACGGAGCCGCTGGTCGAGATTCCCGGATGGGACCTGGTCGACATGAGCGATGACGGGAAGTCTCTTGTCTTGACTCGGCGAGTCGGGGAGGTCTACGAGAGCGCGTACTGGAGCCGCGCGACCGGTCTCGTCCAAATGCTTGAGTCTCCTCTTGGGGGCCGCGTTGAGCCGAATGACATCAGCTATGACGGGAGTCGGATCTCTGGAAAGATCCGCCCCGATTCGAGCTCGCCTTTCAGCCTGGCGACTCTCTGGAGTCCGGCGGGGGAGATTGGCGTCCGGTACTGCGGTCCCGCGATCCCCAACAGCACCGGCAGCCCTGGCGAGCTGTCGGCGACGGGCACGAACCTGATCTCCGCGGGAGCGCTTACGCTCCAGGCCTCATCGCTCCCCGCTGGGACACTCGGGTTCTTCTTGGGCTCGCAGGTCCAGGCGAGCGTCCTGCCCGTCGCGAACTCCCAGGGACGGCTCTGCGTTGGCGGCGCCATCGGCCGCTATGTCGGTCCGGGTCAGGTCATGAACTCGGGCCCCGACGGGGCCTTTGGGCTGCTGGTGCCGCTGAACGCCCTGGCCACCCCGATGGGCTTCGTGTCCGCCGTCCCCGGGGAGACGTGGAATTTCCAGGCGTGGCACCGCGACGCGAACCCGATGACCACGTCGAACTTCACGAACGGCGTTCGTGTGACGCTCTTCTAACCGTCGATCTGCGCCTCCCATCGGTGAAAGGAGCCCCCGTGCCGGGCCTGACTCCGACGGGGGGCCGATTCTTCGCCGCGTCGGTGAACTCCCAAGTTCGGCACCGAGCGGTTCGTCGCTACAGCACGGCGGGCCTGAGGATTTGAATCGTCGCTTCGTCCGCGTCGATCTCGACTTCCGCCCCGAGGGGCAACGTGAACTGCTTGGAGATGTGCCCGATCATCGAGCCGCGGAAGGCGGGGATTTTGAGCGGTGCGATGTGGTCTAGCAGGACCTCTTCGAGGGTGAGGGATCCGTGCCCTTGGCCCGGCGGGCAGTCCGTGCAGCGGCCGAACACGAAGCCCTTGATCTTCGAGAGCACGCCGGAGAGTGCGAGCTGGGTCAGCATGCGGTCGATGCGGTAGACCGCTTCGTCCACGTCTTCAACGAAGAGGATCGCGCCTTCGAAGTCGGGCAGGTAGGGCGTGCCCACGATGGAGGTGAGCACCGTGAGGTTGCCGCCGAGGATGGGGCCCGTTGCCTTTCCGGGGTGAAGGGTCCGCGTGCGGTTTTCCGTCTGGACGGTCTTGCCGGACTCAATGTCCGCTGGATTGGCGAGCAGTGGTGCGGCGGCGTCCATGAGCAGGGCGCGCTGGTGCTCTGCGGTGAAGGTCGTGCGCGGGAAGGAGCCGTGGAAGACCACGAGGCCAGTCTTCTTGTGAATGCCTGACAGGAGCGCCGTGGAATCGCTGTAGCCGACGAAGACCTTGGGGCTACTGGCGATGGCGTCGTAGTCGAGGTGGGGGAGCACGCGCGCGGAGCCCCAGCCGCCGCGGGCCCAGATGCCCTTGATCTCGGGGTCGAGCACGAAGCGCATGATGTCGGCTGCGCGTTCTTCGTCCGTACCCGCGAAGTAGCCGCGGCGGGCGAAGTAGTTCTCGCCGAGGACGGGGACGAGCCCTTGGGAGCGGAGTGCGTCCTGGGCAATGTCGATGGAGACCGTGTCGGAGGCCGCCGTTGCTGGATTCACCAGCCCGACGCGGTCGCCGGGCTTCAGGCGGGGGGCGCGGACGAGAGCTGGGCCGTTCTTGCGATCAACGACGTTCTTGGGCGGAGCGGACTCCTGTGTCGGCGCGCCCAAGAACGGAAGCCCTGCGGCGGCGGCGAGGAACGTACGTCGATCGGGCTGAGTCATGGGGCTAGGCGAGGTCGTAGTCGATGGATTCGAGGAGCTCGTCGCGCCGCGCAGCGACTTCGCCCCGAAGCGATGCGATGAGTCGCTCGCGCTCGTCGTAGAGGCGGTAGCCCGCTTCGTCGCGCAGGTACCCTGCGGCTTCCGGATGGCGTTCGAGCAGCACTTCCATGCCGAGTTCTTCCTTGAGCCGCGAGAGCCGGTCGCGCTTGTCAAGAAGCGCCTTCGTCAAGAGCGGCATGATCATCGAGTAGTCCGCGTGCATGGACTCGGTGGTCTGCTGGTAGACGTCCTTATCGACCTTGCCCCAGGTCACGGCTTCCGCGGGCGGGCACGACGACAGTGAGCCGTCGGTCACCGGCGCCGTCGTGATCTGGATGTCGTACTTGTAGCCCTGGATGTCCTCGAGCCCGAGGATCTGGCTGAGCGCTGGCTCGGGCTGGAGGTTGAAGTTCTTCGGGACGCCGCCCCCAAGCACGAGCGTGCCGAGGGTCTTGGCCTCCGACTCGTTCTGGCCCCAGACGTGGTAGGCGCAGCTCTCGAACACCTCGGCGTGGAGATCGAGGTCAAAGCTGTGATCGCCCATGCCCTCCTGGGCCATGGCCCAGAGCTTCATGGAGTTCAGAAAGACCGAACCGTCCCCGGGGGCGCCGACAAAGATCGGGATCCCCTTGCGGTGACAAAGCGCGAGGAGCCCCTCGGGCGCTCCGTTCTTGGCTTCCTGTCGCGCATAGCGCGCGCCGAGGAGGTAGCGCATCTCCGTGCCCGTCATACGCCGCTGGAACTCGGGCTGGCGTAGCACCGCCGACAAGAATCGGTCCTGGCCAAGCAGCACGTTCTCGTCGAAGCCCACGTCCGTGATACGGATGATGCGATCGTCGCGGAGTGCGCCGTCGTCACCGTTGATGGGCACCTCGTGGATGGGGTGCTTGGCCGCGTCGTCGAGGCAGCGGTGACCGTCGTGGTAGCACACGGCGTCGGTGGTGGAGACGAGGCAGAACCAACCGGTGTCGAGCAAGGGGTTCAGCCACGCGATGTGCTGGCCCGACGCGGTGACGGGCCCAGCGACAGCGAGGGTCATGGGAACGCCCTCACCGATCGCCCGATCGAGCAGCTTGAAGACCCGCCGGACGTAGCCGCCGCCGAAGCTTGGGAATGCGTGCTCTAGCAGGTGATCGAGGTGACGAAGCTCCGTCACCGGGCGATGCCGCAGCGGTTCTCCGCTCGCCGCGCACGGCTGACTGTCTTTGCGCGTTGGCATCTTTCTACGAGCGCGACTCGGTGACTTCGATCATGCGCTCCAGCGCGGCCCGCGCCTGGACCACGAGTTCGGCGCGCTCGCCGTCCTTGAGGCGGTCGCGCTTGCCGGTAATCTCGTTGACTGAGTCCCCTGCGAACACGCGGCAGGAGTCTGGGCCCTTGCCTTGGCGCAGGAGGTCGAGCATGCCGGCGAGGTGCGGAGGGTCGTTGCGGCTCATTGTTGCACAGCCGCAGCCGGCCGCCATTGATCCGGGGACCTCGGCCAGGTGAACGATCTCTACGCCCTTCTTTGCGCCCTCGGACTTGGCGTTCCGCACGAAGTGACCCTCGGTGCCGATCGCGAGCTTGTCCCCTGGCTGCGCGTCCATGACGGCGCCCCACAGGAAGTTCGTGCTGCCCGAGCCGTCGGCCGCGCGAACCGTTTCGAGCGGCGACTCGGGGTGCACCAGCACGCGGTAGCCGCGCTCGCGCCAGTACTCGCACATCTCCGGTTCGAACACCGTGTGCACACCGCAGTAGGAACCCCAAAGGATCATCTCTGCGTCGTCGAGGCCCTGCAGCCCGCCGTCGACGTCGGCGAGCGTGTAGTTCGCTCCGTGGGTTTGGGGATTCGGCAGGGCCAGGAGCCTCGACTGGTCCATGTTCAGCCGGTCGCCTACGTTGCGCCCCAGGTGCTGGTCCGGGACAAAGAAGAGCTTCTTCCCCTGTTCGCGCGCCCACTCCACGATGTGGTGAGCGTTCGAGCTCGTGCAAACAGCTCCGCCGGTGCG
>CALHGQ010000566.1 GCA_938030175.1 uncultured bacterium | reverse complement strand
GCTGCCCGAGGCCCAGCTCGACCGCTTCATGTTTATGGTCAACGTGGGCTACCCGGATGCCGCTGAGGAGCGCGAGATCCTGAAGCGCACGACCGGCGGAGCCATGGACGAGGTCAACTCGGCCGTATCCGGCGAAGAGCTCGCCGAGCTCCAAGCCGCGATCCGCGAGATGCCGGTCGCCGACGAGATCCTCGACTACGCCCTCGCGCTCACCCGCGCCACCCGCGTGCGCGGCGGCGAGCCCCTCGGATTCATTAAGGAGAGCGTCGACTGGGGCGCCGGCCCCCGCGCGAGCCAGTTCCTGATCCTCGGCGGCAAGGCGAACGCTGCCCTCGCGGGTCGCGCCCACGTTTCGATCGACGACATCAAAGCTGTCGCCCACCCGGTGCTTCGCCACCGGATCGTGACGAACTTCTCGGCGCAGTCGGAGGACATCACTTCGGACCACTTGATCGATCGCCTCCTCCAAGAGGTCGACCCGAGCAAGATCGGCGCCGGGCTGCCCGGCGTTCGCGTCTAGGGCGCTCGCCCCTCCCGAGGCCACACGTTTTGGCCTCCCCATTCACACAGCACCTTCCACCCTTTAGCCCGGTTCACCTTTGGCGCGCCCGCTCGGAACCCTTGACCCAGCGATCCTCGATCGTCTCTCCGGCCTCGAACTCGTGGCCCGAAAGGCGGTCGAAGGCTTCATGTCCGGCATGCACGCGTCACCCCAACGCGGCAGCTCGGTGGAGTTCGCCCAGCACCGCGCGTACGCCCCGGGGGACGAAACCAAGAAGATCGACTGGAAGGTCTTCGCGCGGTCAGAGCGCCTGGTCGTCAAGGAGTACGTGGAAGAGACGAATCTCTCCCTCAACATCCTCGTGGACGCCTCGGAGTCGATGGCGTTCAGCTCCCTGAACTGGAGCAAGTTCGACTACGCCCGCTGGGGCGCCGCGGCCCTGGCGCACCTGGTGCTCTCGAAGCGCGATACCGCCGGCCTGGTCATCTTCGACACCGAGATGCGGGCCAAGGTGCCGCCAGGCAACGGAACTCGCCAAGAGATCGCGATCTTGGGCGAGCTTGAGAGCGCAGCCCCGGGCGGGCCGACCTCTGTGGGCAGCGTGCTCAACACGCTCGTCCCGCGCCTGCGCCGCCGCGGCATCACGGCGATCTTCTCGGACTTCTTCGACGATATCGACGACATCATGGCGGGCATCAAGCGCCTGGTGCACCGCGGCCACGAGCCGATTCTGTTCCAGATCGTCGACCCCCTAGAGATGTCCTTCGACCTCGACAAGCTCGTGAAGCTTGAGGGGCTGGAAAACGCCGGCGACCTGAAGATCGATCCGAAGGCCATCCGCGACGCCTACCTCGAAGAGATCGAGGGGCATTCGAGAGAGCTCGCCCAGAAGGCGCGCGCCCTCTCCATCGACTTCCAGCGCGTCTCGACCACCGAGCCCCTGGACGCCGTCCTCTCCGCCTACCTCGCACGCCGATTCGCCCGCGCACGCGGCGGAGCTTCCTAGACCCAACCCACGTGATCGAAGGATTCCAAAACCCTGGGCTGGCGATCGGCGCGGCGCTTTGCGTCGTTCCGCTCATCATCCACCTGCTCAACCGCCAGCGCCACCGGCCCCAGCGCTGGGCGGCGATGCGTTTCGTGCTGGCTGCGTACAAGAAGACGCGCCGGCAAGTGCAGCTGGAGAACCTCCTGCTGCTTCTCCTGCGCATGCTCGCCGTTGCCGCGCTCGCCTTTGCGATCGCGCGGCCGTTCGCGTCGGGCGACAGCCCCCTCGCCGCGCTGCGCGAAGAGCGTCGCGACCTCGTCCTCATCATCGACGGCTCCGCCTCCACCGGCTACCGCGAGGAAGTCGAGACGGTCTTCGAGCGCATCGTCGGCCGTGCCGCCGCGCTCATCGACGAACTGGACGAATCCCGCGGCGATCGCGTGCGTATGGTCTTCGCAGGGGAGACGCCCCGCAGCTACCCCATGATGGGTCCGGGCGAAGCGGCCTCGATCCTGGAGACCCTCGAGTCCCCCATGGATGAGTCCATGGACCTGGCGGCGGCGATCGCAGACGTGAGCGCTGCGATCTCCGACGACTTGGCAGGCGGCGTTTCGAGCGCCGTCGACGTGCGTCTCCTGACGGACCTCCAGGCCTCGTCCTTCGCGGCGGCGACGGGTCGCTCCCCTGGCGCCACGGCAGCATCTGGCGAAGACGATCAGGCGGCCCAGCCCTTGGCCCTCGCCGAAGAGCTCGAGATCCTCGACACCCTGGAGGTTCGCGTCGTCGTGGAAGACCTCGGCACGCGCACCATGCGCCCCGACAACCTCAGCGTCGAGTCCATCGGCATCCTCGGGGAACCGCCCCGGGCCGGTGTCCCGTTCGAGGTCGCCGTCTCTATCGCGAACCACGGCGACAAGGACCTGCTCGCAGAACGCATCGCCCTCAGCATCAGCGGCGAGCGCCTGCCCAGCCAGCGCGTCGACATTTCCGCCCAGGGCACGGCCGAAGCGATCTTCACCGCCGAGATCCCGGTCGCTGGGCACCACGCGCTCACGGCATCCCTCGAAGGGGACCGCCTGGGAGTTGACGACGAGCGCTCCCTCGTCGTGCTCTTGCCCGAACCGCTGGAAGTCCTCGTCGTGAACGGCGCGCCTGCCGAGCGGCTCGACGAAGACGAAGTGGGATTCCTACTCGCCGTCCTCGAGCCGCCCGACGACTCCCTTGGGGGCCAGGGCGTGAGCCCGTTTGCGGTGCGCGTCATCAGCCCGGCAGAGCTCGCCAGCTCGGACGCCCCCATCGAAGACGCCGACGTCATCGTCCTCGCCAACGTTCCCTCCGTGCCCGCGTCTGCCGCGGCACGCATGGAAGCTCGCGTCGCCGCGGGTGCCGGACTCTTCATCACGGTCGGCGACCGCATGGGCGATCTCGATCAATGGAGCGAGAACCTCCAGCGCGACGACGACACGGGACTCCTGCCCGCCAAGCTCCAGCGCCGCGTCGCGGCGGCCCGGCGCACCACCTACTACCGCGTGACCAGCTTCGACGAAGACTCACCGGGCCTGTTCTATTTCACGGACGAGAAGCGTCGCCCGCTCTTGACCGAGGTGCCGTTCTACGAGTTCGTCGCGGCCATCCCCGCGCCGGGAGCCCGCGTGCTGGCCAGCTTCGACGACTCCGCTGGCAGCCCGCTGCTCGTGGAGCGGTCCTACGGAAGCGGCAAGGTGCTGCTTTGGACTAGCTCCATCGACCCCGCTTGGAACCGCGTGCCCGATTCGGGCAAGACGTTCGTCCCCCTCGTTTTGGAACTGCTCCAGAACCTGCGTAGTCCGGACGACGGCGATCGAACCGTGGGGGTTGGCGACGACGTCACGGTCATCGTTGACGAGTTCCCGCGCGACGCATCCCTGGTGCGTCCGTCGGGGGGCCAGCAGCCCATCGAGGGAGACGCCATCGAGCGGGCCGACCAGCGCTGGACGCTGCCAGCCCTTGCGGGAAACCTCTTCAACGAAGTCGGCGTCTATGAGGTTCGCGCCCAGGGTGCCCTCTCTGAACCCATCGCGGTCCAGCTCGACAACGGCGAGAGCGATCTCGCCCGGGCGACGCCTGCGGAGGTCGAAGCCATCCACCCGGCACTCGTCGTCGCCGAGCTCTCGCCGGACGGCAAGACCGCCGACGCGGGCTTGAGCCAGCCTCGCCGCGGCGAGATCTGGCGCTGGCTCGCCATGGCCGCCCTCTTGTTCCTTGTGGGTGAGTCGCTCTTCGGCGCCTACATCGGCCGTCGCCGCGGAGCGACATCATGATGCCCCTCGCACTCCTCCAAGAAGCGGTGAGCGCCGACGCGGTCCAAGAGACCTGGCGCTTCCTCGACATGCCCGCGCCGTGGATCGTCGCCCTCGTGCTCGTTCCGGCGGCGCTGCTCATCGCGACCGCTGCGTACTGGTTCGAGTCGCTCTCGACGCGCATGCGCTGGACCCTCGTCACGCTGCGGGCCTTGAGCTTCTTGCTTCTCCTCGCCGTCCTCTTCCGCCCGGTGTTCGTGCGCCAGGAACAGAGCGTCATCCAGCCGGAGGTCCTGATTCTCCTCGATGACTCGGGCTCGATGGCCAGCCAGGACCCGTACATCGGCGCCGACGAAGCACGGCGCGCCGTGACCCAACTCACCGGCAAGCCTGCGGAGACCGCGACCCGCGCCGAAGTCGCTACGGCCCTGCGCCCGTCGATCGTGGCCACGGCCGAGAGTCGCGGCTACTTGCCCCGCACCTTCCGCTTCGCGGACGACCTGTCGACCCTCGGTGAGAACACCGCGCTCTTGGGCCGGGGAGCCGCCACAGGAATCGGCGACGCGGTGCGAGCGGCGATCGCGGGCCACCGAGGCCGCTACGTCAGCGACATCGTGCTCGTGACGGACGGTCGCTCGAACGTCGGCACCCTGCCCGAGGACGCGGCCCAGGCCGCCAAGACCGCCGGGATCGCCATCAACACTGTCCTCGTCGGTGACGCGCGGACCGAAGTCAACGCACAGGTCGAGCTCGTGGACGCCCCCGAGTCCATCCTCGAAGGGGACCAGGTCGAGATCGCGGCGCGCGTTTCAGCCCGCGGCGTGGAGGGCGGCACCGTGGTGCTCTCCCTCGAGGAACTTTCGAACACGGGTTCGGACGAGGTGCGCCTCGTGGCCTCGACGGAGGTTCCCCTCGTGGAATCCGGGGACCGTGTGGTCCTCGTTGCGGGCCGCGACGCCGTGGACTACGGCGCGTCGGAGCGCCGCTTCCGCCTGCGCATCGAGGCGCTCGACGACGAGCGCGTCCTCGACGACAACGTGGCCTATGCCACCGTGCGCGTGAACCGCGAGAAGATCCGCGTCCTCTACGTGGAAGGCTACCCGCGCTACGAGTATCGATTCCTGAACACCGAGCTGCGCCGCATGGACGAGCGCATCGACGTCCAGCTGTACCTGCTCTCGGCCACGCCCGACTTCCAGCAGGATCGCACCAAGGGCCTCCCCGCCCTCGACCGCGTCCCCACCTCCCGCGAGGAGCTGCTCGAGAACTACGACGTCGTCATCCTCGGCGACGTCAACCCGTACAACATTTCGCCGGATCCGGCGAAGGGCGAGGAGTTCGTTCGCTCGCTGACCGAGTTCGTCGAACGCGGCGGCGGCCTCTGCCTGATCGCGGGCCCCTACGACATGCCGCGCTCGGTCGCCGGCACCGAGTTCGCCTCGCTGTTGCCTGTGGAGCTAGATCGCACGGGCCTCGGCAGCGTGGACCGCGACACCAACGAAGAGTTCCGCTACACGCTCGATGATCCCGCGGCCCCCCACGAGATCGTGCGCCTTGAGGGCGAGATCGAGCTGAACCGCAGCCTCTGGGAAGCAGATCGCGGGCTCAAGGGCTTCTTCTGGCACTTCCCCGTCCTTGGGGCCAAGCCAGGATCCCAGGTGCTGCTGCGCCACTCGGCGATCTCCTCGGCAAGCGCCGGCGAGCGCGACCCGCTGCTCGTGATCGGCTACTACCCGTCGGGGCGCACCATGTTCATGGGCATCGAGGCGTCGTACCGCTGGCGTCACCGCTACGGCTATCGCTACTACGAGGCCTTTTGGCGCAACGCGCTGCGCTGGCTCTCCCTGGGCCGCATGCGAAGCGGCGATCGCCGCTTCGAACTCGAAGCCCTACGCAGCGAGTACGACATCTCCGAGCGAGTCACGCTGGAAGCCCGCGTCCTCGACGAGGACTTCAGGCCGAGCGAAGAGGCATCCCAAGAGATCCAGGTCGAAGGCCCAGACTGTGAGCCAGAGAGCCTGGTGCTGGCCGGCGTCTCCGGACGTCCCGGCCTGTACCGCGGCACCTACCAGCCGGACCGACCCGGACGCTACACGGCTCGCATCGATTCCCTGGGAAGCGGCTCGAACGCTCCGCGCGTATCGGCCGAGTTCGAGGTCACCCTCCCCTCACGGGAGAACGCCGACCCGAGCCCGGACCCCGAAGGCCTGGCGCGCCTCGCCAGCATCACCGGCGGCGTCTCCGTCATGGCCAGCACGATGGATGACATCGAGCAGGCCTTCCCCCTCGACCAAGAACGGCGCGAGCCGGTTTCGAGCCAGCTTGATGATGCGTGGGACCGCTGGGGCACGCTGCTCCTCGCCCTCGGCATCCTCGGCGTGGAATGGGTCCTCCGAAAGCGGGCCGAACTCGTTTGAAACGCCGTCCTGAACCACCGACCGATCGCATCCACCCAGACACCATGAGCCACCACGACGCAGCCAAAGCCGGAGAGATCACCCCTCCCCGGCAGCCGAGGTCCAAGCGCGCCCGCGCATGGGTCCTAGGGCTGGCGTCGTATGCGTGCCTGGCGGTGCCCATGGCGGCCGCGAGCCCCCAGGGCGAGGGGCAGGGCGGCGACGAGTTCGAGCCGGCCCCGTTCCACCTCTACAACACCCAGGTCGCGCGCATCAGGGCCGAGAAAGCCCTCGAGCACATCGCGGCGAGCCGCTGGTCCGAAGCCCTCGCCGAGCTGCAAGGGCTCATCGAGGAGCACCGCGGTGAAGTCCTCGCGGCGGAGCGCCCCCAGCCCGACGGCGCACGTACTCCCTCCCAGGCCGACGTCCACGCGGGCGCCGGGATGTGGGCCGTGAGCCAGCTCTTCAGCCTGCCCGACGAGGGCAAGCAGCTCTACCGCGAGCGCTTTGGGCCCCGAGCCAAGGACAACGTGCGCCGCGCCATTGCGGCCAGCGACCGCGGCGCCCTTGCACGCGTCGCCCGTCGGTGGCCCCTGACCCCGGCGGCGGAACGCGCATGGTGGGCGCTCGGTGACCTGGAGGTCGAACTGGGCCACGCCGCCGACGGCGTCCGCGCCTGGGGCCGTGCCGCAGCCATCCACGTGGGCGAGCCCATGCGCACGACGATCACGCGGGAAGAGTGGAAGGCTCTCCGCGCGGACGTAGCGGCGCTGCCCGGCGAGGACTCCCATGCGGGCGCCCTCGCGCGCCTCGACCTGGCACTCGAGCTCAACGAGTCCATCGGTGAGGCCGGTGGCACGCGCAAGGAGTCCGAGGCGAGCTTCATCACCGGCCCGGCCCTCGGCATCGCCGCAGAATCCCTTGTGATCACGGCTCCCTTCGCGGGCGCCGCCGCCGCGGAAGCACCCGCAGGCTGGGAAGCGAGTTTCCGCCTTCCCCCAAGCCCCTTCCGCGCCGTCCCTGGGTCGAACCCCAGCCGCCTGTTCCCCGTCAGGCTCGGCGACACGATCTTCGTGAACACGAGCCGCAGCGTGCACGCGATCGACGCCTTCGACGGCCAAGAGAAGTGGTCGATGTCCGATGACCGCGTCGGCTGGGGCGAGCTGTCGTCGGGGGAGATGCGCGACTTCGACCAGGCGATCGACAAGGACGAGCACATCGTGTCCCTCAGCGCGAGCCGGGGCGTCGTCGTCGCCCCGATCCAGATCCCCTGGATCTACCAGGAGAGCGATCAGTACAACGACCTGAAGATCATCGAGGTCATCCCCGAGCGCAGGCTCATCGCCCTCGACGCGGAGACCGGGGCTGAGCTTTGGAACACGCTTCCGCCCAAGAACTGGGACGGAGATTCCGGCAGCTTCGCCGAGCGTATGACCGTCGTGGGCCCCCCTACGATCGTCGGCGCCCGCGTGCTCGTTCCCATGGCCCAGCTGCGGGGCCGCATCGAGCTTCACCTCGGCTGCTTCGACCTTGCGACGGGTCGGGTGCTCTGGTCCGCGCCGCTGGTCACCGGCCAGCGAACGCTGAACATGTTCGGGCGGGCAAACTCCGAGTTCTCCGCTCCCCCCGCCGTCGTGGTCGGCGACACCGCGGTCATGCTGACGCAGCTTGGCATCGTCGCCGCGGTGGACATCTTCACCGGGGAGACCCGATGGGACACGGTCTACACCCAGGTCTCCATCGCGGCTCCGCAGTTCTATCAGCCGGGCTGGATCGACAACCGCTGGCGCAACGCACCGCCGGTCATCACCGGGAACACCCTGATTGCGGCTCCCTATGACGGCAAATCGATGTTCGCGCTGGACATCGAGAGCGGGTCCATGCTCTGGAGCATCGACCAGCGGCGCCTTTCCGAGGGCGCAGGCATCGAGATCGTGGGGTCGAGCCGGAGTCGACGATCCAACCCTGGCCTCGACATCGTGCTGGGGGCTAGCGACCGGCACGTCTTCCTGAGCGGGTCGAAGGTCGCCTCGATCGAGTTCCCGAACGGGGTTCGTAGCGGCCCCCCGTACACGCGCCACTGGGTTTGGCCGAGCAGCTCGAAGACACAGCCAAGCGCGGGCATTCCCGTGCTCGATGAGGAACGGATGTACGTTCCCGCCGGGCAGCGCATCGTCGCCATCGAGCGCGACACCGGGCTCGTAGTGGAAGAGATCCAGGGCCGCCTCGGCACCGGCAACCTGCTGGTCTCGGACGGCATGCTCTTCAGCCTCAACGGAAGCCAGCTCGACGCGCGCTTCCAATGGAGCGCCATGGTGGAGCGCGCCCGCGAGGCGCTCGCTGGCAAGGACGCCACACTGGACGACGCGGCGACGCTCGTGCGCCTGCTCCTGGAGCGCGCCGAGCTAACGGTCGGACGCGGGGGGCCCGTTCGCAAGGCGGTCGTACTCCTCGAGGAAGCCGGAGAGGTCATCGAGAGCAAAGCTGGCATCCGCGCGGTGAGCGACGGGATGCCTGACCCGAACACAACCGCGCCGCCGCTGCCCGGCAGCACGGCCGCGGCCGACTCCCTCCGCGCGGATCTCTTCGAGGTGCAAATCCTCCGCGGCCAAGCGGAGCGTCTCCGCGGGGACGTCAACGCGGCCAGGTCGGCCACCCAGCTCGCCATGTCCCTCGCCACCGGTGAGGAACAAGAGCGCCGCGCACTCCTCACGCTGCACGAGATTGAACGTACGCGGGATCAAGACGCCCGACGGGAGATCCTGTCGCAGCTCAAGAGCCGTCGGCACAGGCGCGCCCGGATCGGCGTCCGCGGCGACCTCGCCCGGGTTCGGTGGTCCGGCTCCGCCGAGCTTGGCGCTGTGCTGGAGGCCCTCGACAACGGCGATGACCCCGAGGCAGCATGGAACGATCCCTGGAACGGCCCGATCTTCGCGACCGCCTCGATGGCGAGCCCCTCGAGGGCAGGGGCCTTCCCGAAAGCCGGCGAGCTGGAACAGGGCCGCATGGACTGCGGCTTCTTCGCACTGCTCTCGGAGGTTGAGCTCGCGCGGCTCTTGCCCAAAGGGAGCGAGGACGGACTAGGCCAAGAGCTGAGGGCCCTGCACACCATTCTGCGCGACGTGCCTACGGAGCGCATCTTTGGCGGCCCCACCAGCCCCACGAGTGGCCAGTGGGCGCAGGCGCGGATCCGGGCCCTCCGGGTCATGTACCCGCTGTCCCCCGCGTTCCGCTTCTTTGAAGACGAAGCCGATGCGTTGCTGACGGCCGCGATCGCACGCGCGAAGTCGGAAGACGGAAGCACAACGCTCCTCGACGCGATCCCGGGTCTCTACCCCGGATCCATGGCAGCGGATCGTGCCGCGGACGCCCGCATCGAGGTCGCGCTCGAAAGCGGCTCGGCGGCCGATGTCGCCCAAATCGTTGTCGACTCCCTCGACTCGAACTGGCACCCGGCGGAGACCTCCGTGCGAGAGGCGGAACTGCTCGCGCAGCTTGGGGCCACCATGGGCGACGAAGGCAACAGCGAGCTCAAGGTCGGCCTGATCGAGAACCTGGCCCGATACTCCCCCACGCTCGCCATCCGCCCGCCTGGATCCGGGGAGAATGGGGAGGTCGCCACTATCACGCTGGCCGAGCTCCGCGATCAGTGGCGTGCGGAACGAGCCAATGCCAAAGTCGAGCCGAGCTCGAGGGCCCGCGGCTTCACGAGTTCAATCGTCAAGCGGGACGAATTCAAAGGCGACTTCACCCTGGTCGAGAGAGGCCAAGTGGGCACCCTGGGCGAGGTTGGCTTCTTCGCCTCGAGCACGCGCCTGATGGCCTTCGCCTCCGAGAAGAACGGCGTGCCGCTGTGGCAGCGCCCGGAGTCGCTGACGCTCGCCGCGTCCAACCGGCCGCGGCGCGTTGCCCTGTCCGATGGGGCCTGGCTGATCGTGCAGCGCAACGACCAGGTCGCGTGCATCGATGCCGCCACCGGGGACGAGCTTTGGACGTTCCGCCAACCCAACCGAACGATCGGGCGAATCGCCGTCAGCGGCGGGATGGTCGTCGTCATGACCGTCCACGCTTCTTCGCGCAGCCTTGCCGATGTGTACGGGATCGACGCGGTCAAGGGCCTTGAGCTGTGGCGGCTTCAGCAAATCGGCAGCAACTATCACCAGACGCTTCTGATCGACAGCGGTCGCGTCGTGCTGCTGCCCCAGGGGCAGGCCCGCGCGGCGGTCCACGACCTCTATACGGGGCATCCGGTAGCGGCCGTCCGAACGGGCAAGCTGCGCGAGCGCATCGCGCTGTACTCGTGGGCGGACAACGGGCACCTCGTAGTCCCCCACCTCGACGGAGCTCGCAGCAAGGACCAGGCCAACGCGATCGTTGCCTACGATCTGAACGACGGATCGGAGGCTTGGAAGGTCGACCTCGACCGCCATCCCGGGGGCATGAAGAACCTCCTCGGCGTGATCGACATGCCAAAGGAAGAGGGCTCGAAGGATCGAGTGCGCATCGCGCTCCTCGAGTCCGCCGAACGTGGTCAGCGTTCCAGCGGCCTGACACAGCCCCCCTACGACCTGCACATCCTGAACGAGCGCCTCGGCGCCCTCGATCAGCGCCCCTTGGCCAGCATCGACACGGACACGCGCCTCGTCAGTATTCGCAACCACACGCGCGAGGTCATTGAGACCCCGCTGCTCATCGCCCTCGTCCGAGGCAACGCGCGACGGCAGTCGACGATCCGCGCGATCGACCCCAAGTTCGGTCGCGTCTGGGAGGTCTTGGCCCCCCGGAACCTGCGGATGACCGCTGCGAGCGGCCTTCCGGAGCCCGCCTTGGGCGACGGTACGTTGGGGCTGATCGTGTCAGAAACGGTTGGGTCCGAGGGCCGCTCCAGTCGGCCCGCCATGCGGCTCATGTTCCTCGATGCTGCATCGGGATCACTATTGGAATCACGTGGCTTCCCATCCACAGCCGAATCCGCGGCCCCGCGCGAGATCGCACCCTTCGGCTCCTCGCTCGCTATCTGCGCCAAGAGAATCATGGAGATCATGGAATGAACGACCCCTTCGGAAAAGTCGACACGCACTCTGCACGCCCCGTCAGAAAGCGCCTTCGCCTACCGCTACTGGGTGCGATGATCATCGCCTGCGCTGGCACGGCGCAGGCCCAGCTCGCGTCACTGTCCCCCGCGCCCTCGGGCACCCTCGCGAAGAGCAGCGCAGCCGTCTACACCGCGGTCCAGCGCGAAGACTCAAGGGCCACGTCCCTCGGCGTGCGGATCACAAAGGAGCAAGAAGCCGCCACCGAGCGCGGCCTGCGGTGGCTCGCAGCCAACCAGAACGACAACGGCAGCTGGACCGGGGGCGTTGGCTACAAGCTCAACGACCGCTACCGCACGACCCGTGAGGGCGATGGGCACGTGGGCGTCACGTCCCTTGCGGGCATTGCGTTTCTCGGGGGCGGGCACCTCCCCGGCCGCGGGGAGCACGGGCGCACCCTCGACCGCTGCGTCGACTACGTGCTGAGCTGCGTGAACGACGACGGCTACATCAGCCGCGGCGGCACCAGGATGTACAGCCACGCGTTCTCGACGCTGTTCCTCGCGGAGGTCTACGGCATGTCCCACCGCGAAGACGTGCGCATCCGGCTGCAGAAGGCGATCGATTTCATCGTCAAGAGCCAGAACGACGAAGGGGGCTGGCGCTACCAGCCGCTGGCGCGGGACTCTGACATGTCCATCGTCGTCTGCCAGGTTCTGGCGCTCCGCGCGGCACGGAACATCGGGATCCGGGTGCCGAAGTCCACGGTGGACCGGGCGATCCGTTACGTCGTCGACTCGGCGGTGAAGGGCGGCAGCGGCCGCCGGATGGACCGTTGGGGAGGCCTCGGTACGTTCAGCTACCAGCGCCAGGCACGCTCGCGGACGACGTTCCCGCTGACCGCTGCGGGCGTGACCGCGCTCAATGGCCTGGGTATCTACTCCGACGAGCTCATCGACCGCGGCGTTGACTACCTCAACTCCGAGTTCGATCGCTTCAACCACCAGTACGGCATCTCGGGCCACTACTTCTTCTGGTACGGCCACTACTACGGCGTGCAGGCGATGTACACGAAGGGCGGCAACGACTGGAAGAACTACTTCACCCGCCTGCGCACGTTCCTTCTCAAGCGCCAGCGTCCGGACGGTTCGTGGATGAACTCCACCGGCCCCGGCGAGGCCTTCAGCACCGCGATGGCCTGCCTGACGCTCGAGATCCCCTATGACTTCCTGCCCATCTTCCACCGCTAACGCATGGCGTCATTGAAGAGAGACTCCGTCCCGCTCGAGGGAGCCCTGACACCGAACCTGGATCGCTTACTGAAGCGGCTCGGGGGGATGCTGCGTAGGAACATCTGGCTGCACGGACTCGGCACGGCTCTGGCCGCCGGCGCCCTGTGGCTGACGTTCATGTACGTCGCGGACCGGACGCTCAAGCTCCCGGCGGCCATCCGCGTCATCCACCTGATCGTGCTCATTGGCGGTGTGGTGTGGATCCTGAAGCGGACGCTCTTCAAGCACTCGAAGAGCGTTCCGAGCGAGGCCGGTCTCGCCATGCTGGCGCAGCGCGCGCTGCCCGAAGAGCTCCCCAAGGACGATCGATTCGTCAGTGCGATCCAGCTGCGCAACGCCGTGGGCGCCGACTCCCCCAGCGCGCCGCTGGTCCGCCAAGTCGCCCGCGCGGCGGAGGACTTCGTCCCAAAGGTCGACCTCGCCCGAGTGACGGACAGCAAGGGTCCCATCGGTCGCGTCACGGCGGGACTCGTGGGCACGGGCATCGCAGCGGCGGCGCTCGGTTACCAGCCGGCCATGGCGTCGATCTTCGGCCAGCGGATGCTCGGGCAGAACGTGGCCTGGCCGAGGGCGACGACCCTCACCCTCGACGTTCCCGACGGCGGCGGAGCCCTCGATGTGCGCCATCCATCGGTGGACCGGATCGAAGTCCGCGCCGCACGCGGTAGCGACGTACCGATCGTGATCCTCGCCGAGGGCGAAGTGCCCGAGGTGGTCACCGTTCGATTCGACAGCGGCGCCGCGATCGACCTTAGCCCGAGCGGCAAGGACACGTTCCGCACCGTGCTGCCCTCCGTCCAAGAGGGCATGGAGCTGCGCGTCTTCGGCGGCGACGACCAGCGCGGCGAACAAACCGTTCGCATCGAAGTGCTCCAACCGCCCGACCTCGCGAGCCTCGCATTCGTCATCGTTCCTCCGACGTATTCCGGCCTGCCGGAGCGCACCGAGCGCGACACCGCGATCGCTGTGCTGGCTGGCTCTACGGTCTCCGTCATCGCGGCGACCGACCCCGACGATGCCACGGGTCTGGCTCGAACGTTCCCGAGCGACGAAGAGATCTCGCTCGCGCGGGTGCCCTTCCCCGTCGCGCCCGCCGCAGCAGCAGACCAGAGCGCTGACGACGACGCGCCAGCGCCAACGGGCCTTGGCTTCGAGCGCACGGTGTTCGAATCCTTGCGCTTCCGCTTTGAGCTCACCGACAGCACCGGACTCTCGAACCCCGATCCGGCCCTCTTCGGCATCGAAGTGCTCCCCGATCGCCGCCCCGAACTGGTGACCCTCGAACCAGGTCGTGCAGAGGTCGAGACCATCGCGGGCGGCGCAGTGCCCCTGCGCGTCCTCGTGCGGGATGACTTCGGGCTCAACACCTTCCGATACGAGGTCCGCAACGTCACCAGCGACGACGTCTTGACAGCGCTCGAGCTGCCGCTGGCGGACGCGCCCCTTGCCCTCGAAGGCCAAGGCCGCGTCGTGCGTGCAGCGGGTCTCGCAAGTTCGCTCTTGGAGGTCAACACGCTGAGCCCCGAGGGAGCGATGGAAGAGGGCCAGGTCGTCACGCTGCAAACCTTCATCCTGGACTCCCGAAGCCCTGAGCCCAACGAGACGCGCTCTGCCCCCATCCGGGTCAGGGTCGTGAGCGCCGATGAGTTCCTGCGGACCCAACGCGATGGACTGGGACGCGCGGCAGAGGACGTGGGCCAGCTCGAGTCGCGGCTCACGGGTTCGATCACGCGCATGGACGAGTTCAGCATGGCCATGGACGGCGACGACGCCGAGGCCCCCACACCGAACGACGTGACGGGCCTCGTCAACGACGCACGTCGGATCCAAGGGGATCTCACCTCCGTGGGCCGTGACCTCTCCGGACTCGCGTCGTCGATGATCTACACACGCATGGACGACCGCGCGGGCGCTCTGGAAGCACGGCTCTTTGAGCTGACTTCCGCGTCCACTGACCGCAGCTTCCAGCCGGAGATCTGGACCGCGCTGAGCTCGGAGGTGGCTTCTGGCCAACTTGGCTCGCCGGAACGCGCCGGTGAGCTCGTGCGCCTCGTCGGCATGGCCTTGAACGCAGCCGGAGCAGAAACCAACGGGCTCATAGAAGCCCTAGAAGCCATGCGAGAAGAGGCGGGTCAGAACGAGCCGCTCATCGGAACGCGCACCGCGCTGAAGGACGCCATGACCAAGGCGCGCAAGCTAAGCCGCTCCATCGAGACGTTGATGAACGATCTCGGCGAGTGGGACAACATGCAGGCGATCATCTCGCTCACGCGGGACATCGCCAACCGGCAGAAGAACATCCTTGAGAAGGTCCGTACCGGAGCCGAGTCTGGAAAATGAAGATCCACCGCCCATCGAAGTTCTACAGGCTGGCTCCGTCGGCCCTCGCGTGCTGCGCTCTCTTTGCGAGCGTCGCCCCATCGGCCGCGTCCCAGGACGACGGATCCGACCGTTGGCGCACGGCCCGCGCGAACGAGCAAGAGCTCATCAAGCGCCAGATCCAGCAGCTCCGAATGCGGATCACCAAGCTGATCCCCCGCTTCGAGGAAGACGGTCGCCCCGAGGCGGCGCAGCTTCTTCGAAACGCCGTGGAGCTCCTCGACGAGCGCCCAGAAGACGCTGAAGGACGCACACTCGAAGAGTTGATCGGGACCGCGAACGACGACTTGAAGGCCGGCCGCTACCTCGCGGCCATCGAACGCGGCGAGCGTGTGGTGCAACGCGTCACGAAGCTCTTGGACGTGCTGCAGCGGCGCGACTCCGAGGAGAACATCGAAGAGAACCTCGAGCAGCTTCGGGAGGTCAAAGAGGCCCTCCAGGAACTGAGCAGCGAAGAGGAGCAGATCAAGAAGGAGACCGAACAGCTCCGCCAAGAGTCCACCACGGCCGAGCAGCGCGAGATCCAAGACCGAATCCAGGAGGCCCTGGAAGCCCAGCGGGAAGCGCTCAAGCAAAACGAAGAGTCCGCCCAGGAATCGGGCCTGTTCGACGCCGAGCGACTGCTCGACGAGCTCCGTGCCCTCACCGAAGATCAGCAGAAGCGCGCCGAGCAGCTCGGCGAAGCCAACGCCGCCGACCGCGCCACCCTCAGCGAGATGCGGCCAGGAATGGCAGCCGCTCGATCCGACGAAGCGCGCGCGGTCGATCTCGACAAGGCGGCAGCCGAGCTCCGTGAAGCGGCCGCCGAAGCGCGAGCAGCGTCGGCCACGCCCGAGGCCGCCAAGAGCCAGGCCGAAGGCGCCGCTTCCGAGCTGGATGCCATGGCAGACAGCCTCGAGCGCACGGCCGAGATCACCCAGGATGAGGGTCTGCGCGACGCAGCATCCGAGGTCAGGAACGCAGCCCAGGCCATGGCGCAGGGAGCCACCGACGAAGCCTCGCCGGAAACCCGCGAGGCCGCGGCAGCCCAAGCGGAAGCCAGCGCGGCTGCGTTGGAAGCGATGGCGCAAGCGAGGCGTGAGGCCGCCGACGCCGCCCGCGAGGCAGCGCTGACCCAGGCGAACGCGCTGGCTGAGCGTGCCACCGAGGGGGGTCGCAGCGAAGCCGCAGCGTCGGCACAGGAAATCGCCGAGGAGCTTCGCGAAGCGCAGAACGCCTCCGAAGCACGGGGACGCGCCGAGGACGCCGCCGAGAACGCGGGCGAAGGCTCAGAGGCCCAGGCGGAGGAGCGTGCGAACGCACAGGAGGCGGCGCGCGAAGCTGCGAATGCGACGACGGCCGCGCTGAGCGCTTTGGACCGTGCGCTTGGCAAGAGCGCACGCCAAGCCGACGACGCGATGAGCGGTCAAAAGGCCGCCTCGCAAACGGCGGAACGACTTGCGGAGGGCGCGGAGCGCGCAGCCGCTGGGTCGAGCGAGTCGGAGCCGCTCGCGGGGGCCGAAGACGTCGCCACTGCGATCGGAGAAGCGCAGGAAGCGATGGAGCGCGCGTCGGCGGCGGCACAGGCTGCGTCCAAGGCGGCCCAGGAAGCTGGACGCCAAGCCGCGCAGGCCCAGTCTCAGCAAGGTGCCTCCCAGCAGGGTCAGTCCGGGGAGCAAAGCCCATCCGGCGAGCAGAGCCCGTCGGGTCAGCAGAGCCCCTCCGGGCAGCAGAGTCAGTCAGGTCAGCAGAGCCCCTCTGGCGAACAGAGCCCTTCCGGCGAACAGAGTCCTTCTGGCGAGCAGAGTTCCCCATCGGAACAGGCGGCCGCGGCCCAAGAGCGCGCAGAGGCAGCGGCCCAGGAGGCCGCAGAGAAGCTCAACGAGGCGGCGGAGAAGCTCGAGCAGGCCATCGCCCAGGCGCAGTCCGCGCAGGACCAGCAAGCGAGTGCTTCACAGCAGCAGGCTGCCAAGGAGGCGCAGGAAGCGCTGGCTCAAGAGGCGCGAGAGCTGTCCGAGGCCGTGCAGTCGGCGGAGATGAAGCCGGAAGCCGCCGAGGAATCGAGCGAAGCGCTCGACCGCGCCGCTGAAGCCATGGAGCGCGCAGCAGAAGCACTGGACAAGCCAGCTGGAAGCACGGAGGCAGCGGAGGCGCAGCGGGAAGCGGTCGATGCCCTTGAGGATGCGGCGCGTAGCGCTGCGGAAGGTGCCCAGCCGCAGACCCAAGAGCAGAAAGAGAAGGCCCAGGAGCTGGCAGAGCGCCAGGCCGAGGTCGAACAAAAGCTCTTGGAACTCGCCGAGCGCAACCAAGAACGCGAGGGCCTGGCGAACCAGAGCCAGAAGCTCGAGGAAGCCGCCCAGGCAGCAGGCGAGGCCGCCGAGTCCCTGGATCAGGAGCAGCTCGACGAAGCCGTCGAGCAAGAGGAAGACACCCAGACGAAAATCGAAGAGGCCCTCGCCGACCTTGAGGAAGAAGAGGAGCAGTACGAGTCCCTTCGCCAAGAGGAGCTGCTGTTCCGGATCGCGGAAGAAGTCCAGGAGATCCGAGCGCTCCATGCGACCGCTTCGATGGAGACCCGGGAGGTCAACGAGTCGCGCGGGGACTCCAAGCGAGTGTCCCGTTCGATGCGAATCCGTCTGCGCAACATCGCGCGCGAAGAAGAAGCCCTTGCCAGCCGGATCGATTCCATGGTCGAAGCCATCACGGCGGAGGGAACGCTCGTCTTCGCTGAGATCCTCGATCGCGCATCCCGCGACCTCAAGCGGATCTCAAAAGACCTCGGCGACAGCGGCAACTACGACGCTGGGCCGCGGACCCAGGCGCTGCAGGCCGACGTCGAGAACGGACTCGGCTGGCTTGAGGAGGCGCTGCGCGACGAGCTCGATCGGCGCTCCGAGGAGAGCCAAGAACAGCAGCAGGAGCAAGACCAAGGCGAGGGTGAGCAGAAGCAGCAGCTCGTCCCTGACGTCGCCGAGCTGAAGCTCCTGCAGAAGCTTGAAACCGAAGTGCTAGAGCGCATCGATCAGGTGCGCCAGATGTACCCGCAGATCGATGCGGGCGGCGAGCTCGACCCACTGGTGCGGCGCGACCTCTTGCGCCTTGCCACCCGCAGTGAGCGCATCCACCAGCTCTTCCGTGGCATGCGTCAGCGGCTCGGCATCGAAATGGATGGCGCGCAGGGTCCGGAAGTCGGGACCGAGATCGAACAGGAAGACGGCGACGAAAACAGCGAAGGAGACGACCGATGATGCAGCCCCATTCCCTCTGGTCACGAGCACTTGCCGCGGCCGTGACCGCAAGCCTCGCCGCCGCCGCCCCCCAGGAAGCGCCCCCTGCGGGCGCAGGCTCCCAGGAGCCAGCGAAAGAGAAGCCTGAAACCCAAGATCCGAAGACGCCCAAGCCTGCGCCTACTCCTCCCCAGGAGAAGGAGACAAAGAAGGAGGACAAGGGACTTCGCGAGCTCGATCCCCTCGGCGGGAAAGGCCCCGCGGGCGGCCAAAGCGAAGACGAAATGAAAGAGCTGTTCATCAAGGTGGACAAGCGTCTTGAACGCGTCAGCCAACTGCTCTTCGAAGCGAGCACCGGCGACGGCTCGCGCTCCTCCGAGGTGGGTGCAGCCGGAATCGACGAGCTCATCCGCGAGGCGGAAAACGCCTCAAGCGCTGGCGCGAGCGGCATCGGTCAGATCTTGGAAGCGACCCGCAGCCAATCGGAAGCGGCACAGACTGAGATCGATCGGATCCTCGAAATCGCTGCCGAGAACTCTTCGGGCAGCGGCAGCCAAGGCGGCTCCCCTCCTCCCCCCCAGCAAGGGATGCCCCAGCAGGGCGAGACCCCGTCGGGAAGCAAGCGCGAAGAGAAGGGTGAGCAGCCGGAGCCTGGACAGGAAAGCCCCAAGGAGCAGCAGACCCCAGGGAAGGAAGGCGAAGAGCCGAAGGACGGCGAAGAGCAAAAGGGCGGAGAGGACGGCCCGGGCAAGAAACCGCCCCAGAGCGAAACCGGCGAGGCCTCGAACGCTACCGGCGATGAGGAGTGGGGCGACCTGCCCGTGCACCTGCGCAAGACCTTCCAGAACGGCGTCAGCGACGACGTCCCCCCCCGTTACCGCGACTGGGTGGACTCCTACTACAAGCGCCTCAACCGCCGTTCCGGCCGCTGATCGACTTCGACCGAATGTTCCCGCGACGACCACTGCCCATCGCCCTCGCGCTGCTCGCGGTGGGCTCAGCATCCGGATGGCCCGCCCGCGCGGCGACGCCGCCCGCCCCGTGGGACCGTGGCCAGTCAGCGCGCGCGGTCCACACGGTCAGCTCGAAGGTGCAGTCCCCGACGGACGACCCTGAGCTGCGGCCCTACCCGCAAGAAGGGGACGAGGAGCGCATCGTCGCGATCGAGCGCGGGCTGGCCTGGCTCGCCACGCGGCAAGAGTCGCGGGACGGTTCCATGGCCGTCGGCGACGCGAACCCCAAGGGGCGCGCGCCGCTCGCTGTGACCGCGCTCTCCGCGCTCGCTTGGATGGCGGGCGGGTCGACCCCTACCCGTGGGCTCCACCAGAAGAACGTGTCACGCGCCGTGGAGTACCTGCTCGCGAACACCCAGCGCGACGCGGATCCCTATCCCGGCTACATCAAAGATCAAGGGGACGAGCTGTCCCGCACCCACGGGCACGGCCTCGCAACGCTCGCGCTCGCCGAAGCCTTCACCGTGTCCCCCAACTCGGCGCTCGGAAGGCGCATCGGTGAAACGCTCCAGGCCGCGGTGCGCCGCATCGAGGACTCCCAGGGGGCCGAGGGCGGCTGGTACTACGAGCCGTACCGCACCATCCAGCACGAGGGATCCGTCACCGTTTCGCTCCTGCAAGCACTCCGCGCCGCCGACGACGTGGGGATCCACGTCAACCCGGACACCATCGCGCGCGCCGTGGACTACATGGGGAAGCTCCAAATCCTCGACACAAAGGACCTCGGGGACGAGAGCACGCTCGGTGGCTTCCGCTACGGGATCGGCGACTCCAAGACGAGCATCGCCCTCACGGCGGCGGGACTCGCCACGCTCCAGGCAGCGGGGGTCTACTCCGGGCCTGCCTTCGATGAGGGCTACGACTACGTGTACAGGCAGCTCTTGGCGCGCAGCGATCAGCCCTCAGGCAACGAGGCGGCCTTCCCTTACTACGAGCGCTTCTACCTGAGCCAAGCCCTGTGGCACCTGCGGGACACCAAGCGCTACCGCGCATGGGCAGAGCCCCAGATGCGCCTCCTTCTGGCGGAGCAGGAACCGTCTGGGGCGTGGCCGGACGTTCGCTACGTTCGCGGCATGGCCCAGCGCAACATGTACGGGGCGTCCTATGCGACCGCGTGCAACGTGCTCTTCCTCGCGCTGCCGGACGACACGCTGCCGATGTTCCACCGCTAGCCGGTGAAGCGGCCTAACCGCGCAGCGCTAGGTTGGCCTCGAAGAGGCTGCGCATGAGGTCAGACTTCTGCTCGAACTGATCGTCGTCCGCGCCGAGCCCTTGGACCTCGTCGTAGATCGAGCTGACGCCCACGTCGATGTGCTTCGCGGCCCTGACCTTCCGCAGCGCGTCCTCCGTCTCCCCGAGCAGAACCGAGAGCTTAGCGACCCGGCGCTCGAGGACGCCGAGCTCACGCTGGTGCTCCTCAAGGCGCGCCAGTCGCGCGCGGCGGCGCGAGGTGCGAAGCTCGCCGAAGACTAGGCCCAAAACTTCTCGCTCGAGCAACCGATCGTCCACGCCCGCATGGGTCGCGAAGAGCTCGCGCATCTGGTTGCCGAGCCGGTTTTCCTCCGCCTTGTCGAGGGCGCCATCCGAGAGCTGCTTCTCGCGATCCGCCACCACCTTGCGGCGGTCCTCAAGCTCGCGCTTCAGCCGGTCCAGGGTCGAGCTGGCGCGCTCATGGAGCGGCGCCTCCTCAGCCACTTCCAGCTCGGTGGCCTCGACCTTGCCGGTGATCTCTAGCTGGCTGAGGCGCACAAACTGCTCGCGCGCCGTGGAAGAAATACTGAGCGCTTCACCCCTGTCGCTGTCGAGGGTTCGCTCGATCAGCGCACGGTTGACGGCCTTCTCGAGGAGAGCACCGACCCGCGACATACTGACGCTGCGTACCTTGCGGATACCGCGGCTCTTCAGCTCGTCCAAGGTCGTGGGCCGAGCCCAGCGTCGGATCGTGTCCGAGATCACGTCGCTGGAGGCTCTTGGCGAAGGCCCGGCGCCTGTCTCGTCCTCGGAAGTCGGCGCGGGAACCGGATCCTCCAGCGGAGCGGTCACCACCACCGCGGTGCTCGCGAAGGGCCCCCCGCTCACCGCCCCTGGCTGATGGGCGTCTCGCTCCGATCGGAAGGCCGTGGGCACGTCACCGCCGCCGGGAGCAGCCGCGGGGCTAGCTGCGGACGTGTCTGCAGGCACACCCACCGGCGCGGCAGAATTTGCACGCGCGGTCGGCGGAACGAACGGAACGATGATGGGGCCACGCCTGAGTGGGCTGCTGTCGTCGTCCAGTGATTCGAGTGGATCTGCCATGGGGTCTCCGCCCAAGGCGCTAGGCCTGGGGTCTCGGGCTCCATGGATCGTAGCTTTCCCTATGACAATCTCGATGCATGAAGTCGTTGCCCCCCGCTCATACTGGAGGACGAGTCGATTCCCACATCCCTGAGCCGTAGACTGCCC